>CAIMCT010000533.1 GCA_903839535.1 uncultured Desulfobacteraceae bacterium
AGACATATCCGAACTCAAGATGCCAAAACTTGTAGACCTATGCGGAACTCAATAATATCGCGGGCTGTCTGATAACAACGAGTGATGAGTGACACGGGCAGCGTATGACAGATGACAGAACAAACTGTTCTCTATCGTCTGTATAATCCCATCACCCATCACCTAATGAAACTAAAGCATTTTAAAAAAACTTGAACATCGAGTAATAGACTATTTTTCCAGCCGTTTGATGACCGAATCAGTTAATTCGTGGTCGTCTTCCTTGAAAAAAGGGATGAGTTCAGCCGCGATATCTTTGAGTGATTTGATTTTCTTTTCCCGCATCACGCCCTGAATTTTCTCAACACCCATTTCAATGAGCCTTAACCCTTCAGCGATACTGACAATGTCTTTTTTTTCCATACAGCACCTCCTTGTGAACAGTGGTTATCCACGTCATTAAATCAACCAATCGCCTTTTGTCTTCACTTTTAATTTATATGGGGGATTTAAATATTGCAATGAAAATCCGCCTTTGTTATTTTGATTCGACTGGTCTCACTTTCAGATTAACTTCAATTTGCAGGGTGCGCTTATGAAAAAAATTTCCATTTCAGCCTTAAAAACAAGCTATAATCGCTGCATCGACTGGATACTCCAAGGCGGATGCCAGTATTTTTCCTGCTACCTGCCCCGGCATATCAGCTTCATTGTACATGGTTTTTTCAAGCTTTTTTATTCGGGAATCAAGATTCACGAAGACCAGATCAAATCTCTCAAACAACTTCCGGAAGATGCTGTAATTGTTTATGTTCATAAAACCAAAAGTTATTTTGAATGGCTGTTTTATTACACCCGCTTTAACCAGTTAAATCTGAAAGCCCCGGAAATCGGGTGTGATTACCGAATTTTTATCTGGCAGCCATTGGCGCGCCTGCTCCGCATTGTCATATTCAATCTGGATTATTTTTTTCGTCATTTCGCCCTACCCAGCCCATATAACGGCGGGTACATCCAAGAGGAACTGGCAACTGGTGCATCCGCACTGGTCTCGCTGGTTGAAGACAATGGATTTTACCGAAGATTCGTAAAATCCAAAACAGATCCTGTCCGGTATCTTGTTGAAATTCAGCAGACGATGGACAAGCCGATCGTGATTGTCCCCCTGGTCATGTTTTTCAGCAAATTTCCGGATCGATCGACATCAAGCCTTCTGAACATGATGTTTGGCACGGAAATCAACCCTGGCAGAATAAGACGTCTGATCACTTTGTTTAAGAACCCGGGCAAACTCTTTGTTGAAGTCTCAGAGCCGCTGAATCTACAGTGGTTTTTAAACCAGAGTGACCATCAGGGAAAACCCGTTGACCCCCTTTCCCTGCTTCTTCGAAAGAAGTTGCTCTTGCAAATCAACCGGCACCGGGTAAGCACCATCGGGCCTGTTTTGAAATCTCCCGAGGAATTCAAGGAATCCATTTTAACCCATGACCGCCTTAGAGATTTTATGGAGCATCATGCTCAGAAGAAGAACATCCCCATCCATAAAATCCACAAACAGGCCAATGAGAATCTGGATGAAATCGCCGCACGGTATAATCCTTCCATGATAAGCATTGCCGCCAAGACAGTCGGCTGGATCATACGCACCATGTTCGACGGCGTAACCCTGGATACCGAAGGGCTGAACCGGGTCAAAACCGCCTCTCAAAAAGGCCCGCTCGTTTTTATCCCCTGCCACAAAAGCCATCTTGATTACTTGATCCTGTCCTATCTGATGCATCTGAACAATATGCCCTGTCCTCTGATCGCCGCCGGAAAAAATCTGTCTTTCTGGCCCATAGGACCGATGTTCAGGGGATGCGGCGCTTTTTTTATCCGAAGATCTTTTAAAGGGGCGGTACTCTATTCAAAAGTTTTTTCCGAGTACATTCTCAAGCTCCTTGAAGATGGTTTCAACATTGAATTCTTTATCGAAGGCGGAAGGAGCCGAACCGGGAAACTCATTCTGCCAAAGCTTGGACTCTTATCTATTCTCCTGGATTCCTTCAAGCAAGGCGCTTGTAAGGACTTGGTTTTTGTTCCCATCTATGTTGGCTACGATCGGGTGCTGGAAGAAGGCGCATACCTTCACGAACTGGAAGGCGGGCAGAAAAAACCTGAAAGCTTCATGCAGGTGATCAAGGCCAGAAAGCTTCTGAAAAAACGATATGGCCGGATATATATTAATTTTCATGAACCAATATCCTTAAACAGCCTTCAGGCTCAGAGCGGCCTGTCGATTCAGAACATGACTTCCAAACAGAACAATGAACTCTGTCGCAATCTCGGCTTCAGGATACTTAATGCGATAGACAGCGTATCGGTCGTCACTCCGCACGCGCTGGCAGCCGGCGCACTGCTGAACTTATCCCAGAAACGATTTTCCTTTGATGATCTGTCAAACGACATTGAAATCTACATGAGCTATCTGTATGCATCCGGGGCGAAACTGGCGGACACCCTTATGATGGATACTTCCAATGCGATTCAGCAGGTGCTTGATGCGTATGTACATCGAAAATTCGTGGAGCGTTTCTCCAGTGAAGACAGCGAGTCATTTTCCAAAACCGAGTACAAAGTCGTCGTCAGCAAACGGCCCATTTTGGAATACTATAAAAACAACTGCATAATTTTCTTCGTTCCCCCAGTCTTTACAGCCCTTACCATTCTGGACAGGGATGTCTTTCAGTTTTCCACTTCGGACATTCAGCCTGGATATGCCTTTCTGCGAAATTTCTTTAAAAATGAATTTGCATACGATGTGGACAATACCCCGGATTATTTTGTGCGTAAATCCCTTAAGGCATTTATTGATGATGCCATTATCATCCCACATCCCATGTTGCCGGAAACCTATAACATTACTTCTGTGGGCTTCAGAAAGCTTAGGCTCTTCGCCAGATTCATCAGAACATATTTTGAATCCTATTGGGTTGTCCTGAATTTCTTTATGCGATACCCCAAAAATACCGTGGATGCCGATGGCCGTTCCAGAAAAATTCTCTCCCGTGGCAACCGGATGTACAAACGTCGTGAAATAGGGCATAAGGAGGCTTTGTCCAAAATCAATTACAAAAATGCCGAAGACTTTTTTATCACCCACGGTGTCGCCGGATCTGAAGATAAAGAGCAGATAGAATTCTACGCCAACACCATTCAAAAATACCTGCGGTTGCTGTCATCCTGAAATCACTCATATTATGCGCGGGTCTGGGCACACGTCTGCTTCCTCATACCAGGTACATTCCCAAACCCCTGTTTCCCATAAACGGAAAGCCGCTGCTGGACAGAACCATTCAAAGCCTGATTCAGGCCGGGTGCCGGTCCATCATGATCAATACCCATCATCTGCATCAGAACATTGAGGCTTTTCTGGCGGAGCAGCGTTATTCCGTTCCAGTTCAAACCCGTTATGAGCCTTGGATTCTTGGTACCGGCGGAGCAATTCACAATGTCCGGGACTTCTGGGATCAGGACGCTTTCATGGTTATCAACGGAGATATTGTAACGGACATTGATCTGAAGGCTGTTTATGACTTTCATCAGCATCACGGACATCCGGTCACGCTGGTTCTTCACGATTTTCCGGAAATCAATACGGTATCCGTGGATGAAAACCTGTCCGTGATCGGCGTTGATGGGGGTGAGTTCGCGCCTTCAGGTCCTGAAATGCCGAAAGACAGCCGGATTCCCGCCTGCAAACTCACCTTTACCGGCATTCAGGTCATTGATCCGCAAGTTCTGAAATTGATTTCAGATCCCTCTTCTTCCAGCAGCATCGACCTTTACCGGACCCTGATCAAGGACGGCATGACCATCCTGGCGTTTATTCCGGAAAATTGCTACTGGAAGGATATTGGTACACCGCGTCAGTATCAATCCGCTGTACTGGATATGCTTACGCATCAGGCATTTCAACTGGCATTCCCCGACGAGCCAACAGGTCCAACAACCACGATACGCATCACTGGAGACGGGTCAGACAGGCTGTGGTCCAGGATATCATCGTCCCGGCATTCGATGGTTGTCGCGGATCATGGCATTCACAGCCGCCGGGACATTCGCGGTGAATGTGATGCCTTTGTAGCCATTGGCGGACATTTATACGACAAGGGGATTTCTGTTCCCCGAATTTATAAGGCGGATTCATACTCCGGTTTGGCCCTTGTTGAAGATATTGGCGATGTTCATTTGCAGTCCGTTGTGCGCGGCTCCCGGAATGTGAATGAGATACTTGTCTGGTATCAATCCGCTGTTCAGTTGCTGATATCCCTTTCAATTGACGGGGGCAGAGGTTTTGATCCTTCCTGGACATACCAGACACCGGTTTATGACAAAGCCATGATAATTGAAAAAGAATGCAGGTATTTTGTAGATGCGTTTTTAAATCGCTACCTGAATCTGGACATTCATGTTGATGATCTGATGGGTGAATTCGACGAGTTGGCAGACCGGGCATTGAACGGTGCCATTAATGGGTTCATGCACCGTGATTTTCAGTCACGGAATCTCATGGTGAAAAACAATCGCATATACGCCATTGATTTTCAAGGCGGCCGAATTGGACCCATTCAGTATGATCTGGCCTCCCTTCTGATCGACCCATATACGGAACTTAGCCAGAGCCTTCAGGACCGGATTCTGGATTTTTGCATTCAGGAGCTTTCTGCTCGGGTTTTTGTTGACCCGGCATCCTTTACGAGCGCATACCGGTATTGCCGGATCACCCGCAATCTTCAGATACTGGGGGCTTTTGGATATCTGACGCTGGTAAAGGGCAAACCCGGCTTTGAGGCATACATTCCGGCTGCGTTGAGAACGCTGAACAGCTCCCTGTCACAACTCCGCTCAACTGATATTCCCCAACTGACACATATCGCAGGCTGCGCCCTGCAAAAATTTGAAGGAGTTTCATGAAACTGTTTGACAGCCACTGTCACCTGGATGACAGCGTTTATGACCCTGATTTTGAACTCGTCCTGCAACGCGCCGGAAATGCCGGTGTATCGGCCATGATGGTTGTCGGTGTCAACCTGAAGACATCGCAGAAGGCAGCGGTGTTGTCTGGAGCTTACAAGGAAATCTTTGCAGCCGTGGGATTTCATCCCCATGATGCCTCGCAAGCCAGCGAATCCGGCATGGAGGTGCTTGAAAAGCTTGCGAGCAACCCCAAAGTGCTGGCGTGGGGAGAAATAGGTCTGGATTTCAACCGCATGCACTCTCCCCGGGATGTTCAGGAAAAATGGCTGATCAGGCAATTGGCATTGGCCGATTCTCTGTATCTTCCGGTCATTTTTCATGAAAGGGAAAGCGGCGGCCGGCTACTGGAAATACTTAAACAATATCACCGGAATCCCGGCAATGGCGTAATCCACTGTTTCAGCGGAACCAGATCGGAACTGACACAGTATCTGGATATGGGGTTTTCCATCGGTATCACCGGCATTTTAACCATCCAGAGCCGCGGTGCAGACCTGCGAGAGCTGGTAACTGAGATTCCGCAGGACCGTATCCTGATTGAAACAGATGCGCCGTATCTAACACCAGCACCTGAAAAAAACCACACGCGCAGAAACGAACCCGCCTTTGTTCGCTCAGTCCTTCTAAAACTTGCTGAAGTGCGGGGCGAAGACCCGGATGAACTGGCTGATGCACTATGGAACAACACCTGCCGGCTTTTTCGGGTTCCGCTCGACAGGGAATGATTTTGCAGTGTCGCCCCCGCACGGGGGCGTGGATTGAAACATTAAAAAAAAATAGAATAAGGAGTTAATTATGGAATCTTGCCCTTGTGGCGCTTCGCTGCTTTACAGCGAATGCTGCGAACCGTTTATCAGCGGAGTCAAACCGGCTCCTACCGCCGAAGCGTTAATGCGATCCCGTTACACCGCATACACCAGAAAAGAAGTGGATTATATCGTCCGCACTACTCATCCGGACCAGAGAAAACAGGAGTCTGAAAGCAATATCCGGCAATGGGCGCAGAAATCCGTCTGGCATCAACTGGAGATTCTGAATATAGTCGGTGGCGGCAGCGATGATCCGGTTGGCTCCGTTGAATTCATTGCGGAATATTCAGAAAATGACGAACGGGTCAAACACCATGAACTGGCGCAATTCAAAAAGGAAAACGGAATCTGGTTTTTCTGGGACGGCGAGCCGCCCAAACCCAAACAATTTATTCGTCAAGCCCCCAAAACTGGCCGCAACGACCCTTGCTCCTGTGGCAGCGGAAAAAAATTCAAGAAATGCTGCGGATGACATAGCCGCCACAAGATCGTCTTCCGAATTTCATATATCATTTCCCGACTAACTGTGATAGACAAAGCAGGCTGCGTAGCATTGAACACAAACGGTAATCGCATGGGTACGGACTCAACTTATAACATTCTGATGTATTCTCATGACACATACGGGCTGGGCCATATCCGGCGTACCATGGCTATTGCGTCCCATCTGGCGGGTCCGGATGTCAATGTGCTTATATTGACGGGATCCCCTATTGCCGGCCGATTTTCCTTTCCGGAGCAAGTTGATTTTGTGCGCATTCCGGGTATGATCAAAAAAACCAATGACGAATATCTTCCCATGTCCATCAAGATCAATCCGCAACAAGCCGTGGATATTCGCACCAATATCATCACCGCAACAGCGCAGACATTCCTGCCCAATCTGTTCATTGTTGACAAGGAACCCCTGGGGTTAAAAAAAGAAGTGCTGCCCACCCTTCGATGGCTGCGGCGTTGTCTTCCCAACACCCGTACCATCCTGGGTCTTCGGGATATCATGGACGAGGCGGACATTGTCCGAACCGACTGGAAAAAAAAAGGCGTCTATCAAATCCTGGACGAGCTCTACAGCGAGATATGGATATATGGAAATCAGGATTTGTACGACCCTGTCAGTGAGTATGAAATGCCGGGTTCTGTCAGTCGCAAAATGCACTTTACCGGATACATTCCGCGCAAGATTCCCGGAAAGGAAGCAGTCGCCCGAATCAAGAGAAAATATGCCATCAAGTCCGATGAAAAGCTGGTTCTGGTGACCACCGGCGGCGGCGGAGACGGACACAGCGTCATGCATCATTTTTTGACCATGCTGGAAGAGATGCCTCATCAAACACCTTTTAAAAGCATTCTGATCACCGGCCCTTTCATGCCCAAGCACGAAAGAGAGGATATTTTATCAAGGGCGAAACGCCTGGGAATCCGCACCTGGGAATTTTACCAGCGGATGGAGGAAATCATGGCAGCCGCAGATTTGGTGATAACCATGGGCGGGTATAACACCATCTGTGAAATCCTTTCTCAGGGAACCATTTCACTGGTCATTCCCCGTGAAACCCCCCGCAAAGAGCAGTTGATTCGGGCCAAGGCCCTTCACGGCCGGAAGTTATTGGATTATATCCCTTGGAATTTGATGTCCGCTCAAACCCTTCGAAGCAGTATCATGAATCTTCTGGATCATCCGGAACCCTACCAGGAAGCCATCAACTGTTTTCAATTAACCGGTCTGAAAGCCATGAGAGAGCGGCTCGACCTGTTCAGGGCCACAGACTATTGAGCTGCCCAACACCTGTGCTGGGGATGATTCTTAAAGGCTATCCCCGGATTTCCGAAACCTTTATTTCAAATGAAATTCTTTTGCTGGAAGAACAGGGTATGAGCCTGCATATTTTGTCGATGCGTCAGCCGAGGGAAGCATTTTTCCACACCAGCGTTGGCAGGATAAGGGCGGGTGTGGACTATCTGCCAGAAACCTTGCTGACCTCGCTTCCGTTCTTGCTGCCGCAGAACATACTGCTGGCGGCAAAGCAGCCAAGTTGCTACGCAAAGGCATTGCGGATGGCTTTTCGGCGTTTTTTACGTACACGAAAATCTGCAACCTTCAAGCACTTGTTCCAGGCTGGTTATCTGGTCAACAAGCTTTTGCCTGGCAGTGGTGTCACACATTTTCATGCCCATTTTGCTCATTCGCCGACCTCCGTCGCATTTTTCGCCAGCCTGCTTTCTGGCATTCCATTTAGCTTCACCGCCCATGCCAAGGACATTTATACAACCGATCCAGCGCAACTTCGTGAAAAAATGGCTCATGCCTCTTTTGTGGTCACCTGCACCGAATACAATCGGCGCTATCTGACACGACTTTTGGGCGCGGCTGCACCTGCCATTTTCCGTATTTATCACGGCATTGACATCGGCCTTTTTTCCAGCCATCAAACCGGGGTGCCGCCTTTGCCGCCTTACCGCATTCTGACTATTTCCCGTATTACCGCCAAAAAAGGACTCTCCACCGTTTTTAAGGCATTGGGGATACTACGCGACAGGGGAGTTCGGTTTCATCATACACTGATCGGGGATGGTGAAGATCGGGATTCGCTTAAAAAACTGGTACATGATCTCAGGCTGGAATCTCTTAGCCGATGGATGGGAACAATGCCCCATGACGAGGTCATCCGGCAGTATCAGAAAGCTGATATCTTTGTTCTGGGCTGCGAGATTGCAGCCAATGGCGATCGGGATGGGATTCCCAATGTTTGCGTTGAAAGCATGGCAATGGGGGTTCCTGTGGTCGCTACCCGGGTTTCCGCGATTCCGGAGCTTATTGAAAATGGAAAGACCGGCCTGCTTGTAGAGCCTGGAAATCCTGAGGCCTTGGCTGAGGCCATGATCAAAGCGCTGACAGATGCAAAATTGCGGCAGAAAATAGTTACCGCCGCCAGGGATCGGGTGAGCCGGGATTTTAATAACCGCAATCTGATTGGTGACCTGGCAGGTATTTACATCAGGGCGCTTCAGCAAAACAGCGACAAACTGATTTGATACAGATGCCTTTGTCCGGCACAGCCGATCCATGATGCGGAATAGAAGAAGGAAACAACCATGATGACGACAATCGGTTACTATACCCCATTCAAACCGCTTGGCTTTCATCTTCCATCCGGAGATCTGACCATTGCTACCGGCCTTCAGGATTTTCTTGAAGACTGTGGATACCTGATCATTCACCCCAGCCGTCTCCGGACCAGGTGGATATTCTGGAAACCATGGCTCTGGCCGATCGTTGTCAGGGACCGGCTGCGTTCGCTCCGAATGCTTCGCCAGGCCCATTTCAGACTCTGGCTAACGTACCATGCGTATTATAAATCGCCGGATATCATCGGCCCGTGGGTTTGCCAAAGGCTTGGCATTCCATATATCATTTTTCAGGGAATCTATTCGACCCGGCGGAAAAAAAATATCAAAACCCTGCCGGGTTATGTTCTGAACCGTCGGTCCCTGATACAGGCGGATCATGTCTTCTCCAACCGGAAAGAAGACCTTCTAAATTTGCGGCGGCTGATCCCGGATGATCGTCTGACCTATATTGCCCCTGGAATTGATTCGGGAAAATTTACCTTTGACGCTGATGCACGCCGTGAACTCCGCCAGTCATGGGAAATTTCGGAAAATACACCGGTTGTACTCTCAGCCGCCATGTTCCGTCCCGGTGTCAAAGCAGACGGACTGATCTGGACGATTAAAGCTTGCGCTGCGCTCCACCGGCAGGGAAAGCCAGTGCAATTAGTCATTGCCGGGGACGGGAAAGAAAGAAAAACCCTGCAGGACCTTTCCGAATCGCTTCTTTCCGGAAGTGTTCGGTTTGTCGGAAAAATTCCCAGGGACCGGATGTACCGGTTTTACAGTTCCGGCGACATCTTCGCCTTTCCGGGAATCAGGGAAACCCTGGGCATGGTGTATCTTGAGGCCCAAGCTTGCGGTCTTCCAGTGGTTGCTTTTCATAATGGGGGCATTCCCGAAGTGGTATTGGACAAAATTACCGGATTTCTGACACCGTTATATGACATGCGAGCATTCACTGAAGCCATCACCCGCATCCTGGAAGACGTGACGCTACGAAGGAAAATGGGCGAGGCGGCGAGGTGGCATGTTCGAACTGCTCATGATATCCATCTGAATTATCGGCAGATCGATACAATTATTCAACAAGTTTGCCGAGTATGTCTTGATAACAAACGGCACAGTGCGGAAGGTAGGGGCAGGCTTCGCGCCTATCTTGAAATAGCGACAGATGGCAAAACAGATGACAGATGACTCAAAGAAATCGTCTATGAAACCAGTGACTCAGCAGATTCTGAATTTTGGTCAGATGATCAAATTCAGCCATACGGTTTTTGCACTGCCTTTTGCTCTTTCCGCAGTGGTTCTGGCGCACCGCGACAATGATGTCACGCTCCAGGCTTTTTTCTGGATACTGGTTGCCATGGTCAGCGCCCGCTCCGCCGCCATGGGCTTCAACCGAATAGTGGATGCCCGCCTTGATCGGCTCAATCCAAGGACAGCAGACCGCCACATCCCATCCGGAACCATGTCGTCGCTGTCGGCAATCCTTTTTGTATCGGGGTTTTCCCTATGTTTCATCATAGCATCGGCCATGATAAGCCGCCTGTGTTTCTGGCTTTCCATACCGGTTTTGGGGATTCTGTTTTTTTACTCCTACACCAAGCGGTTTACGTCGCTTTCCCACCTCTATCTTGGAATGAGCATATCCTTGGCACCGCTGGGGGCCTGGATCGCCGTAACCGGCCGGTTTGAACCCGCCATTCTCATTTTGTGCATAGCGCTGCTGACGTATATTGCCGGATTCGATATTCTGTACGCCTGCCAGGATGTCCAGTTTGATAAGGAAATCGGCCTGTATTCGATTCCCTCTCGTCTGGGCGTGAAGACCGCATTTCACATTTCATCATTCCTTCATATCGCAACATTCATATCGCTGTTAGCGCTGTTCGTTGTATTTGATCTGGGAATAATCTATCTTCTTGCATTGGCGATCATTGGCGCGCTGCTGGTTTTTCAGCACAGGGTGATCCGTCCCCATGATCTGGCTCACATCGAGCTGGCGTTTTTTCATGCCAACAGCGCCATTTCCATTCTGTTGTTTCTGGGAATACTCGGAGATGAATTATTGAGATATACTCTGAGCGGTCAATGACTGAGTTTTTATCCACCACAAAGGCGCTAAGATCGCAAAGAAAATATTCAATGGAATTAGCCGCCACAAGAGCGTTGTCTTCTTTGCGTCTTTGCGGTGAATTGTCTTGCCACGGGGACGAATGATGACCCAAAAAATAGTTGTGGCGATTACCGGTGCATCCGGCGCCATTTATGGCGCGGTGCTGGTTGTGGAGCTTTTGCAACGGCCAATCGAAGTGCATTTGATCGTATCGGAATATGGCGGCAAAGTCATGGGCCATGAGCTGGGTATTTCAGGTCCGCTGCTGCCTTTTCTGCAATCTGAATTCGGGCTGATTCCGCACGATCTTTCGGTCCTAAAGGAATATTCTGCGGACAACCTGTTTGCGCCGCCTGCCAGCGGTTCTTTCCGGCATTCCGGCATGGTCATAGCTCCCTGTTCCATGAAAACCCTGGCTGCCATTGCCTCGGGCTTTGCAGACAATCTGATCGCCCGATCCGCGGATGTGTGTCTGAAGGAAAAACGCCCCCTCATTTTGCTGCCAAGGGAGACACCTCTCAGCACCATTCATCTAAAAAACATGCTAAAATTGGCGCGGGCAGGAGCGGTGCTGCATCCCCCGGTGCCGGCCTTTTATCATCGGCCGGAAAGCGTTCGTGATATTGTTAATGCTACCGTCGCCCGGGTACTGGATCACCTGGGGATTTCCCATCATCTGGCCGCCGAATGGAGCGGCGTATAACTCCAAGAGGAAAACCAATGAAATCAATGAAATACAATAATCTTGGCGAGTTCATTCAAGCACTGAAACGCGAAGGCGAGCTGAAAACCATTTCCCATCCCGTATCTGCTGTTCTGGAAATAAGCAAACTGACCGATGCTGAATCCAAAAGTCCTGGGGGTGGAAAAGCGCTTTTTTTCGAGAAAGTGAAGGACTCGCCTTTTCCGGTCGCCACCAATTTGTTTGGCAGCTCGCGGCGCATCTGTCTGGCGCTTGGAGTCGAAAACCTGGAACACCTCGGAGACCGGATCAGGGAAATCATTCGCATGTCGCCTCCAAAGGATCTGCGGGATATGCTGGGAATGCTGACAACCGCGTTTTCCGTATCGCGGTTCTTTCCCCGAAAAAGCCGCGCCAAGGTACCTTCCTGCCAACAAGTTGTTATTAAAGGCGATGACATCAATCTCTTTGACCTGCCGATCCTCCACTGCTGGCCCCAGGACGCAGGCAGGTTTATCACACTTCCGCTCGTCATCACCCAAAGCCTGTCCACCGGAAAGCGCAATGTGGGAATGTACCGAATGCAGGTCTTTGACCGGAAAACCACCGGCATGCACTGGCACATCCATAAAGATGGCTCCAATTATTTCAACGAATATCGCAAGGCGGGAAAGCGGATGCCGGTAGCAGTGGCTATCGGCGCGGACCCGGCCACCATTTACGCTGCCACCGCCCCCATGCCCCGGAATGTGGATGAAATGATCCTAGCAGGCTTTATTCGAAACGCCCCGGTTGCCATGACCCGGTGTTTGACCTGTGATCTGGAAGTTCCGGCGGAAGCCGAATTCGTTCTGGAAGGCTATGTGGAACCAGATGAACTACGGCGCGAAGGTCCGTTCGGAGACCACACCGGCTATTATTCACTGGCTGATGATTATCCGGTGTTTCATGTAACTGCTATCACCCACAGAAAATCGCCGGTGTACTGCGCCACTCTGGTGGGTCGCCCGCCAATGGAGGACTGCTATCTGGCAAAGGCGACGGAGCGGCTCTTTCTCCCACTGCTGCAGACGGTTTTTCCGGAAATCATGGACTACTGGCTTCCCTGGGAAGGGGTGTTCCACAACATCGTCATCGTTTCCATCAAAAAAGAATACCCCAGACATGCCCAGAAAGTCATCTCCGGCCTATGGGGGCAGGGTCAGATGAGCTTTTGCAAGGCCATTCTTGTTGTGGATGAAACCGTCGATCCCAAAAATGCGGATCAGGTCATGCAGAGACTCGTGGATAATTTTGATTTGACAACCGATATCGTGAATGCCCAAGGCATCCTGGATGTATTGGACCATTCATCGCCATTTGCCAATTTCGGGAATAAAATCGGGGTTGACTTGACCGATCGCATCAGCGGGGAACCTCTTCGGAATCCATTCCTGCCCATTTCCATGCCCGAAAAATTAAATGAGGATGCACTCCTTTTCGGCATTCAGGCTGTCTGCAAAGGCGTATTGTCGCTTCGCATCCTGAAAGGCGATACAGCCCGGCGCAATCGGATTCTGGTACTAAAGGTTCAAAAGGCGGCTGGGCTTTCCGGAAGCTATTTTGCCGAACAGTTGCTGAATGCCGATATCCTCCAGCCATTTAACCTGATTCTTTTCTATGACAGCAACGTGGACATTCTGGATAACTCCTTCATTCTCTGGAAACTCTTCAACAATGTTGATCCGGGCAGGGATGTGATCCTCCGTCAGGGGCGCTGCGTTATTGATGCCTGTAAAAAAGGCTCTGAGGAAGGCCATGACCGTGAATGGCCGGATGAGCTTTCATTTGATGAAAAACCATTCAAGGTGTAGAAGACCTCTTCGCAGCGACGTTTCAGTTCCAGAAAGACCATTTTTTTCATATAGCGCCCCAATGTTTTCCGAGAAACTGAAGGCAGTGGCGATGGCATAGATTTTAATGCCGCCAACTCCTGCTGATATCCACAACGCTTTCATAAGCGGCGAGGAAGCTGTTTGTCAGTTGGTCACGGATTTGGTTGATGCTATTCAGCAGCTTCAGAATCAAATCTCTAAAGACAGCAGCAATAGCAGCAAACCGCCTTCAAGTGATGGTTTGAAGAAGAAACCTGCTGATTGCCGGTTTACCAAGGCTCTTTATCCCGGCGTTCCCATTCAAACTCTGATTTGGAAAACCGGCGATGGAAAGGCCGTATGGCGGACGGCAAATGCCCAAAATGGTGCAGTGGTCATGGATAGCGGGGTGTTTGAATATGGAAATGTACCAGAGGATAATCATTTGTCCTGAGGAAAGCATTCTGCCAGAGAAAAGAATTCAATTTGAGGGTCGGGTTGCGGTCATTAGATAATCTTATGTGATTCTGAATCATTAGCGATACGCATGCGAAGGAAGTCAAATCTGTATTCAGAGAAAGTTATCAAATTCCTGCCAAAAAAAATCTGTTATGATCAGAATTGTTTTTATTGACACTCATTTGTGGTTGATGTACTGAATACCAATCATTTTTTTTTGTTTTTTGCAGTGTTGACAGACCAACTATTCAATATTCCTATAAAAACTTAATATTTTAAACGCAAGATATTGTGGATATGTGTGGATTTAAGACACAGTATATGGTTTTGTTGTTGGCAACTTGCGTTGTAGGGGCATGATAATATTGAGTTTTGACTCAGACTCCATGACGGAATGAATGAAAGGAAGTGATAAGAGAATGAAAAGATGCAATCACCGAACTACATCCCAATATACATACA
>CAIMCT010000534.1 GCA_903839535.1 uncultured Desulfobacteraceae bacterium
AAAAAACGACTATCGGATATGGTTGATTTTCATTTTTCTTAAAAGTGTTTTGTAGTCAATACCCAGCTTTCGAGCCGCCTCGCTTTTGTTTCCGCCGCATCGGTGAATTTCTTCTGTAATCAATTGTTTCTCTATTGACTCGGTGTAGTTCTGAGCAATTTCCTTAATATTCAAAACCATGGGTGCGGTCTGGTACGCCAGCGGGATTTATCCAGCCGAAGGAGACAGGTTGACCCCATCGATCAAACGTGCTGTTGTATTCCGTAAATGTGACTTATAGTCCGTGGACTTATCGTCAATATGGGGGTATTTATTCGACTATGACTCGTACACTAACAGAGGCTGTCGCAATAACGCTGACAACAGCTCGGAAAAATGCAAATTTAAGTCAAGAAGAGTTGGCGCATAGGTCTGGGCTAGACAGAACTTATATTTCTGGAATTGAGCGTGGCGTAAGAAACATTACGCTCAATTCGTTAGAAAGGGTTGTGAACGGTCTGGGAGTAGAAATGTCTGTTTTTTTACTGGAGATAATTAATGGCCTTAAGATACAAGACACGAAATGACAAACAATTCCGTTTCAAGAGCTCAAATGGAATCCAACATAGTCTTTCAATTGATATATTCAGTAGCGCACTGGAAAGAACGCACAAAATAATTGATCAAATCGACTCTTTCGAAGTTAGGTACAAAAACTTTCTAAATGATTATAATGGTTTGAAATTATTACATGAGGCTTAATTGTTCACATGTTGAGTGACGTTCTGCCATTACCTCATAATCATGTTGAGCAAGTCTCATAAGATGTTTAAATATTGCTTTTAAGCCACGAGGCGGAATGCTCTCTCCAATTGCTTCACGTATGAGTTTGTCTGAAACTCGCTTTCCATCTGTCCTTTTCCACTTGTAATTAAAATCAGTAATTGTGTGTAATAACATTGCTTCATAAAGTGATAATACACGATGTTGATCAGGATGTAGCTTGTTATCACTACAAGCATATGAGAGATTGCGAGTTAGTGTGCTTGAAGGCAAATCCCAATTCATGCGTTTATATGCACTTGTAAAACCCTTCATCAAACGTATATCAGCACCATTTTTGACCCATGGTCTTGGTAGTATTTCCCCGCAATCAATGCAATATAAAGGCGTTTCTTGACTTGCACGATTTATCCCTTCTTCGTTGTGGGCGGCTGAATGTATTGGGTTTTCTTTACAAAGACAGATAGGATTTATGCACTGATTATCAAAAGCACCTTTTTCGGGTGGCGTATTTGAAACCCAAAAATATTTATCCTTATCAAGTAACGGTACTTGGTGAAACGGATTATTTTTATCTTTACAAGTCACTTGTGAGCCTGCATCAAGAGGTGGTAATCCAGCAATTGAGCCACGAACTGTCAACCAAGGTAATTTCCCATTATTAGGAATCTTCGCGTGTGTTCTTTCTGGAAGTACAGTTTTAAATTTTTGCATATATTCATTTACAAAAACATCCCAAGAAAAAACGGTAATCAATCGTTGTCTTCTTTGTGGCACTCCGTAGTCAGCAAATTCAACAACTTCCCAAACCCCCTTATATTCAGAACCAAGCCTTTCAGCAACATAGTCTAAAATAAAAATTACATTTTCTGGATTACCCTTTTTTATTATTACTGTATTTTCCAGCTCGGGTACATTTTCCATTACAAAAAATCTCGGTTTTAATTCAACTGCAATATTCATGCAGGGTATGATGAGCCGGTTTCGCTCATCATGTATTGGTTTGTCTCCCTTCCGAATAGAATTAAGTAATTTGCCCCTTCCATTTTTTGACATGCCTTGACATGGTGGGGTTGCGAAAAGCACATCAAGAGTGCGACCTGCTAATAGTCGTTTCGTCTCAGCAATAATTTTATTTTCTTGTTCCCAGATGTCACCAACTAAAGATAATGTTTCTGGAAAATTGCAACTAAAAATTTCAGCACGTTCAGAAATTAACTCATTTGCGACCAAAACATCAAACCCAGAAGAATTGAGTGATAGATCCCCAATACCTGCGGAACTAAACAAGCTTATAGCCGTCATTTTTTTACAATTATCATTATTCATATTGTGACTTATAATACACATCAAAATAAAATACAAGCAAAGAAATTGAGTTGTAAAAAATTATCATGATTCTTCTGTAATTCAAATTAACTCTGCTCCTCTTCCAGCTTAATCCACACTGGACATTACCACGGCTCAACATCTCTTTGTTCCTGTCCAACATGCGAATCATCAGTGAACCCACGGCGGCCGCACTGGGATTCTACATGTTAAATATTAAAAAACGACTATCGGATATGGTTGATTTTCATTTTTCTTAAAAGTGTTTTGTAGTCAATACCCAGCTTTCGAGCCGCCTCGCTTTTGTTTCCGCCGCATCGGAGAATTTCTTCTGTAATCAATTGTTTCTCTATTGACTCGGTGTAGTTCTGAACAATTTCCTTAAGGGGTCTTTTGTCATGGTTTGCAAGATTGACTATTTCTGTTCTATCCGGACCGGAAGTCTGATCACCCGTCAGTATCAAATGTTCCGGACCGAGCGGCGCATCGACATCGCAGAGCAGCACGGCCTGACGGATTACGTTCCGAAGCTCCCGCACATTGCCTGGCCATAAACAGGACATCACCTTAATCAACGCCTCACGCGAAAATCCCGAAACGTTTTTTTTAAGTTCAACCGAAGCTTCATCCATGAAACGTTTGGCCAAATACGGAATGTCCTCTTTCCGGTTACGAAGCGCAGGCAGTTCAATGATAAATTCTTTCAGCCGGTAAAACAGATCGGATCGAAAACGACGGGCGCCAACATCCGCTTCCAGCGACTGATTGGTTGCAGCAATTATACGAACATGAATCGACTCTGCTTTTTTGGCGCCCAGTCGCTGAATCTGACGTTCCTGCATGGCTCGTAAAATCTTCTGTTGTGATGAATACGGCAGGTTTCCCACTTCATCCAGAAACAGGGTTCCTCCACTGGCCAGCTCAAAATAACCGGATTTATCAGCATGGGCGCCAGTAAACGCACCTTTTTGAAACCCGAACAGCTCGCTTTCAATCAGTGTCTCTGGTATCGCGCCACAATCCACCGCTACAAAAGGCCCATCTTTTTCATGGCTCATATCGTGAATCGCTCGCGCCACCAGTTCCTTTCCTGTTCCGCTTTCACCCTGAATCAGTACGGTAAAAAAAGTTGGCGCCACTTTTTCAACCAGTTCGACCAGTTTTTTAATGGAATCGCCTGAACCCATCCGTTCAAACAATGTTGACCGCTCGCCAAGAGCATTTCTTAGCCGGGCGACCTCCTGCACCAGATCCAGTTTTTCAAGCGCCCGTTGAATGGTAAACAGAAGTTCATTGTTGTCGATGGGTTTGCTGACATAGTCATAGATGCCGCTTTTCATGGCGTCAACAGCGCTTTTGACATTGCCGTAAGCGGTAATCATGATAATGGGAATGGCAGGTATTTTCTTTTTGATTTCGTTGGCCACTTGCAGGCCATCCCTGCCCGGCATTCGAAAATCGAGAAGGATCAAATCCGGAATGTCGGTTTCCAGATATTTTATGCACTCGATTCCATTATTGGCCTGAAGGACGCAATATCCTGCGGCGGTAAGAACATTGGACACTGTCCACCGAAAATCACTGTCATCGTCCACCATCAGGATGGTCTTGGACATCAGCTTATTCTGATCAATCAGCATGGTTTGTTTCCTTTCTGTCAATTGGCTGAAAGGTTGCCGGCAGCATAACCGATATTCTGGTTCCACCGCCAATCCCTGGTCTGGCGATAATGCTCCCGTTATGCAACTGGATAATAGAAAAGCAGATACTTAACCCCAGTCCTGTTCCACCGTCCTTTGTCGTAAAAAATGGGTCGAAAATCTTTTCCCGGTATTCTTCGGGAATACCGGAGCCATTATCAATGACAGTGATTTCCACCATAAACAGCTTCGGATGAAAATCTGTTTTAATAGATATTTTTCCTTTTCCACCAACAGCCTGAATCGCGTTGGTAAAAATATTTAAAAAAGCCTGTCCCAGTTTTTGTTCATCTCCCAACACTTGTGGTAAATCCGGAGCCAGTTGCTTTTCAAAAACGATGGGGCAATTGGTCATTTCAATTATGGCCAGATCCGCCGTTCGCATAAGCACATCGTTTATATTCAGTAGCCGCTGTTTCAGATTCGATGGTCGTGAAAAAGCCAGGAGTTCATAGATCAAAACACTGGCTTTCTGGCTGTTTCGATAAATCATTTGAAGGTTTTCTTTGATGAGGGGAGCCATGCTCAGATTTTCGATGCTGAACTGTGCACAGGAGCTGATAACTGCAAGCGGATTTCTAAGTTCATGGGCGAGACCTGCGGAAAGCACCCCCAAAGAATACAGTTTTTCCTGCCGAATTCTGTATTCCGCCATTTCTTTACGAGCCGTAATATCCTGAAATGATATTTTGAAACAGAGTGGATTACCTGTGATATCCTGTACCATGCTGGCGAATGCATGCGCTGCAAAGATGGAATTATCGTTTCTAACGGCCGTTATCTCCGCACCTATATTCCCTTTTTCCAGCAGGTATTCGGCAAAGTTAAAAACCGGCGGTTCTATTTGAAAAAAATCATTGATGGATCTTTCAATAACCTCTTTTTCCGCGTCATATCCCAACATGCCAATGAATGATGAATTGACACGGTTAATTTTTCCAACGAGATTGACGAAGGCAATGCCGTAAATGGATGTTAAAAAGTCCTCCATTTGCGCCGCCACGCGCTGTTTTAGTTCACACGCCCCCCCCCCCCCAACCCAATATCGACAAGGTTGCTGAGGGCTAAATAACGCGCCTGACGTGCAGTTCTCCAGCGCCGTGCGCAGTTCTTCGTTCTGCATCTCCAGCTTGATCTGGTGTATCTGCATGTCGTTGAGTAATTGCAGGATTTCTTCGGGCAACTGCAGTTGCAGGTTTTGACAAATCCCGACGACTCTTTCCTCTGCTTGCCGGTGCAAATTGTTCGCGCAGTTTGTAAGGGTCTTATTTCCATTGTTTTGATCCATTGTTCCTCTTTTATCTTGGCCACTAAAATTCCTGACTTCTGTTTTCGCTACAAGCGGGGATGCGACAATGAACTCCGCGCCGCCTTCGATGTTCCGGGCAGTGATGTCGCCCTTCATGTTGCGTTCTATGATCATTTTCGACATATACAGGCCAACGCTGGTCCCCGATTCCTTTGTAGAAAAATAGGGATCGAAGATTCTGTCCAATATCTCCGCCGTTATCGCGCACCGTGACACATCCCTGGCGGTTTTGCTCTGATAGAACAATGTCCACCCCGCCAGGATGTCGATGCATTTTATTGTGCGCCAGGATAGCCTCTTTGGCGTTGGAAAGCAAATTTAGAAGCACCTGGGAATATTCATTGGGAAAACCCAGCAGATTAAGGTCGTGCGGAGCATTGATATGGATAGAAATATGGCTGTTTTGAAAGCTGGATTCCACCAGAGCGATATCTGCTTTAATTTGCTTCAGCGCGGAGAAAACAATGATCTCTTTGTTCGGACGGAAGAATTTGGGAAAAACGCTGATAGTCATGGATATTTTCTGAACCATGCGTCTGCCGTCCGCAACTGCCTGGTCCAGATATTCAGCATTCAGCATGTTAAAACGGGGCATCCTTCATTCCCTTGTTGACACTTTAATGCCGAAATGATCACTCCCCCAACGCCTCCCGCACCTTCGTCGCCAGTTCATTCATGGAGAATGGCTTCTGAATGAAATACAGCCCTTCGTTTAGTACGCAGTGATGGGCGATGACGTTGGCCGTGTAGCCCGACATGAACAAACACTTTAGGCGCGGATAGAGGGATAAGAGATTTTTGGCCAGGTCCCGACCGTTCATATTGGGCATGACCACATCGGTCATGAGCAGATGTATCTGGTCAGGATACGTCTCCGCCAGGCGGATGGCCTCGCTCGGCAAGGATGCGGCCAGCACAGTGTAACCTAATTGTTCGAGCATTATAGTGGTCAGTTCCAGGATCGCAGGCTCGTCCTCCGCCAGCAGGATGGTTTCGTGGCACTGCGCGGCAGGCGCAGCCGGACTTTCCTTTTGCGTTTGTCCGGCCTTACCTTTGTGACGAGGTAGGTATATCCTGAAGGTCGTTCCATGGTTCGGCTCGCTTTAAACATTGATGAAGTCGTTGTTCTGCATTGCGGCACCATATACCGTGGCCAGCCATAGGCCGGCCCCCCTGCCGACAACCTTGGTGGTGAAGAACAGTTACGAGTCAAGTTTAAGAGGCAAACTGATCAACCAACAGTCTAAACACTTTCCAGATTGTCGGTGATTACCCCGCTATCCCGGTAAATCTCATTCAGGCTGATTTTAATGTCCAGAGACTTCAGGATAAGGGGAGATATCGGCGTGAACAGATCAACCGTCCAGTTTGCGCCATTCTGGCGACCATACACCTCGATCCATTGTTTTTCCGAGTCAATCAACACATATTCCTTCAGTCCGGGGAGACTGCGGTAGCCAAGCATTTTTTCCCTGCGATCTATGGTTTCTGTGGATGGCGATAACACCTCGACAATAAGCAGGGGATCCTCAAGATAATACTGCGGGCTTTCCGGTCCAATATCCATGCCGCTGCAGGTGACCACCACATCCGGATAGTAATATGTGTTTTGATCCGCCAGGCGCACCTTCATATCGGACATAAACGCCTGGCATGATTTCTCCGTAATATGGGATCGAATAATACTGTAAAGGTTCCCGGCAATGAGATTATGCACCTTGCTGGTTCCCGCCATTGCATACACTTGCCCGGCGAGATATTCATGACGAATATCGCTAAGGCGTTCTCCTTCCAGATACTCAACTTCGGTGATCATCATCAAAGAAGCTGTTTGCACATTCATCTTTCCCTCTCTTTTCTGAATAATGAAAAAGATTCAGATGCATGATATATCAAGGTATTTATCAAACATTTTATCCGTGTACAGAAATGCCAGTTTTTCAATCATACTCTGTGCAAATATGAGACGATCAAAGGGATCGCGATGCAAGAATGGAAGCCTGTGCAAATATACCAGATGAGACAGTTCAATTTGCAAAACACTGATTTCTGCATCTAACACATTGATTTTGAAAAAACTTTCAAGATCACCATCTATATCAAGTGTACCTTTTGCAACCTTTATGGCTATTTCCCACAAAGATGCCGCACTCAACCAGATATCATTCTCAAGATTATCAATGATTTTAATGTGGTTATCTGGCAATTTCATATCACCAGCGATATACCAGAGAAAAATATTGGTATCCAATAAATATCGCATCACATATAGTCCTGAAAATCATCTATTGGATCATAAAATTGAGGATGAATCAAAATCCTGCCATTAAACATTCCAAAATGCCGATTCCCTTTGGTTGTTCGGAAATCCGGAGTGATGATAACTTTAAGTTTTCCTTTTTTAAAGGGAACTGGCTCAAGCAATGAAATTGTTTTTTCATCCAGCATTTCGCCGTATGTTGTGGTAATTGGCATCATATTCGTTCTTTCCTGGTTAGGCATATATTGGTTGTGTTTGCAGTAATGTTCGTGATGGACGTTATCCGGATAGAATACATGTTGTGATCCGCCAGGCACACCTTCGTATCGGACATGAACGCCTGGCATGATTTCCCCGTAATTTGTTTCCGGCGATATTAAAGACGATCCTATTCTTCTATGACTATTACCTTATAATCCTCCATAGGGTCCAATGGTAAATACAGTTGGAGTCTTGATTGTCCCGTCAACACTGGTTGTCAAACTGGTGACTATGGCGCTTGATGAACCGATGGAAAATTCATACAACGCGGGAAAGCCAGGTGTGAATCGACTCTGAAGGTCTATACCTGCAATGATGGTTGTTCCATGACTGTAAAGTTTCAGAGGCGCAGCCCCACCGGATTCAGGAATCTCATTACCGTTGGTATCCCAGGCCTTGATACTGATTGCAACGCCACCGGCAGGAAGTGCGCCGGACATATCCGAAATTTTAATGGTATTGAGATCGCTAACATAATTTGTCGCAAAATTGGAAATACCACTGGTGAAGATGCCTGGGATTTCTACGAGTCCATCCGTGCTGCTCTTGACATTGGTGATAAGCACTTTCGATGATTCGATAGAAAACTCATAAGCTACGGGTGATCCCGTGGGGAAACGTGCAGCCAGATTTGATCCTGAAATACTGGTTGTTCCATGATTTTGAAGTGTTAAAATCTCAGCACTTACGGATTCGGAAAGTGCGTTACCGTTCGCATCCCATGCCTCGATGCTTATGGCGCCGCCACCAAAAGAAAGTGAGCCGGAAAGGTCAGAAATCTCAAGAGTATTGTAATTACCAATGGAATTTGATACAAAATTACTCACTCCACTGGTATAGGCGATTGGAATATTTAACTTACCATCAATACTTCTTTTTACACTGGTGATAAGCACTTTTGCTGATTGGACATCAAACTCGTAAGTCATGGGTGATCCCGAGGGGAAACGTGCAACCAGATTTGAGCCTGATATACTGGTTGTTCCATGACTAAACAGCATCAAAGGAGCTGCGCTTCCGGATTCAGCAAGCGCATTACCGTTCGCATCCCATGCCAAAATGCTGATTGCGCTACCGCCGGCAGGAAGTGTACCCGATATATCCGAAATTTTTATGGTATTATAATTTCCAATGGAATTAGCAACAAAATTAGTCGTCCCGTTCAAATAAACGATTGGAACCTTGAAGGCGTCATCCGTACTGTTTTTTACGTTGGTGATCACCACCTCTGACGATTCGACGGAAAACTTGTATAACATTGGCGTTCCGTTTAGGAATCTTGCAGCAAGGTTTGAACCTGAAATACTGGTTGTTCCATGATTAGAAAGTATCAAAGGAGCCGCACTTCCGGATTCAGCAAGCGCATTGCCGTCAACATCCCAGGCCGAAACGGTTATTGCGCCACCACTGTCCGGAAGTGTACCGGACATATCCGAAATCTTAATGGTGTTGCGGGAACCAATGGAATTCGAACCAATCATGGGATTTGTAAGTTGGGTCGCGATGTAATTCTCACTGGTTTTGCTGGCGGTTACGTTGGAGTAGGATTTGGAAGCCGGAGTAAAGGTATATCCGGTTTTGGAAGGCGTTGCCGTTCCACTATAGTTATCGGGTATGGTCACGCTGTAATTGCCGCTGTCATCGCTTGTTGCCGTTCCCCCGCTGTTGCTGAAGGTGATCATTACCCCTGAAACACCAGTGCCGGAAGAGTTTAATACGCTCCCCGATACTGATAGAACAGGTTGTGTACTTCCTGCCTGTGTTACCGTCACATCCTGGGGATTGTCCGTTGCACTGGTTATCCGGATGGTTGCGGTTCGGACTGAGGCGCCGGTATTGGCGGTGAAGCTGCAATTGATGGTTCCGGAATTGGTTCCGCTGGCACCAGATGTGATCGACAACCAACTGCCGGATGTAACTGATGCGCTCCATGTCACGGTTCCAGTTCCGGTATAGGAAACGCTGAACGATGTTATGCCTGCTTCCTTTGTCACGTCCCGGCTGGTCGGAGACACGGATAGACTTCCGGCCTGTGTAACCGTCACATCTTGCGGACTGTTGGTCGCTCCGGTTGCTGTAACCCGGATAGTTCCCGTGCGTGCGAATGCTCCGTTATTGGCATTAAATGAGCAGGTGATTGTTCCGGCATTGCTGCCGCTGGACCCTGTTGTGATCGAAAGCCAACTACCGCCTGATGTTACTGCGGCTGTCCATGGCATCGTTCCGGTTCCGGTGTTGGCAACGCTGAATGTGGTCGTACCGGCGGCCTTTGCCACGCTCCGGCTGGCCGGACTTACTGAAAGCGCGAGTTGTGCGCTGATGCCCCAGGGATTATAATTGACATGATCGCTGACCTTGTTTCCCTTGCCGTTTGGGTTGTACAGTCCGCCCGTGGCCCGGTCGTCGGAATCGTCAAGCGGGCCGGAGGGGTCGCCCCAGTCACAGTTGGTGGCATCGATAACGGATGATCCGGAATAATAGAGCCCATGAGTGCTATTGCTTTTGATGATATTGCCCCGATACGTTCCGCCGCCACCAACAACAATTCCATAATTGTTGTTGGTGATAGTGTTGCCCGTTACCGCAGGAGATGACGTGCCGCCCACAGAGATGCCACGACTAAACCCATTAATCGTATTGCTCTGTATCACTGGCGAGCCATTGATTATTAAAATCCCACAATAAGTGCTGCATTTATCTATCGTACACCCCTTAATCGTCGGTGATGAGTCCTTTACATAAATTACACCGTTATAACTTCCGAGTGCATTAGGAACACACTCCAGAACACAGTTTTCCAACCGGCTATCTTTTGACCCGGCACCGTCAAAAGTGATACCGGCCCACCCCGAACCTGCCTGATCCTGCGCGGTAAACTTCACTCCAGTAGCTTTTAATGTGCCGGAAACTGAGATTAAGACACCT
>CAIMCT010000535.1 GCA_903839535.1 uncultured Desulfobacteraceae bacterium
CGCCCTATCGAAAGGGCGAATACAAGATTCGCCCCTACGAAATAAACCAACTGGCCGAAACGATGATCAAGGCCGTATATTCTTTATTGGAAATCACCTAAGAAAGATACGATTTCCTGTTATGAAGAATTAATTCTTTAATCCGTTTTTTTCTAACCGAACAAGCATGACTGCAGCAACGACTGCCAGAGAGATTCCTATGACCTGAGAGATTGAAAAAATATGAAAATAAGTCTGCCCCCGAAAATCGCCTCGATAAATTTCAATAAAGGGCCGGGTAATTCCATAAAGCAGGACATACAGCCAGAAGAGCTGACCATGGAACCGTATCTTTTTTCGAAACAGCCAGAGAACGACAAATATCGAAAAATCGCTTAACACCGAATAGAGCTGGGTGGGATGCAGGGGAAGCCCCTGAGGCGCAAGGCTATCGGGATGTTTAAAGATAATGGCCCATGGCATATCGCAGACCTTGCCGTAGCAACAGCCTGCGAAAAAACACCCGATCCGGCCGATGGCCTGACCCAGCGCCAGCCCCGGAGACATGATGTCTGTGGTCTGCCAGATGGGCATTCCTGTTTTCTTCATGTAGATCATGGCTACGGCCAGGGCCATGATAAATCCTCCGTAAAATACCAGACCGCCGTTCCAGATGCGAAAAATCTCAATGGGATCGGAAAGAAAAGTCCTTGGGTCTGTAAACACATAAAAAAGCCGTGATCCGATAATTGCTGCAATCAGAATATAAAAAGACAGGTCCATGATTTTCTCTGAATCCTGTCCGACCCTGTCCGCCTCTTTTCTGGCAAGAGTGATTCCAACAAAAAATGCAATGGCCATCATCAGGCCATAGGTATAAATAGCCACATTTCCGAACTTGATAATAATTGGGTGCATACGTTCCATCATTCCGGCATTTTATCAAAAAGAAGGTGATACACCAGAATCGACATTCCCACGGTGATGCCGCTGTCGGCCACATTAAACGCCGGCCAGTGGTAGCCACCTGCGTAAAAATCCAGAAAATCAATTACTTCACCTAATCGAAACCGGTCGATCATATTGCCGACAGCACCGCCGAAGATCAGCAGCAGTGCTGTGGACAGCCATGAATAAGCGGCCGGGGTTCTAAGATAAAAAAAAACAAGGGCCACAGCCGCCAGGGAGGACATCGCCAGAAACAGGATGCTTCTGACCTCCGGGCCCTGGCTGGCCATAAACCCGAACGCGCCACCGGGATTATGGATGTGGGTAATATTGAAAAATCCTGGAATGACCGGAATCGTTTCATACAGGGGCATCGACCGCAAAATGATCATCTTGCTGATCTGATCCAGCACGATTACGATTCCGGACACCATCAGCAGTTTTATCACTTTGGCAGTGGCTATGGAACGGGAAAAACCCGGCAGAATGTTAAGCTTCATGCAGGTACCGTAGCATTGATTGCAGCCATACATCGGGGGCAAAGGGTTGCATGTTCGGGGTGGGACCCGACGCCAGTGTCATATATCCAGCAGCGCTCGCATTTTGCACCTTCCGCGGGCGATACCTGAATGCTGAGACCGGTGATCTCCTGGCTGATATATGCCGGAGAAAGGGGCTGAGACTCCAGCAGTACAATCTGGGATACGATAAACAGGGGCCGCAGATCTTCCCGATAGGACAGGAGCAGGCGATACAGCACATCGTCTGCAGAAATCATCACCCGCGCATCCAAGGGATGGCCGATCTGTTTTTGGACTCTGGCTTCCTCAAGCGCCCGGGTAACCTCGCTTCGGACAGATAGAAGGGTTTGCCATTCTTCTGCAAGGTCAGGGTCCATCCACTCGGGTTTGATTGCGGGATAGAGGGCCAGATGAATGCTGGATTCTTTTTCGTGAACCGTCGGCATATAGCGCCAGATTTCTTCTGCGGTAAACGGCAGAATGGGTGCCATTATTCGGACCAGCGCATCCAGCACCGCATGCATCACGGTCTGGGCGCATCTTCGCTCGGCGGATGCAGCAGGCGAGGTGTAGAGCCGATCTTTCAGAACATCCAGATAAAAGGCGGAAAGATCTACTGTGCAGAAATTGTACAGGGCATGGTGGACAATATGAAAATCATAAGTGGCATAGCCTTTCTGCGTTTTATCCACCAGCTTTTGCAGCCGGTGCAGGATGTAGCGATCCATTCGAGACATGGAGTCAAAAGGCACCGCATCTCTTTCAGGATCAAAATCATGCAGGTTTCCCAGTATAAATCGGCAGGTGTTGCGGATTCGGCGGTAGGCATCGCTAAGTTGATTCAAAATATTATCAGAAATACGAATATCATCCCGGTAGTCGGATGCCGATACCCAGAGACGGAGAATTTCGGCACCGTATTTATCAACAACTTTTTTGGGTGCAATGACGTTGCCGACGGATTTGGACATTTTTTTGCCGCTGGCATCCACAACAAACCCGTGGGTAAGCACTGCTTGATAAGGAGCCCGCCCCCTGGTTCCAACCGCTGTCAGCAGCGCGCTATGGAACCAACCGCGATGCTGGTCGCTGCCTTCGAGATACAAATCAGCCGGCCATCTCAGATACGGACGATGCTCCAGAACCGCTGCATGGCTGACCCCGGAATCAAACCAGACATCCAGAATGTCGGTTTCCCTGGTAAATGTTTTATTCCCGCAGGCACTGCATACCGAGCCTTTCGGAAGCAACTCTTCAACCGTTTTCTCAAACCATACATCCGCTCCGTGCGTCTTGAACAGTTCGAAAACATGATCCATGATTTCCTGGTTGATCAGAATCTTATCACAGCTTTCACAGCAGAACACAGCAATGGGAACACCCCAGGCCCGCTGCCGGGATACGCACCAGTCCGGTCGGTTTTCGATCATGCCGTAAATACGGTCCCGTCCCCAACTTGGGATCCATTTCACCTTGTCGATTTCTTCCAGAGCTTTTTTTCTTAGCCCAGTCTTGTCCATGGAAATAAACCACTGGGGCGTCGCCCTGAAAATAACGGGTTTTTTACATCGCCAGCAGTGGGGATAGGAATGCTGCAGCGTTTCCTGTTCCACCAGGCTGCCTGTTTCCCTAAGTTTTTCAATGATCGGAGCATTGGCTTTAAACACGAATTGTCCGGAAAAAAAGTCAACGTCCGGGGTAAAACACCCGTGGTCGTTGACCGGGGAATATGTCTCCAGTCCATAATGCATGCCGACCTCGTAGTCTTCGCGGCCATGACCTGGAGCAGTGTGCACACAACCGGTACCGGCATCAAGGGTGACATGATTTCCCAGAATCACCAGCGAATCCCTCTCATAGAAAGGATGACGGCATTTCAGATTTTCCAGTTTGCGGGAAGAGATTTCACCCAGAATCGTATAGTTTGAAATACCGAAGGTTTTCATGCAGGATTCAACCATGTCCCGCGCCAGAATGAACACTTCCTTGTCCGATATTTTGACTGCCGCATAAACAAAGTCTGGATGCAGGGCAATGGCCAGGTTTGCCGGAAGGGTCCAGGGCGTGGTGGTCCAGATCACGATATAAATGCTTTCACCGGAAAGAGCCGGAATATCGCTGCTTAAATCCGCCTGAATCGCAAATTTGACAAAGACAGAGGGCGATGATTCATCGTGATATTCTATTTCAGCCTCCGCCAGGGCAGTCTGGCACTGACAGCACCAGTGAATGGGCTTTTTGCTGCGAACCAGA
This sequence comes from uncultured Desulfobacteraceae bacterium, assembly GCA_903839535.1. Lineage (GTDB taxonomy): Bacteria > Desulfobacterota > Desulfobacteria > Desulfobacterales > Desulfatirhabdiaceae > RAAP-1. The sequence continues at coordinate 3,702 of CAIMCT010000535.1, forward strand.
TTGTTCGCCATTGCGAATTTCAGGCATTCGGTAGCGATTATCGCCTCGTAGGTGTAGTTCATGGTCAGATATGGGTCGTCCCATTCCCCCATGACACCCAGGCGTTTGAATTCTTCTCTTTGAACATCAATGAATTTTTCGGCATAAACCCGGCACTGCCTGCGAATATCGGCTTGGGACATGTTTTTCTTCTTGTCCCCAAGCTCCTTGTCCACATTATGCTCGATGGGTAGGCCGTGGCAGTCCCAACCTGGAACATAAGGCGCATCAAAGCCCGCCATCTGACGGGATCTGACGATGATGTCTTTTAAAATTTTGTTCAGCGCAGTTCCAATATGAATATGGCCATTGGCATACGGAGGGCCGTCATGAAGTATAAACTGCTCCCGCCCTTTGGATGCCTTGCGGATCGCATCATATAGGCGGACTTCGTCCCATTGTTTGATTTGCTCGGGTTCGCGTTGCGCCAGACTGGCTTTCATCGGAAAGTCGGTTGCTGGCAGATTCAGGGTTTTTTTGTAATCCATTCATTCCTCCAACGTCAGATAATTGAAATTCAACTCAAAAATTTTAGTCGCAAATCCCTGTTGTGTCAAGGAAATATACTGCGAAAGGGCATAATCCGTACTTTCCTTATGCTCCCCCTCCCAGCGGGGGAGGGTTGGGGGGTTCAAACGATAAGATTATGCCCGTTCGCAGTGTACATGAGCATGATAGCATTTCCCCCCTCCCAGCCTCCCCCCGCTGGGGGGAGGGGTCTGAACGATTACCCACAATTTGGTCTGCTCCTAATTATTTTGACATTAGACTCAGTGAAGTGATAAGAGCTGAATATTTCTATAATTTCGGCATTTTTGTAACCAATTGTTTTTTATTACCCTTTTAACCATCGCATATTGGAGAACGCCAAACGTGGATTACAATGCTCTGGAACCGCTGGGAAACGACCCGAACAGCCTGCGGGAATCCCTGTTAAAACATCTGAGGTATTCCCTGGGAAAAGAATTCGATAACAAAACCATTCGTGATGTCTATCTCGCCCTTACCCTGTCTCTGCGTGACCGGCTGCTGGAAAAGCTTCTGGAAACCGAAGCCCGGTATCAGGCGGCGGATGCCAAGCGACTGTATTATCTCTCCATGGAATTTCTGATCGGTAGATCCCTGGGTATCAATTTAACCAATCTGGACATATTCGAAGCCTGCCGCACGGCGTTGATGGATATGGGCATTGACCTGGAAGAGGTTCGGGAACAGGAAACCGATGCGGCTCTTGGAAACGGCGGCCTGGGACGGCTGGCCGCCTGCTTTCTGGATTCTCTGGCGACTCTTGATTATCCGGGGTTTGGCTATGGCATTCATTATGAATACGGCCTGTTTCGGCAGGAAATTGACAATGGATACCAAAAGGAAAAGCCCGATCACTGGCTTTCCAAGGCTGGGCCTTTTCAAATTGAGCGGACCGATGAATCCTGCATTATTCCACTTTATGGCCGCATTGAGCATGGCCTGGATTTGAACGGGAATTACAACCCAATGTGGATGGACTGGCGGGTGATTCTCGGTGTTCCGCATGACATTCCGATTGTGGGATACGGTGCCAAGACCGTAAATTATTTAAGGCTGTATGCTGCAAAACCCTCTTCTGATTTCGATATTCAGATTTTCAATGCCGGAGATTATTTCAGGGCCGTCGAACAGAAAATCAAATCCGAAACCGTTTCCAAAATTCTTTATCCCAGTGATACAGTGAATACGGGAAAAGAGCTGCGACTGGTACAGGAGTATTTTCTGGTTGCATGCTCGCTTAAGGACATCATTCGCAGATATCTTAAAACCCATCAGGGGTTCGATGGATTTCCGGATAAAGTCAATATTCAGATGAACGACACCCATCCGGCGCTTGCGGTTGCCGAACTCATGCGGATACTTGTGGATGAGAATGCCATGGAATGGGAACCTGCCTGGAATATCACCCAGAAAACTCTGGCCTATACCAATCACACCCTGCTCGCCGAAGCGCTTGAAAAATGGCCTGTTGGTCTTCTGGAACATGTATTGCCCAGGCATCTTCAGATCATTTACGAAATCAATCACCGTTTTCTTGGCGAAATTGCAGCGTTGTGGCCGGGCGATACAGCTCGGCTGAGCAGAATGTCCTTGATTGAAGAAGGTGCCGAAAAACAGGTGCGCATGGCTCATCTGGCCATTATCGGGTCGCATTCCGTCAACGGCGTGTCCGCCCTTCATACCGAGCTGATCAAAACTTCCCTGGTTCCGGATTTTTTTGCCAGATGGCCGGAGCGCTTCAACAACAAAACCAATGGCATTACCCAACGGCGATGGCTACTGAAATCCAATCCGCTCCTGGCCGATTTGTTGAACGAGACTGTAGGCATCGAATGGATAACGGACTTATACCGTCTCAGGGGCCTGGAATCCTTTGCAAACGACCCTGCATTTCAGGAACGGTTCCGAAAAATCAAACAGGCCAACAAGGAACATCTGGGTAAAATCATTTATCAGACCACGCGCCTTAGAATCAATCCAGATTCCCTGTTCGACATTCACGCCAAAAGGATCCATGAATACAAACGGCAACTGCTGAATGTCATGCACATCATTCATGAATATTTCCGTATTATTGAAGATGGCCATGAACTGGCTGCGCCCAAAACCTATATTTTCGCGGGGAAGGCGGCTCCAGGGTATTGGGCCGCCAAACAGATCATCAAGTTGATCCATAATGTCGGGGACGTGATCCACAAGGACAAACGGGTCAAGGACAAGCTGAAGGTGGTCTTTATTCCGGACTACCGGGTGTCGCTTGCCGAAAAAATTATTCCTGCGGCGGAAGTTAGTGAACAGATTTCGACTGCCGGCACAGAAGCCTCTGGCACGGGAAACATGAAATTTGCGCTGAACGGCGCGCTTACAATTGGAACCCTGGATGGGGCCAATGTGGAAATGCTGGAAGAAGTGGGGGAAAACAACATCTATATTTTCGGGCTTAAAACCTGCGAGGTTCAGAAAATGAAAATGGACGGGACATACCGTCCACTGGATTATTATCATGAACATGACAGCATTCGCCGTGTAATGGACGCCTTCTGGGATAACCGATTCTGCCTGCATGAGCCTGGGCTTTTTCGCTGGCTTTACCACCACATTCTTGAAAAAGGAGATTATTATTTTCATCTGGCGGATTTTCTATCCTATTCACAGATGCATGAAACCATTTATGCGGATTATTTGCAAATTCCGGTCTGGAATCGAAAATCCATACTCAATGTCGCCCGAATGGGAAAATTTTCCAGCGACAGATCCATTACCGAATATGCACGGGAGATATGGGGGTTGACGCAGGTACATTAGTTTACCGTTGACCGTTTACGGTGAACTGTGAACGGTAAACGGTAAACTCTATCAGTTTCTGGAGGAATATATGAAGATTGAAGCCGAAAAGATTGACGACATCCTGGTATTGACACCTTGTGATCCTGTTATTGACGCATCCTCGGCTGCGGATTTCAAGGCTCAGCTCGTAACGTGGATACAGGAAGACAACACCCGTATTCTGTTGGACTTATCTTTCATTGAGTTTATTGACAGCAGCGGACTGGGGGCCATTATCTCTCTTTTGAAGTTGGTGGCGGGAAAAGGGGATATCAGCCTGTGCGGCATTCGTGAGCAGGTGATGTCCCTGTTTAAACTGACCCGAATGGACCGGATATTCCGGTTTTATACATCTTCAACTGAGGCATTGGAGGCCATGAAGGCAGGCGATAAGTGGCAGGGTGCGGGAGACAGGAGGCAGGGAGCGGGGGACAGGAGACAGAGCGGCAGGGAGCAGGGGGCAGGGGATCGAAGGCAGGATGCCGGGGACAGGAGGCGTGGGGCAGGGGACTGACGGTTTATGGAAATCGAAAACTTCATCATTTTCACCTTGGGGGACGAGCATCATGCGCAGATTTCATTCTTATGGTCCGGTAGATAAAGAGATTCATTTCTGTGCTGAACGCACGGAGATAGTGAACTCTTGTATGGATCAAATGATTGGTCAACCGAACAAAGGCGGCCATTATTTCACCTTATGGGCACCCCGACAAACCGGGAAAACCTGGCTGATGCGGGAGGTGACTCAACTGATTGAACATACCTATCCCGATCAATTTATCATCGGCATGATGTCCATGCAGGGAGTTATCATGCAGGAAAGTGAACCTCCGGATGCTTTTTTTAAGCGGATTCCCCGGCTGATGCGTCAGAATTTATCCGTGGATGTTCCGCAACCGGATTCGTGGGAGGGACTGCCCTGGCTGTTTTCAAAAGATGCCGCCATCTTTAAAAAACCGGTAATTTTGTTTATTGACGAGTTTGACAGTTTGCCTTCTGTTGTGATCGACCAGCTTGTCGTTCTATTTCGGGATATGTATCTGAATCGAAGCAGCTACCTGCTGCATGGGCTTGCGCTGATTGGGGTGCGGGCTGTTCTTGGAGTGGATAGTTTAAGAGGATCGCCGTTTAACATTCAGCGAAGCCTGCGCGTTCCCAATTTTACCCTGAATGAAGTCACGGATCTGTTTGATCAGTACCAGCAGGAAAGCGGCCAGGTCGTTGAACCGGAGGTTGTCGGGAGTGTGTATGAATCCACAAACGGCCAGCCGGGTCTTGTGGGGTGGTTCGGGGAGCTTTTGACCGAAAAGTACAATCCCGGAAAGGATCGTTCCATTGATCCCAATATCTGGAAAACTGTGCATCGTGCAGCCATAACCCTGGAGTGGAACAACACTGTTCTGAATCTGGTCAAAAAAGTTCGTATGGGATATGTTCCACACGTTCTGAAGCTGTTCTCCCGATCCGATGTTTCGTTTTCAATTGATATGGAGTGGTGTGCATACTTGTACATGAACGGCGTGATTGTGTCAGAACTCTACACAGATGAAAGCGGTGGAATAACATCTGTTTGCCGTTTTTCCTGCCCGTTTATCCAGAAGCGCTTGTATAACGCGCTGACAGATGACCTGATTGGAGACCTGCCGATGCTGGCGGTTGATCCCATGGATGATATGGCGGATGTATTTGAGGGAGAAACCCTGAATCTGCCGTCACTTCTTAACCGGTACAAGGCGTATCTGGTTCGAATGAAGGCAAAAGGACTGAATCCTTTCAAAGATCAGCCCAGAAGAGCCGATCTGCATTACACCGAAGCAGTCGGGCATTTTCATCTTTATGCCTGGATGAAACAGGCAGTAGAAGATGTCTGTGTGATCAGCCCGGAGTTTCCAACAGGAAATGGCAAAGTTGATCTTCACTTAAAATGCAGGGATAAATTCGGAATCATTGAGATAAAAAGCTTTAGAAGTCATGCCAGAACACAGAC
>CAIMCT010000536.1 GCA_903839535.1 uncultured Desulfobacteraceae bacterium
AGCCGGCATCTTGCCGGCTGCTGCAGCCGGCAGGATGCCGGCTCTACTTGCACTCCCTCCCCAGCGGGGGAGAGTTGGGGGGTTCAAAAGCGCAAATTACACCAGCTCTCAGTATATATGGGGCGATCGAATTTAAGAAAGATACAGTTCGACGTTGGTTGCGGCGATAAAGCGAACATCCGCTCCCTGGGGCCTGCTGGTTCCCAGTTTGAAATATTCACCTTCTTGCAGCACCCGAAGCAGCTTTCCCTGCAAATCGAGAGGCAGGCTGCCAATCTCATCCAGAAACAGTGTACCACCAGAAGTCGCCTCCAGATAGCCTTTCCGGTCTTGGGTGGCACCGGTAAAAGCCCCTTTGGTATGGCCATAGAATTCAGATTCAAATAGCGTTGCGGTTAGAGCAGACATGTTGATGGAGGTAAGGGTGTGGTTAGCCCTGGAGCTGGCATTGTGAATGGCTTTGGCCAGTATCTCCTTGCCTGTGCCGGTTTCGCCCGTGATCAAAACTGGAACTTTGCTGGCGGCATGAAGTTCTGCTTCCTTCATGATCCGGAACATCCTTTCCGACTGGGTGATTATGGACGCAAAAACCCCGGGATTTGCGAGATCGAAAAATCCCTTTTGCCTGCCTATCCTGTGAATTTCCAGAAGGTTTTTTCTTTCCAGGGCTTTTAGAATTACAATAAGCAGCTCTTCCATAACAAGCGGCTTAAGCCGGTAGTCAAAGGCTCCTTTTTTATGCAGCTTGCGGCCAGATTTGCCTCATCGGCGGCTGTCAACATAATGCATTCGGTGGTGGGGCTACTGCTTCTGATACTGTGTAAACACCAGCCATATCTGCTATCCGGCTGAACCGGAAGCGCCAGGTCGCGCATTGTAAATTTCCCTACCCATCCAAACCAACTATACGCCACCATATCCGCCAATGGTAAATACAGTTGGGGTCTTGATTGTTCCGTCAATGCTGGTCGTCAAACTGGTGACTATGGCATTCGACGAACCGATGGAAAATTCATACATCCTGGGAGAGCCGGATGGGAATCGTGCGGCAAGGTCTGAACCATAAATGATAGTTGTTCCAAGGTTTTGAAGCTTCAAAGGAACAGCACCGCCTGATTCCAACACCACATTTCCGTTAGTATCCCAGGCTGTAATACTGATTGCAACGCCACCGGCGGGAAGTGCGCCGGACATATCCGAAATCTTGATGGTATTGAGAGAGCCGACATAATTTGTCGCATAATTGGAAATCCCACTTGTAAAGATGCTTGGTATTTCTACAAGGCCATCCGTGCTGCTCTTGACATTGGTGATAAGCACCTTCGATGATTCGATAGAAAACTCGTAAGTCATGGGTTTACCTGCAGGAAAGCGTGCAATTAAATTTAAGCCTGAAATAGTGGTTGTTCCATGATTGTGAAGTGTTAAAGGCGCAGTACTTCCGGATTCTGAAAGCTCATTACCGTTCACATCCCATGCCTTAACGCTTATCGGGCCGACTCCAGAAGGAAGTATACCGGAAAGGTCAGAAATCTCAAGGGTATTATTGCTACCAATGGAATTTGATACAAAATTACTCACGCCGCTGGTATAGGCGACTGGAACATTTAGCTTGCCATCGGTACTACTTTTTACATTGGTGATAAGCACTTTGGCTGATTGGACGGTAAACTCGTAAACCATGGGTACTCCAGTGAGGAAACGCGCAGCAAGGGTTGATCCTGAAATACTGGTTGTTCCATGACTATAGAGCACCAAGGGAACCGCGCTTCCTGATTCAGTAAGCGCACTACCATTCGCATCCCATGCTTTAACGCTAATTGGGCTACCGCTGGCGGGAAGTGTTCCGGACATGTCAGAAGCCTTAATGGTATTATAATTACCAATGGAATTGGAAACAAAATTAGTCACACCATTCAAATAAACGATGGGAACCTTAAATGCATCATTCGTACTATTTTTTACGTTAGTGATCACCACCTTAGACGAGTTGATGGCAAATTTGTATAGCGTTGGTGTCCCGCTTGGGAATCGTGCTGCGAGGACCGATCCTGAAATGCTGGTTGTTCCATGACTGTAAAGGTTCAGAGGTACAGCCCCGCCAGATTCAGGAAGCGTATTACCGTTCGCATCCCAGGCCGAAACTGTGATCGCATCACCACTAACAGGCAGTGTACCGGACATATCCGAAATCTTGATTGTATTGCGGGAACCAATGGAATTCGAAACAACCACTGCGGTCCGTGTAACTGCTTGAGCGTACGCACCAGGCGGTCCCGGTGATGTCCTGGAATTGTTGTCACGGTCAACAGAGATTGTGTTGTTCAATGCACCCTGTGGTACATAAGGTAATACTGGAGCATCGCTCCAAGTGAACTCAGGAATTGCGTAGGAAACTGCGCTAAAGACATTCCCTCCTGAGGCCGGATGAAAATTGCCGCCAACAGGGTCAACAAACTGAGGCTCAACCGTGTTAATGGAATTGTCAGCTTTCAATTGTGTTGCGTTGCAGGTAGGATTGGTGTCCCTACAGCCCCGTGAGCTATCCTCGATTCCCAGCGGATGGTCTGGAAGGCCGTTCCAAATCATATTTCCACGGACTACAAGATTATCATCAGCCTTCGAAGGTGTTGGGAAATTCTTAAATCCTTCCGGAGGGGTCAAGGGTCCATATACATTTAAATGTGAGTAGAGAGTCTGAGTCGGTGTGGGATTGTAAAAGATGTTATTATAAACGTAAACCTTGTGATTGGGAACTGCTGCCTGTGAATCAGTGAGAAAGTCAGGCCCCCAACCACCTGCAGCGATGAATGAGGCGCATCGTGGTACTGGATTTGGCAATTCGTCTGTAGCAGTGCAGTTGCGCTCACCATGAATGAAATCCATAAGGCCGTATCCAACGGTCAATGAGATGCCTACCTTGTAAAGTGTGTTATAGGCAAATAGCACATTGTATCCTCCTGCAACGCTCATTCCGATTCCAGGAATATCGTGAAGGATATTGTTTACGAATTTGATATCATAGGCATCGTAGTGAAGCCACGGTGACTGCATCATCGCAAAATTGGCGGACTGACCGGCTTCAAATCCAAGCTGGCAGCCATTAAGCTCATTTCCCTCAATACGAAGGTAAGATGAGCCGCCCTTTAAATACATGCACCACTGCCCGGCAGTATGAAGGCGGTTATTCAGAAAGTGGCCATACTGCACCACCATGTAGTCCACACTGCTATGCCAGGCTCCACCGATAGTGCAGTCTTCCACATAAAGGTATTGGGTCTGGTTAACCTTGAGAACTTCCTGCAGGTTGTTGCAGGTGTCGTTGTCGCATGACGGGCCTGCAAGCGTCAAGCCCTTCAGCAGCACATGATCGCTGCCAGCCAGGTGCAGGAGATTATTGCCCGAACTGTTTGTTGGCAGAGGCGTACCGCCAGCCATGTTAAGAGCAATTAAATATAGATAACTGACATTGTTGATGTTGAGCCCACCGCGTATGATTACGGAGCCAGGTCCGTAATAAGCGCGTATGATTACCGGGAACTGAAAGGTACCTTTAATATCAGAAAAATAGTTTATACAATTATCGGCCTCCGGGCCTGGTTCGCACGGATAATTACCCGGGAGCAGGTTAATACGGTAACCGGTAATCGAGAGCACTGTGCCGATTGGAACAAGTCTCCAAGCCCTCGTAATAGTTTTCAAGGCTGCGGCAGTGCTTGCTCCGCTATTGGAGTCATTGCCGCTCACAGGGTCCACCCATATATCGGTGAGAGTCGGGGTTCCAGTGTCATAATAAGTTATAGCATGAGATACATCTGCAAAAGCGACAATAAAAAATAGTATAAAGTAAATATAATGCATTATTCTATCTCCTGTTTCTTCATAACTGCGATGATAGTTTCGCCATGATAAACCGATGATTCCGTTACGCCAGTAAGCGCTCATGAAGCAACAATATCTCAGGCGCATTAGGTGATTTACAACAAAGAATACCCCTTTTTCTGATTCAGATGTTTTCTATGCATTGATCATC
>CAIMCT010000537.1 GCA_903839535.1 uncultured Desulfobacteraceae bacterium
CCCAATCCCGCTGGAAGAGGTGTAAAAGGAAACTCAGATTGTAAACGTTTGAAGTAGATGGGAGGGCTTTTTTTGTCTAACAGCAAGCGCATGGTATCGGTGACGATAATCTATGGCAAAAAAAGCCTCTGACAACCAAAAAATTTCTTGTGTGAAGAAAAAGCAAAATTCATGATTTGCTAATTTTGCTTTAAGGGAAAGTTGTGCCTATATGCTCCCATTTTCGATGTTATTGAGAACTTACCATAAATTTTGTTAAATTTCTGAAATAGTTATGAAAACAGCAAAAGATTATATCATTTTCCCGCTCGATGTCCCATCTGTCGATGCAGCCAAAGATTTTATCCAGTTGCTTTCAAATCATGTCGGCATGTTCAAGGTGGGGCTGGAGCTTTTTGTCCGCTCCGGCCCGGATCTGGTGCGACGGATTCTGGAGTCAGGCACTGCAGGCGTATTTCTGGATCTGAAATTTCACGATATTCCGGCAACGGTTTTCCGGGCAATGACTGGAGTCGCCGAACTTGGAGCAACATTCGCCACAGTTCACTGCTGCGAAAATTTAGCCATGCTGAAAGCAGCGGTGGAAGGCGGGAATGGAAAAGTCGGGGTATTGGGCGTAACAGTCCTAACCAGCGTTTCCGGACAGGACATTACGGAGGCCGGTTTTTGCCCTGAATATGGAAAGAATCTCTCGAGACTAGTCATGAAAAGGGCTGAAATGGCCAAAGCTGCTGGATGCATCGGTATTGTCTGTTCCGGCCAGGAAGTGTCCGCCGTGAAAAATCGATTTGGCGAAGAGTTTATAGCGGTAACTCCCGGAATCCGCCCGATCTGGGACGGAGTTTCTGCAGATGATCAACAGCGGATCACTACCCCGGCTCAGGCTGTGTTGAACGGCTCGGACTATATTGTCATCGGCAGGCCCATCCGCAACGCCAAATATCCCCAGACTGCCGCAAAACGCATAGCCGATGAAATCGCAGAAGCAGTCGGCGAATGACAGACATTCTTAGTTTTACAGCATCCATATCCGATAAACAGCCAAGCATAGAACCACTACGCCCAGAATCAGGGCAACCCATAACTGATCGCAGTCGAATTTTTTATGATCCGTGTCGGCTCTCCGCCCGTATGAGTATCAATGGAAGAAAACACTTGTGAAATCTTCATGTTCCCTCGGATAATTCTTATTCAGTACGTTGTATTTGGCTGGTAGTATTATCCTGCAATAGCAATGCTTTTTTTTCCTCAAACTGCAGCAACTTGAATTTTTCCATTTCCATGTGCATGACATTGACTTTAAGCTTGTATTGCAGATAAATCCACCAGACAATGACCAAAAATACAATGGTGAAAATCAGGGTGGGGATCCACCACAATTTCACCAGCCAAGCGGTGGTGACACTTCCAGCAAATATAATAACTTCTGGTATATACCACACTAAAAACAGTACGCAGACCAGAAGAAGCATAAACCAGATAACATTAATTTTGCTTAATCGGTTCAAGGCCATAACCCATTGATTGGCATTCTCCTCATCTTCCTTGAAGTCAGGTTCAATGGCTTGAAAATAGGCTTTGGTAATCAGTGTGACCAAGAAAAAAAGACCAATAGGTGCGCCAATTGAAATTAGAATCCACCCTTTCCAGGGGAATTGATGAACAATAGTCTCATCGCTGATCAGAAGATAAAGCTGCTGATTGTTATACATGCTATTACGCGTACTCACGGCAATTCGTTCATTTGCCTTGAGTTTTTCGGGATGGTCAATGTACAATTTGGCCATCTCTTCAGTTATCGGTGTTTCGATATGATTTTTTTCATTGAGCTGATAAACTATGGTGCATACAAAAATAAACAGCTCCAGAACGACGACCGATGCCGTGATTAAACGTAAAATCTTATCCCGGTTTGTTAAATCAATTTTTTCATTCATACATGAATTGGTTTGAATTAATCGGTAATTTTAGAGGGGAAGTCTCATCCACATTTCTGAATATCCAGATAAGCTGGCGGGGACTTGGCTGCAGACTAATAAGCAAAGGAAGGAGCCCAGTGCATTCGCCCTCCCCGTTCACTGAAGGAGAGCGAATTTCAACCAGACAGGGGGCTGGAAGCCCCCTCCACATACAAACTGCTAAGGCATCATTTGTCTTGTAGCTTCTTCCATCCAGCAGAAAACGGACTGGGGAATGATGCCAAGAACAAGGAGTGATGCAGCCAGAACCCCACCCCAAACAGCACTACAGCATCTCGGAGCTTTCTCTGGCAGCAGTGCATCGCTTTCCTGGGTGTAGGCATGGCGGACAATGTTTAAATAATAATAAATAGAGATGGCGGTGTTGAGTGCGGCAATAATGATCAGCCAGTTATACCCGCGATTCCATGCAGCAGTCAGAAGAAAGAGCTTTCCCATGAATCCGGCAGTGGGGGGCAAGCCGACCAAGGCGAATGCGCCGACAGCCAGAACAAATGCAAGATAAGGCGCCCGCTTATAAAGACCATTTAAGTCATCCAGCATCAGGTTCTTGCCGTCCGTTGACAGGCTGCAGATCACCCAGAAACAGGTCAAATTCATCAGCAGATAAATCAAGCTGTAGAAACCGGCGGCTGAAAGCCCAGTCGCGCTGGCAGCCACAAGCCCCACCAGCACATACCCAGCATGAGCAACGCTGGAATACCCCAAAATCCGCTTGACATCAGTCTGAATCAGAGCCGCCAAATTTCCGAATGTCATGGAAGCTGCCGACAATACAGCCATGATGGTGATAATTTCAATTTCCGGCTTAAGCAAGGCAACCAGCCGAATCAGGATAACCACTGCCCCAAGTTTGGGAAGGGTGGCTGCAAAAGCTGCCGTTTCGTTGCTGGTGCCATCATAGACATCCGGGCACCAGAAATGAAACGGAAATAAGGCCAATTTAAAAAAGAAACCCACCATAAACAGGGTGATTCCCGTAACCGCCAAGGGAGAATCCGCCCAAGCCCAAGACTTGGCGGCCAGAAGATGCAAATAGGTTGTGTGCTGAGACGCCAGTATGTAGGACAGACCAAAAAGCGCGATGGCCGTAGCCGCAGCACCAAAGAGAATATACTTGATACCGGCTTCGGCTGCTCGCGGGTCGTTACCACGAATGGGAATGATGGAGTAAAGACTGTATGAGGCAATCTCCAGCGAAATGTAAATGGTGATCAGTTCAACGGAGCTGGCCATCAGCATGAGTCCAAGAGAACTCAGAGCAAAAAACAGGAAATAATCCGCTCGCTGATCGTCTTTAACCGTTGGAGCTGACATAGCATTTAGAGATGCAATGGCAAAACCAAGGGCAATGGCCATCTTGAAAAACTGCGACAACCCGTCCACCTGGTAAGCATCCCAAAACAGGAGACCAGATCGTTTCATGCTGAATGCGGCCACAGCAATGCCAACAGCAGAAGCCCATGGCAACCAGCAGATGCAAAAAAAACCCTTATTTTCAGTCCCCGGTTTTTTTAGGGTCTGAACGAACAGCCCCAGAATAATCAGGATCTGAACCAGTTCTGGTAAAAGAAGCGTAAAATCAACCTTCACAAGGTTCTCCTTCCTCAGCGCGATGAAGAGAACAGACCGGCAACAATGCCTTTCTGTGTGTTTGGCAAAACAGCGGTTTCAACGATGGCCGGTTTGGGTTTGGGCGCAATGCGATCAAGCACCCGGTTGAGCGATGGGTCTAATACTCTTAAGGTAAGTCCCGGCGCAAGCCCGATATAAAAAACCAGAATCGCCAAGGGAACCAAATAGCTCCATTCCCTCAGATTCAAATCCTTCCATGCATTAGCACCTGTAGGCTCTCCCCATGCCAGTTTCTGGCCAAGTCTGAGCATATAGGCGGCTCCAAGCATAACACCGGGAATAATGGCCGCTCCGACCCAAGGGTTTGCCTTGAATACGCCGATCAGAACCAGCAGCTCACCCACAAAACTGTTGGTCCCCGGAAATCCCAAAGAAGAAAGAGCGAACAGCCCAAAGAAAAACATATAGGCAGGCAGATATTTACCCAGCCCCATGTTATTGGCGATTTCCCGACTGTGGCTACGCTCATAAATGGCTCCGACCAACATAAACAAGGCCCCTGTGGTGATGCCATGATTCAGCATGACCATGAGCGCGCCCTGAAATCCTCTCAGGCTAAATATAAAAATCCCCAAAGTCACAAACCCCATGTGAGCAACCGAGGAATAGGCGATCAGCTTCTTCATGTCCTTCTGGCCCAAGGCCACAAAACCACCGTAAAGAATGGATGCGACGGAGATTGCAATCATCATGGGCGCAAAATAGACACTTGCATCCGGCGTCAGGGGAAGGCAGAACCGCAAAAAACCGTAAGCTCCCATCTTTAGTAGAATAGAGGCCAGCAACACACTGCCGGCGGTGGGCGCCTCCACATGAGCAGCCGGAAGCCATGTGTGAAAGGGAAACATCGGAACCTTGATGGCAAAAGCCAGAGCCATTGCCAGAAACACCCAGAACTGGAACCTGAAAGGAAATGTCTGTTCCGTCAGATCAGGTATGGAGAACGTGCCGCCAACCTTATAGAAGGCGATGATGGCGACCAGAAGCAGAGTGCTTCCGGCCAAGGTATATAGAAAGAACTTGACGGATGCATAGCGCCGCTCCGGCCCGCCCCATACTGCAATAAGCAGAAACATCGGCACCAGCATAGCCTCCCAGAAAATATAGAAGAGCACCAGATCAAGCGCCAGAAACACGCCGATACAGGCTGATGTCATCAGCAGCAAACTGAAGTGAAATTCCTTGACCCGTTTGGAAATATATGTCCAGGAACACAGAACGCATAACGGAAGAAGCAGGATGGTCAAGAGCACCATCAGCAGGCTAATGCCGTCCATTCCCATATAATAGGTCAATCCCCACTGGGGCATCCACGCTACTTTTTCAACAAACTGATATCCGGGAGTCATCAGGCTGAATTGAAACAGGGGGAGCGCAAGCAACACCTCCGCGATGCCAACAAGCAAAGAGAAAACACGAACCGATTTTTCATTCCTGATAAAAGGCAGAACAAAACATGCGGCTAATGGAAAATATGTCAAAATGGATAGAATTGGCACTGTGGTCTGACTCATTCGTTCTCCGTTCGACGAATACTGACGGTCTTATCAATAATTATAAAAGACTTGTGTGTGCGTTATATAAACCATATCAATGCAAACACGGTCAACCCAACTACAAGGGCTGCCGACAAATAGTCCTGCAAGCGTCCAGTCTGGGCCAGAGCGGCGATCCGACCTATTTTCTGTACTGTATAGGCCGATCCATCCACCACGCCATCTATGGCAGCCTTGTCAAACCAGGCCGAACCGGATGCAATCTTCAACATGCCCTTCAGACCGCCGGAGCGATAGGATTCACTCCACCATAGGTCAATAACCTCAACCGGACGCCTGGCAACAGCCAGAACCACACGACCCACCATACGATAAAAATAGTCGAAATCCAGATTGAGTTTGGCTTCAGGCTTGAGTTTGTTCCGCATGATGTAAAACCCAAGGCCAGTAAAACCCAGAAGGATGGAAGACTGAAGCACATGCCACGGCGTGTAAGGAACATATTCGACGACGTTGGGAAGAAGCCTGTAAAGGAAGTTGGGATAGATGCCGATGAAAAAGCACAAGAACCCGCCGATTCCCATCGCAATGTACATGTTCAGGGGAATTGGGGTCAGCACCATCCCAGGATCTTTTTTAGCAAAAAAGGCAAAATACGGCAGCTTGATACCGACCGAAAGAAAGGTACCGACCGCTGCAATTTCCATCCCGATAGCCAGCCATGGATGATGGGCTTCGGCGGCGCCGGCGATTGTAATGGTTTTACTGATGAATCCGGAAAAGAGTGGAACCCCGGAAATGCTGACTGCTGCAACCATGTACCAGAAAAAAACCATCGGCAAACGCTGGAAAAGCCCACCGAGTTCCGTCAGCTTGGAGGTTCCGGCTGCATACAACAGGGTGCCGGCGCTCATAAATAGAAGCCCTTTGTATAGAATGTGGGCATAGGCATGAGCGCAGGTTCCGTTAATGGTCATGGCAGTTCCTATGCCGATTCCGGCGACCATATAGCCGACCTGCGAAACGATGTGGTAAGCCAGAATACGACGGGCATCGTTTTCGATGGTCGCATAGACAACTCCGTACAGAGTCATCAGTGTCCCCATGATACCCAAAATCTCAAAACCTGAAAACCCACGAAGTAGCACATATACGGCGGTCTTTGTGGTAAAAGCGCTCATGAATACAGCGCCTGTAACGGTTGCTTCCGGGTAGGCATCTGGTAGCCAGGCATGCAGCGGAATGACTGCCGCGTTCACACAGAATCCGATCATGATCAGATAATCATAAAATTGTGCGGAAGCCGGCGACACTGCGTCAAAGGCCCAGGATCCGGTGGCCTTGTAACGAAGAAGCAGGCCAGCCAGAAGCATCAATCCGCCAAGAGTGTGAAACAGGAAATACCGGAAACCAGCTTTCGTGGAGGCGGGAACACGTCTTAGCCAGATCAGAAACGTCGAAGAGACGCTCATGAGTTCCCAGAAGATAAACAGGGTGGGGTAATCGGCCGCAAAAACCGATCCAAACGCTCCGGCAATGTACATCAAGGCTGCTACATGCTGGGCCCGGTCCTTGATGTGAAACGCAAAGATAAAACCGATGACAGCCTGAATGGCGAATACATGGGCAAACACCAAAGACAAGGCATCCACACGGCCCAAGCTCAACGTCATACCCAGATAATGCAGGGTGGCATGGGACCCCTGGGGCATGGTTAATACACTCAAAACAGCCAATGCGGCGGCTATGGGCGGAAACCATCTGCCGATTTTGACCGGCAGGAAAATGACAATCAGCGCACATGCAGCAAACAGGATGGAGGGATGAATAAACGCTGTCACTTTACCTCCTTGTGCAGATTCCGGCAACCAGGGAATGCAGATGAATTATTTCTCATTTTTTTCATAGAAATCCACGTCTTTCCCCAGAAAAGTGTGTGCAGCCCCCTTGGCAAGCCTTGCTAACGCCACGGCGACACCAAGTCCAAAAAAGGCCCAAAAACCGGGAATTTTCTCCGCTCCGAAATGCGGATGCGGCGGTAAAATCAGGAAGTTCAGCACAACCATCACGGCCAGAACCGCATACATCGCCTTTTTCAAAAAAGGCTCACAGACAAACTGTTTAAAAAAGGACATGGCTGATGACTCTCGTTGGTGTTGATCGCATAAACTCACTCTGTCGATAATAATAACACACTCATGAACCATCTGGAATTACCAGATGTGAATATAACTTCCGCCGCTGTTATTCTGACTTCCTAAAACCCTTTGATCGTTTGAATAAATTGTATAAAGACTTGGGGATACAGGCCCAGAAAAACCGAAACGATGGCTGTAAAACAAAGCGGAACCACCATGGTCATGGGCGCCTCCGTGAAATGGGAGTGATCTGTGCCTGGAGCAGGAGCCTCGAAAAACGCCTTAAAAATTATCGGCGTAAAATAAGAGGCGTTCAGGATAGTACTGGCCAAAAGCGCTGTCATAAAAATCGTGTAATTAGCACTGACTGCCCCATTAATCATGTACCATTTACTAACAAACCCGCACACCGGCGGCACGCCGATCATGGAAAGGCTGGCAACCGCGAATGCACCGAATGTCCAAGGCATCTTTCTGCCCAAACCGGACATAAGGCTGATTTTTTTATTGTGGGTTGCAACATAAATCGCACCCGCCGCAAAAAAGAGGGTAATCTTGCTGAATGCATGGTGAGCAATATGGGCAAGCCCCCCGGTAATAGACGATGGCGTCAGCATGGCCACACCCAGTACCACATAGGAGAGCTGGCTGACGGTGGAATAAGCCAGCCGGGCTTTCAGATCATCCTTGGTCAAGGCAATAATTGATGCCGTCACAATAGTGAAGGCGGCAAAACAGGCAGTCACAAACCCCAGATTCAGATCCGTCATGACATTGACTCCAAATACGGACAGCAGAATCCGGCTCACAGAAAAAACACCAGCCTTTACAACGGCCACGGCATGAAGCAGAGCTGAGACAGGGGTGGGAGCGACCATGGCGGATGGCAGCCAGTTATGAAATGGCATGATGGCTGCTTTGGCAAGACCGGCAACATACAGAAAATAGGTGATCTGAACCAGAATGGGATTGGCATCCGCCGGAAAAATTCCGGTCATCATCTCTCCAAGCTTGAAATCAAGTGTGCCGCAAAGAACATACGTCATCACCATGGCTGGAAGCAGAAAAAGCTTGGATGTCCCCATAAGATAAACCAAGTATTTGCGGGCACCGCTAAAACCTTCCTCGTCCTGATGATGGGCGACTAACGGATAGGTAAAGACGGTGATAACTTCATAGAACAAATACAGGGTAAAGACGTTTCCGCTCAGCGCGACCCCTTCCGCTCCAAAGATAGCAATGGCGAAACAAAAATAGTAACGAGTCTGGGCGTGTTCCTTAAGGGACCTCATGTAGCCGATGTTATAGGATGTGGCCAATATCCAGAGAAATGATGCGACTATGGCGAAAATCATCCCAAGACCATCTGCACAGAACTTAACCTCAATTCCGGGAAGAATCTGAAAGAGCGTATAAACCAGAATATTGCCCTTTAGTACTTGTGGCACAAACGTCATCACGGAAGCAAAGGTCAGAATGCCGGCTACAAAAGAGGCTGCTTCCCGCTGATTGATATTTTTACGTAGCAACCAGATAAAAAGGGGTGACAAGCCGGTAAAGATAATCGGCAGAAGAAGAGATACGCTTTCAGTAATCATCCGTTAGCCCTTTAACGTTGCGATATCGGCAATTTCAGTGGTTCCAAAACGCCGGGATACGATCAGGATTATGGCAAGCACCAGCGTAGCTTCTGCTGCGGCCAGCCCCATTACCAAAAGCGTGCCAAGCTGCCCAAGTTCATCCAGTGCCGGAGTTAACCGGCTGCTGGCTACCAGAGCCAAGCCTGCACCGTTCAGCATCAGTTCAACGGATATCAGCATCCCGACCAGACTCTTGCGGCAGGTGATACCATAGAGACCCAGACCAAAGAGTATCAGCGCTGCAAGATGATACAATACCAGATAATTCATTTGGCTTTTCTCCTCTCAAACCCCAGAAGTACGGCCCCAGCCATTGCGACAAAAAGGACAACAGAAATAAGTTCAAATGAAAGCGCAAACGGGCCAGTCAGAAACTCGCCAAGCCTGCCCATAGAGGCTTCGGGTTTCAGTGGAATGGCTTTGGGCATATGGCGAACCACAACTGCCGCCAAGACCAAAGTTGAAAATGCTGCCGCCCATATCCCGAGAAAACTGCGTCCGACACTTCCGCTTTCAGAACCGGATTCACCTTCGGATGTCCGTGTCAGCATGATGGCGAAAAAAATCAGGACCGTTACCGCGCCAACATAGATCAGTATCTGCATGAAAGCAATGAATGGAGCTGCCATTAGCAGATACATTCCCGCAACACCGAAGAGCGTGATGATCAGTCCGGACAGCGCCCTGACCAAACTCCTGGCGAGCACAGCCACTGCGCCTCCGCTGATGATGAGGACTAAATACAGTCCGTAAGCCGGATGAATCCCTGAAAGCTGATCCATGTTTCTCCTGTCCTTGTTTTAAAATGAAAATCTCAAAAACTTATCTGACTTAATGATTTTGAACACATATTTGAAGAAAATAACGAATATTGAACAGTCCTTTTTTCATTCATAATTCATCATTCCTAATTCATAATTATCGTCATGCAGCCTTCTTGAGCTTTGTAGAACCCGCACGGTCTATGAGCCGCTGCAGCAAATCAAACTCAAAATCTTTTCGAGAGGCGCCAGCCAAATACACATCACTTGAAAACGTCAGGGAAGATACTGGGCAGCTCTGAACACACAAACCACACAGGCTGCACAGGTTGTAATTCAGGCTGAACCCGTCCAGCACCCTAAGTGTCTTATCTGTCGCACATATCGGCTCCCTGGCCGCAGAATGGGGCAATGAGATATTGGAAACCAACAGCAGTTGACGAACCGGTACCTCTTTTTCCTCTCCTGGCACATGTCCTTCAATCCGGATACAGCCGGAAGGGCAGACTTCCTCGCAGCGCCTGCAAACTATACACAAAGGCTTTTCGGGATCATCTAAAACCGGAACCAGATCAATATGCCCCCGGAAAGTATCCAGATTAGTGACTTCCTGCCTTGGATAATGCACGGTAATCCAGGGTCTGCAAAACTCTTTTCCCGTGACCTTCAAGCCGACAATAAGGCTCCACAGTCCCTTCATGGTTTTCTGAATCGTTGTTGTCATCCTACCTCACAAGGTTAATGATCAAAGCAGTTCCAAGCAGGTTGATCAGGGAAAGAGGAATCAGCCACTTCCAGCAGATATTAAGAAGCTGATCGAATCGTACTCTCGGATACGTCCAGCGAAACCACATCATGATAAGGATCAGGGCGTATATTTTGCCAAGCATCCACCAATGTCCTGAGAAAAACGGCCCACTCCATCCGCCGAGAAACAATACGGAAGCCACAGCACTGACCACTATCATATAAGAATATTCTGCAAGAAAAAACAGCCCGAATCCCATCCCGGAATATTCCGTATGAAATCCTGCAGTCAGCTCACTTTCCGCCTCGGGCAGGTCAAAGGGAGCCCGGTTGGTTTCCGCAAGTGCAGAAACAAAAAATATAAGAAATGCCAGCGGCTGGGAAAACACGTTCCACGACAATAATCCGCGGGTCTGCGATGCGGTGATGTCCACAAAACTTAGTGATCCGCAAGTGAACGCCACACAGAGAACGGAAAGCAACAACGGGATTTCGTAGGCCACAGACTGGGCAACAGCACGGGCGGCGCCAAGAAGCGCATATTTGTTGTTGGAGCCCCAACCGGCCAGACAAAGAGCCAAAACATTCAACCCGGAAAACGCGAGTACCAGCAGAAGCCCCAGATTAACGTTCAGCCCCAACAAATATGGACCAAACGGAATAGGAAGCAGGCAAATGGCGACTGGGGCAAAGGACAGCAGTGGAGCTACCCAGAAGAGGATGCGGTCTGCACCCCTTGGCATCACAAGCTGTTTGCCCACCAGTTTCAGTGCATCTGCAAGCGGCTGTAGTAACCCATGGGGACCAACCTCAAAAGGGCCTGGTCTTCTCTGAATGAAACCTGCGACTTTTCGTTCCACATATACCAGTATTAGACCATTCAGCGCTATAAATGTCAGAATGGCGATCAGTGCAACAATCAAATGCACCAACGGAAGCATCAGGAATTGGAGAATTTGCGTCATCTGTCAATCTCCGGTATCACAAGGTCAAGACTTCCCAATATGGAAACCGCGTCAGCCAGAATCGTTCCCTGAGCGAGTTCCGCAAAAACATGAAGATTCGAAAAGCCCGGCGCCCGCAGTTTCAGACGGTATGGCCGTGCAGTTCCATCACTAACCAGATAGACACCGATTTTTCCGCGCGCTCCCTCAACCGCAAAATACACTTCACCTTTAGGCGGCATAATGCGATCCGGAACATCGGGATTGATAAACGGACCGTCAGGAATTTGATTCAAGGCCTGCTCAATAATGCGAACGCTCTGTTCCATCTCCGCCATTCGAACGTCGTATCTGTCCATGGCATCCCCGTTTTTCCCAACCGGAATGTCAAATTCGAACTGGTCATAAACCGAGTAGGGTTCTACTCGACGGACATCATAAGCAACTCCTGATCCGCGAAGCACCGGTCCGGTCGCCCCGTAACGCCTGGCCATTTCAGCCGGTAGCGCACCAATATCCTCGCATCTTCCCCGCAATATCATATTTCCGGTGACCAAGTCGTGGTACATGGGAATTCGTGTCTTGAATCGCTCAATGAAGTTTCGGGTCTGGGTAAGAAACGTCTCGGTCAGATCTGCCGAGACCCCACCGAACCTGTAATAGCAATAGGTCAGCCGGGAACCAGTCGGAATCTGAAGGATATCCATGAGGATTTCCCGATCGTCGAAGGCGTACAGAATCGGAGTAAACCCGCCGAGATCAAGAACATAAGCGCCCCACCACAGCAGATGAGAGCATATCCGGTTCAACTCGCAAGTAATCACCCTAATGTATTCAGCGCGACTCGGAACCTCAAGCCCCATAAGCTTTTCAACCGCACCCACATAAGCCCAGTTCCAGGCTAACGCGTGAAGGTAATCAACACGGCCCATATTGGGCAGGTACTGAACATACGTCTTTACCTCGCCCATTTTCTCATGCATCCGGTGAATGTATCCCAAGACAGGTTCCGCCCTGCGAACATATTCACCGTCCAGTTCCACAATGACCCGGAGCACACCGTGAGTAGAAGGATGCTGAGGTCCCAAATTCAGAACCAGGGTATCGCCTTCTCCCTTGCCAAGTTCCGAAAACCGGGACGAGTAGTAATCGCCATCAAGACTAAAAGAGGGTTTATCCAGCATTCGCCTGACCTTCTTCTTCGAAAACGCCATATTGCTCGAAATAACGTTTCCCTAGTTTAATCGCCAGATTCCGTCTGGAACACTCCGGACACACCGTCGCATTCGGCGGCGGAATCAGATGCTCTCCCATGCGCTCCATGACCTGTTTCAGATCAATCACCGGTCCGAAATACTTTCCGCAGGATGTACACTGTGGCAATTTAACGCGAGATGCTATTTTTCCATGAAGGATAATTCTGCGTTCTCCGTCCACATCTTCCATCTTGATTTTTTGAACCGGACATATCTGAACGCAGGCACCGCAACCGATGCAAAACGTCGATGCTTTCTGAAACGCTGTATCCACATGAATAGCCACGCCTCTTCCCGCCAATGACAATGTTCTGCCGGTAACCGCTTCGCAGGCCCTGGTGCAAAGGCCGCAAATCACGCAATCATCATTCAGGGGCGTGAACCGCTCCAGATCGCAGCCATAGTCAACCGCCAGCCGCTGCAGTTCCGGAGATGTCGGACATCTAGCCATCAGCAGCTCAATAATCAGTTTGCGGCCATGTCGAACATCCGGGGAGTCAGTCACGACCTCCGCATCCCTTCTAAGCGGAAAATTGCAGGCAGTTACATATTTCGGCCATTTGCCTTCAATAACCTGCACCGTACACAGTCGGCACATTGCTGCAGCCTCAAGAGCGGGGCTATCGCAAAGCGTCGGGATGAAGACATCGTGTTCCCTTGCCAGTTCCAGAATGGTCTGGCCCATCTTTGCGGTAACCGCTTTACCGTTTAATATAATGTTGAGGACTTTCATCGGAGTTGTCCTTTAACGTATTGCTGTGGGCGGCACAGAGAGAGCGCTGCCCCCTAAACATTTATTGATGATGACAGACTAAAAACTTTATCACATGATTTTGACGCTTCTGAATTTGCAGTTCTTGTAGCACTCCATACATTTGATACACAGAGCCTGCTCAATCACATGTGTCTTTTTCTTCTCCCCGGTAATGGCTTTAACCGGGCATTTTATCTTGCAGAGCCCGCAGCCTGTACAGGTTTCAGCATCTATATCGTAATGGAACAGGGGTTTACAAACACCGGAAGGACATTTCTTGTCCCGTATATGGGCATCGTACTCTTCGCGAAAATATCGGATAGTAGATAGTACGGGGTTTGCAGCCGAAGTTCCGAGGCCGCAAAGAGAAAAATTGTTGGTGAAATTGCCGATTTCAGTCAGCAGCTCAACATCGCCTTCCCTTCCCTCACCTTGCGTAATCCGGTTCAGTATTTCCCGCATCCGGATCAGTCCCTCCCGGCACGGCGTACACTGACCGCATGATTCTTCTACCAGAAAATTGACGAAATATCTGGACACTTCAATCATGCAAGTATCCTCATCCATGACAATCATTCCACCTGAGCCCATGATGGATCCAGCTTCCGCCAGTTTTCCATACCCAACGTTGATGTCTGGAATCTTGTGAGGAATGGGAATGCAGCCACCTGAAGGCCCGCCGGTCTGAACACCTTTGAGCGCCCGTTTATTTGGAATTCCGCCGCCGATGCCGAAAACGATCTCCATCAGCGATATTCCCATGGGAACTTCAACCAAGCCGATATTGTAAACATTGCCGGTCAGGGCGAATACTTTGGTTCCGGAGGATCGCTCCGTACCAAATGACTTATACCACTCGCCGCCGTTGGTGATGATGTCCGGAATATTGGCGTATGTTTCCACGTTGTTGAGGTTTGATGGACTGTCCCGGAATCCTTTTTCAACGGATCGAATATATTTAGGTCGGGGCCTCCCAACTTTTCCCTCCAGTGATGCCATCAAGGCAGATGACTCACCGCATATAAATGCTCCAGCGCCCGTTGATATGGTCACCTTGAAATCAAAACCGGTTCCCATAATGTTTTCACCCAGAAGACCGAGCGCCTCTGCCTGATGAATGGCGATGTTTAGGGTTTTCACAGCCAGCGGATATTCCGCCCGCACATACATATAACCACGGTTGGACCCGACAGCATACGCGCAAATCGCCATTCCTTCCAGAACGCTGTGAGGATCTCCCTCAAGAAGCGACCGGTCCATGAAGGCTCCGGGATCTCCCTCGTCCGCGTTACATATAACGTAACGGGTACCTTCCTGTCTGGCGCAGGACTCCCACTTGAGTCCAGTAGGAAAACCAGCACCACCGCGACCGCGTAGTTTGGAGTTGGCGACCTCATCAATCACCTGCTGCGGGGACATTCGGGTCAGGACACTGGCCAGCGCCGAATAACTTCCACGAACGATAGAGTCATTGATTTCTGTTGGATCAACTTTCCCGATATTCTTCAAAACCAGGCGGGTCTGCTTGGCGTAGTAGGGAATGTCGCTGGCTTTGGGAATGACTTCTTTGGAGTTTGCCGGCTTGTATTGAAGTTTTTTAATGACTTCATTGTTCAAAATCGTTTTATTGACGATCTCCTCGACATCATCTACCGTGACCTGCTGATAAAACAGGTCCTGCGGCTCAATGATCACCAAAGGACCACGGGAACAGAACCCGTGACATCCGGTGGGTTTGACCAGCGGAATGACCTTTCCGTTCCAGTCGGTTCCGGAGAGCATCTGCTTGAATTTATCCACAACCTCAGCGCTGCCGGCTGCCTGGCACCCGGTGCCACAGCAGACAATAATCAGCGGTGCATTCGGGTCAAGTCTGGACTGAAGCTCTTTCCGGAAAACCTCCACACCGGAAGGGCTCGTGATTTTTGCAACCTCAGGGTGTGAAATTGCGGTTTGAGTTGCTTCGATCATATCATCATTCCCTTATTCCGCATTCAGACGATCCATAAAATCATTCAGCGTGGCGATATTTGCCTTGGGGTAATACTTCTCATCAATAACCACAACCGGAGCCACAGCGCAGGCACCGACGCAATTGACTGTTTCCAGAGTCAGTTTCAAATCCGAAGTTGTTTTGCCAGGAGCAATTCCCATCCGCTTGGAAATGTGTTCAACCATGCCACCGCTTCCTCTCAAATGGCATGCAGTACCCGTGCACACGCTAAGAATATATTTGCCCTTGGGTTCAAGGCTGAACGAGGCATAAAACGTGGCCACTTCATAAATCTTGGTAAGCGGAACCTCAATGACCTGGGACAGGTACTTCACGGCATCTTCCGGTAAAAACCGGTATACCCGCTGAATTGCCTGCATCATCATGATCATCGCTTCCCTGTTTCCGCCGTAATCATAACGAATGATTTTATCCAGAAGGCTGTAATCAATTTCGATTTCACCACATTCAATCTCCTGGCACGCACACGCTGTCCCCGACATTCATGCCTCCTTAGGCTGGATGGTAATCAAAAAGATGTAATCACCCTTCATTCGTTACAGAAGGGCGCAGGTTGGTCTCAAAGCAATTAATCAGAGACTGAGTCACTGCCGCTAAGCTCTTTAAAGCACAGACACCCGGTCGTGCAAACTGTTACACATGCCGGTTTAAGGCCCTGATCCACACGGTCCTTACAAAAATCACACTTGACAACTTTCTGAGATTTGGGATTCCACTGCACCGCTCCCCAGGGACATGCCACCATACAGGCCTTACACCCGATGCAGCGATCAAAATCCACATAAACAATACCGTCAGATTCGCGCTTTTTCATGGCCCCGGTCGGGCAGGAGGCGACACATGCCGGGTTTTCGCAGTGAAAACAGGACATGTAAACGTAGGCTTCACGGGGAATGCCACTAAGTTTTCGTTTCCCCAGCACGACAATTTCGCACAGCCTGGGGCCTTCCGAGAGTTGCTTGTTCTGCAGGCAATAGACCTCACAGCTCAGACAACCGATACATCGTTCTTTGTCTTGAATAATGGAGTAATGACTCTTCATGGGATCCTTCCGGGTATGCCTTCTGCTTAATGTTAGCAGTCCGAAATCGTGATAATGAATAAACCTGTGTTATGTTGAATTGCCATCAACCAGTTGATCAAAGGGCAACACTGCATAAAGCGACTGACGGTTGTTTTCTTTTAACAGTGGATGCACACCGAGATCATCTGGAAGAAGAAGCGGTTTCAGATTGGGATGGTTTTCGAAAACGACACCAAAAAAATCAAAGCATTCTCGTTCGTGCCAGTCTGCGCCGCTGAAAATGGAAACAATAGACGGAACCGAAGGAGCATCATGGGATGCCAGCACCCGAACGGTCAGCCGTTCAGAACGGTCGTACCGGTCGAAATGATACACAACAAGGATTCCCTCGTGGACATCAAGGCCTGAAACATCCTCAAGAAAATAGCCATCTTCAAAAAGCACAGCAGCAGCGTTCAGCAGGTTTGATTTTTCAATAAACATTCCTGCATAAAACCCAGTCTTCGTATAATCGGAAGCTGCTTTTCCCCGGACTTCGAAGCCTGACAAAACTTCAGGAAGTGAGCAATTCGTAAGTTGAGTTTTCATATACGGTAATGTTCTTTTGGTTCTGGCCACCAGCGCCGGCCAGTCAGTTTCTTTTGAAGCTCGAACAATCCTTCCAGCAATCCCTCAGGTCTGGGTGGACACCCCGGTACATAAACATCTACTGGAATCAGACGATCCACTCCTTCGATGATGCCATACTGTCCCTCGAAGCTGAACGGACCACCGGATATGGCGCAATTGCCAAGCGCCATGACCCATTTGGGAGCCGGCATTTGCTCATACAGCCGGACTACGGCGGGCGCCATCTTCTTAGAAACTGTTCCTGCAACTATCATCAGATCTGCCTGCCTTGGGGACGGGCGGAACACCTCTGCGCCAAATCTGGAAATATCAAATCTCGCCATGCCGGCAGCCATCATTTCAATAGCGCAACACGCCAACCCGAACGTCATGGGCCACAAGGACATAGCCCTGCACAGATCCATGATCTGCTGAACGGGTTGAATCTGAATCAGCGGCGGATCTATGCCAGTATCCGTCGCTGCCTGCTTTAGAAGGAAATCCTTCTTGGCCATGTAAACACTCCTTTGCGCCAGAAATACACCACCGCAAGCCCAAGAACACCCAAAAACACGGCTAATTCCCAAAACAGGGTCCAGCCAGGGCTGTTTGCATAAACTACTGATACCGGAAATAGATATAGGACATCCACATCAAATGCAAGAAACAGCAGCGCATAAAAATAGTAATTGATTCCAAAATTCACACGCGCTGAACCAAGAGGATTTATCCCGCATTCATAAGGAAGGGATAAGTCTTTAGCTTTGCTTTTTGGTGACAAAAACAACGATAGTGCAACCGGAAGGCAACCGAATGCAAGCCCGGCAAATAAAAACAAAAGAATCGCAAAGTTCAACCAGTCAAACTGCATGATATTTCCACCCTTGTTTGGATTGGTAGAAAGTTTCTGAATAACAAACTGTGTCCGTTTACACTGATGAGGTTTGTTCTGTCAAGAACTAATGAATAATATTTTCATTTTTATGTCATTTTATATGAATTAATGATTTAAAATCAACAGTTACAAGATATTACAATCCTATGGCCGCTACAATATAAACAAAAGGATGTTGGTTCATGTTCATTGGAATCCCATCTGCTTGTCTGTAAACGGTTATATGCCGGGATACTTCTTTTTAACCGACACGAAATGCTCCTGAAACGCCAGTCCACCACCAGATGTATCCCACTGGTCCAATCCACCGCTCATCAGCGAAATATCCGAAACCCCCTTGCCGCAGGCTCTGGATTCCGCAGGAATGCTTCGACCAAATCCATGCACCATAAACACGGCTTCCGGGTGCATGTACTTGCTGACCTTGGCTCTTATTGTGGCGCAATGTCCATTATTTGAGACCACCACGCTCTCTCCGTCAGATACGCCTATGTTATGGGCGACCGAATCATGCATCCACAGCTCGTTTTCCGGCATCTGAGAAAAAAGCCTGCTGTTGTTGATCGTATGACCCTGTGCATGAATCGCGCAGCCGCCAATGGTTAACCTGTAAAGACCAGGCTTTGGAACGGGTCTTGCGGTATATGGCTGCAGAGAAGCAATGCCGGCCTTCTCCCACTGGGAGTTGATGATTTCAATCTTGCCGCTGGCAGTATCCAATGTGCTGAGTTTTTCGTAAACCGGCTTCTGCGTTAATTCAACCATGCCGCGTTCTTCAAAATCCTCCATTGAAACGCCGGTTTCCTGAAGCTGGTAGCTCCAGATATCCTGAATGTTGTTAAAAGATAACGCGGCAATCCCCAAACGCTTTGAAAGTTCTGCAATAATTCTCCAGTCCGACAGCGTTTCCAGCCTGGGGTTAACGCAGCAAAAGCGGACTCCGAAACCAGGTTTGAGGCCATTCTGCTGAAAAAGAATGCTCTCCTGTTCCAGATATGAGGATACAGGAAGCACAATATCCGCATGCCATGCGGTCTGAGACCAGAAAGGCGTTGCACAGACCAGAAGCTCCAGCTTATCCAGAATCCGTGTTAATGAAGCCGGATCAGCATGTTCCGCCAGCGGATCATGGCCAAAGCTCATGTATGCCTTGACCGGATAAGGCGTTTGGGTCTCAATTGCCTGAAAAGCCTGGTGCAACAGACCTCTATTTGCATCAAACACAGGGTATCTGGAACCCACGCCATCGGCGCGTACTCCGCCAACCTCTGGCAGCAGGTCAATCAGTTTCTTCAGCCCTTTGCGTCCGACACTTTCCGGCTTTGCAGCAAGGGCCAGCCCTCCCCTGGCGCCGATGGATCCCAGCAGAGCGTTGATGATAAACGCAGTGCGGCATACATAAAATGAATCCTTGTAGCGGGCTGTCAAAATACCCGGATGCCAGATGACGGCTGGAGC
>CAIMCT010000538.1 GCA_903839535.1 uncultured Desulfobacteraceae bacterium
AGCCGGCATCTTGCCGGCTGCTGCAGCCGGCAGGATGCCGGCTCTACTTGCACTCCCTCCCCAGCGGGGGAGAGTTGGGGGGTTCAAAAGCGCAAATTACACCAGCTCTCAGTATATATCGGTTAATGCGCTTTGGCTACTTCCAGCATGGCCAGAAGGTTTTCTATTGGCGTACCCGGCGCTACGGCACATCCCGGAGCCAACATCTGAATTCCGTCTGCGATGGATTCCTCGCTTCCGGCTCTAACCGTTTCTACATCCTTCATAAAAAGTGTGGTGGCGGTATCCACACCGCCCATCAAGATGATATCCGGCCCACATTTTTCCCGGGCCGTTTTTGCACTGGCTTTCGGCTCCAGACTTAGTATCTCTGCGCCGGTTTGCCCCATCCAGGCTACAATACCGTCCACATTGCCGCAAATATGCAGAATTTTAGGCACCGTGATTCCTTCGAACTGGGCGGTTTGATAGTGCATCTCATAGTCCCTGTATGTTTTTGGAGCAATCAGGTCTGGCGAAGCGGTCATGTCCTCACATGAAATAATATCGGCACCGGCTTCGATCATGGCTTTTGCAAGCATATTTCCGGCTTTTTGCCCGATTTCCAGAAACGGCCGCATCTTCTCCGGCGATTTGAAGCTGGCCTTGAGCAGGGGAACAGTGTCAATCAGAGCGCCAGCGATGGTGAACGGTCCGATGATCCCGGCAATAATGGGTACTTCGTCTTTCAATTCCTTTTTTAAAATGCGGATCGCCTTCAGCAACTCAGGAATCCTGCCGCGTGAGAGAAAATCCTCTGGAAATATTGGCGTGTCGTTCAGGGTGTAGGGAGACGGATGCGCAATTCCCGGAATTCCCTCTGTACCGCCGGATTTGACACCGCATCCAAGAGCCTCGGCTTCAAATGTCTGACAGAAAGGAACTCTTACCGCATCGAAACCTAACACGGTATAGGCCGCCAGGGCCTGCTTCGCCATGTCTTCACCTTTTTCATGACCAGTGGGCCAGAAGGCCTGAACCTTTTCCATTTGCTCGTAGGTGACCGTTGAATTGGCGCAGAAACATGGCATACGGTCGGGTTTCTGGTGGTTTATCACCGCCATTACTCGTTCTTTGGCATTCATACACTTACCTCCTGATTAAATAAAATTGGAATGAGAATACAATTAAAACATCCACAATCGGCTGAATTCAAAACAGATTGTTGCAGTCTGGATATCCGTAGAAACGGTCTGTACGCAGAAAACGGATCGGCGGTTGCAATTCACGGGAGTTCCAGGGCAAATGCCGCATCGATGATTAAATTCAATAAATGAAATCAAAAATGCGCTCTTTACCCTCGAAAGAGTGGCATCATGGCATGAGCAGGTATCCCTGACTCGCGGCCCGAGTGAACTCTACACGCCGTTTCAGCCGGATGAAATATAGCGTCGGCCAATGACAGAGTTCGCTCTTCAAGGATTAGGTCTAAGAATAAAACCGCCTCGAAGCATTCCCACGCAAAGGGAACATAAGCAGCTTACAGTTGCGGGGCAGTGATGGATTTACACCATCTTCCCTGCTATAAATGATAAATCAAAATCTGTACCGCTTATAATGATTGAATGTACCAGAAAAATTAAAATAGATACTTATTAACATTAACGTCCTCAGCAAGATAGATGCCAGAGTGTCAAACTCTTTTAAAATAGATTATTAAACTTTAATTGCAGGTAGTTACTGATCGATACTCACACGATTCGAGTTTACACGGTATGTCACGGAAAACACGATAATCGGGCGGGTTCTTGAGTCATATTAATTATAATCCATATTATTAATACGTTGACTGTGTGACATTCATGTCACAGTCTGACAATGGGTTGCGGAGGGTTTTGGGATCGGAATCGGTCGATATCCAACTCGTATTCCTTAATCTTTCGCCACAGGGTTCTGGTATTGATTCCAGTGACATGGGCAGTCTTGGTGACATTGCCTTCGCAGCGTTTCAGTGACTCGGAAACATACGCTTTCTCGAATCGCTTTTCAACCATACTGCGCGCCACTTTGAACGGGATGTCGATATTTACGGAATATGGTGATCCTTCCGCAGTCGCGCCGTTTGTCGTGCGTGAAAAATGGATGACATCAATGGTGTCGCCCTCTGTTGTGACAAAAGCGCGTTCAAGAACATTTTCCAGTTCACGAACATTTCCAGGCCAGGTATGCTGCATGAGCTGAGCCATTGCGCGTGCAGTTATTGCCTTGATATTCCGGTTGAAATTTTTATTGAGGATGGGGATAAAGTGTTGTACCAGAAGCGAGATATCCTCGATTCGCTCCCGCAGAGACGGGATATGGATGGGAACCACGTTCAGCCGGTAGAAGAGTTCTACCCGATATTCGCCCTGGTTAATTTTGGCATGAATATCCTGGTTGGTGGCCGAAATAACCTTGACATCCAGATCGATCGACTGGTTGCCTCCGACCCGCTCAAACTTTTTTTCCTGAAGTACTCGGAGCAGTTGCACCTGCATTCGGGGAGATATGTCGCCAACTTCGTCCAGAAAGATGGTGCCCCCCTGGGCATATTCAAATTTACCAATCTTGGTGCGGGTTGCACCAGTAAATGCCCCCTGTTCGTAACCGAACAACTCGGCTTCCAACAGGGTTTCGGACAGCGCACCACAATTTATGCCGACAAATGGTCTGTTTTTTCTGGGGCTGTTGAAATGAATGGCTTTGGCGACCAGTTCCTTGCCGACACCGGTTTCGCCGGTAATAAACACCCTTGCATCGGTGGGGGCGACTTTCTGTATCATATCGTAGATGATCTGCATTTTATGATTTTTACCGATAATATTACCAAAGGCATAGCGTTGACTGACTTCTTTTCTCAGACTTCGAATTTCCTGAAGCATTCGTCTTTCCCGAATTGTCTTTTCAATGGCCATCAACAGGGCTTCGGGTTCGAACGGTTTCTGAATATAGTCCGTCACACCCTGTTTTATGGAATTGACAGCAGATGAAATAGTCCCATAAGCTGTCATGATAACACCCGATATATGGGGATCAATTTTGCTGGCGATTAGAAACAACTCCAGGCCATTCAAGCCTGGCAGATTCATGTCAGTGAGCAGAATATCAAACGAGTGGGCGGATAACCGGTTCACCGCCTGGGAGGAATCATGCGCCACCATCACTTCATACCCTTCGTTTTCCAGAATGGTCAGAATGTGGTTGCAAAATGAAACCTGATCATCCACGACAAGTATTCTATATCCCATTTTCAAACCTCTGAACGATTAGGAATTAGGAATTAGGAATTCCTCACAGCACAAGACCGATCCAGGGGAAGGAGAATATGGATCGTAGCCCCATGCGTCAAATTGTTGCTTGCCCAGATGCTGCCCTGATGGGCTTCAACGATTCGATACGCAAGAGACAATCCCAGTCCTGTCCCTGATTCTTTGCTGGTAAAAAATGGACGAAAAATTTTATCCAGCTCGGATGCTTTGATGCCACCGCCACCGTCACTGATCTGTATGCTTGAGTATCCCGCAATCTGGTGTGATCGTTGACAGGAAACCGTCAGTCGCCCGCCATTTGGCATTGACTGTATGGCGTTATGAATGACATTTCGGAATACCTGGCTCATCAATACGGCATCCAGTGAAAGGGATGGTAGATCAAGATCGTATCGTTTATCCACCTCAATCTGGTTGTGTTTGATCTCGTCATCAAACATTGACAGCGTTTCTTCCAGAAGAATATCGATTCGCTGAAGAGAGCGGCTCGGTTTCAATGTCCTGGTGTACTCCAGCAATTCCGTAACGACCCTGTTCAGATTATGGATTCCGTCAGAGAGGTTGCTAAAGATGCAGGTCAGTTGATGTCTGTCCGCATCAATACAGTCGTCGGCCTGTTTGGTCATGGGCGTCAACTGGCTGTCCAGACCCAAAGTCCGTTGCAATAGTTTGGTTCCCATCAGAATGTTACCCAAGGGATTTCGAATCTGATGAGCGACCGCACTTGAAAATTCTCCAAGAAGCGCCAGTTCCCTGGCTTTTTCAAGTTCGGCTTCCAAACGCTTCTTTTCGGTAATATCCACCCCCACACCTTCGATTCCGGAAATCTGTCCGAGCTCGTCCATATCTGGATAAATCGTCAAAGAAATCAGATGGTCTTCACCTTTTCGATTCAACTGCCGATATTCCAGCCCTTTGGCCAAGGGCAGTTCTCCTTTTAGGATTTTTCTGAAATAGTGATTGATCTGTCTGCGGTCTTCTTCCGCCACAATGGAATCAGCAGAAAACCCTTCATGGTAAAGTTCCTCTTTTGAAAACCCTGTAAGAAGCTCCATGACTTTGTTCACAAAAACATAGCGATTTTGTTTATTAACCCGAAAAACAATGTCTTTCCCGATTTCCTCCCGATTTTTTTTCTGCTCCTGAAGCTGCTGAATCTGAGTGGTTTTCTCAGTGATTTTCTGTTCCAGAAAATCACTCATTTCCTGGCTGGATGTATAGGCCCTGGCATTTTCGATGGCCAGCGCCGCCGCGCTTCCCATCGCCTCGGCAAAAGACATATCGTGGCTGTCAAAAGGCGTTTCGCCTTTTGAGCGAACGATAAGGAGCAGACCCAATTTTTTGTCCCTTATCTTCAGTACGATCGAAAGCAGGGAGTGAATGTTCTGACATCGAAAATGGGGTTTCATATCTGGTGGGATTTTTTTTGATCGATTGATATTTTTGATCAGAAGAAGCTGGTCTTGCAACAACAACAATCCATAGACATCTATCAACTTAAGCGGATAAATTTTTGGAAACAGAGTTGACTCGATACTCTTTTCTCCGCAGCACTCCACATGGGTGGACAAAATCAAAGGAATACGTGTTTCCGAAAACAAATATAACCGACATTTTTTACCTATAAATTCGACGCATTTTTCGGCTACAGACTTCAATGTCTCTTTTAAATCCAATTTTGCATTAAATTTTACGATAGATTGAAACAAAAAGGCGGCTTCGTCTTTTTTCTGGAGGCTTTGCCGATAGAGATTCTTGTTTTCTATGGCCATCCCCATGATATTGGCCATGCCTGAAAGCAGTCTGAGTTCGGCATGATCGAAGGGTTCTTTTGCCTCGCGTAACAGAAACATGACCCCCATTGTCGCTTCCTTGGATTTCAGGGGAACGCCGATGATCATTCTGAACGGCCGCGAACAACCAGACTTTTTGCCGTTAAGAAGCTCAGGTTCAACCTGCTTAACCACCGGCTTACATACAGACATGATCTCTCTTAAATAGTCGCTTCCGATTTTCCTGAACAACTGCGGTTCAATTTCATTGCTGGCGCAATCCGAAGCCGATAATTTTGCTTTTTCGGTCTCTGCATCCCGTGTATAAATCAGCATGCGTGATCCCTTGAAGACATTTTGAATGGCGTGCATGGATTTATTCAGCGATTCATTAAAGTCCATGGACTGATTGATCTTGGCGGATATGGCGCTGATCGCAAACAGTTCCTTACTGAGTGATGTTACACGCTGCTGAGTTTCCCGATTGAGCGTACTAAGATTCTGTAGCTCTGTTTTCGATTCCCGAATTTCATTATTGAGCTGAATCTCTTTAATGCTGGCAGTCAGTTGCAGACCGACCAGATAAAAACAACTTAGATAATCCTTGTTTAGAATCAGAATTTTATCCAGATGAAGAACCAAAAAGCCCATCAGTCGGTCGATCTCAATCAGGGGAACCACAAAAACAGAAGAAACGCGGGGCCGTCGTATTTTGTGTGATGGATAGGGGATGATTGATTCCATCAACCAGCTCTGGATTACAATGTCCTTCCGCCTGTCGGAATCTTGGCCCGAATTTCGGCCGATAGCCACGGATAACAGTCTGTCGTTTTTGTTGAATAAAAGAATTTCAATTTTCTTCACATGTTCCATATCGAGCAGATGACAAAGGGTGGATTCCAAAATGTCATCCAGACTGTTCAGGTTCACGAATGATTCCACAACCCTAAGAACACGCCTATCCATTTTTCCGGGAATACGTTGCATCATCCAATGCGGGTTTAGTGTAAAAATCATCCGGTATATTCTGGTCCGGCGTGACACCGTAGTACAGGGTTCTTGCCTTGCCCCAAAAACAGCCATTTTTTCCGAGGAGGGTTAACTCAAGGTTCTGAAGTGCTTTAGACAGGTAATTACCCGCCCTGGCTCCCTTACAGATCACACAATACTTTTCACAGAAAACAGGAGGTTGATTCATTTTTGTCATGATGGTTATTCCTTGTTCGGCCAGATGCGGTCAGTGGCTTCTTCAACAAAATAACAGAAGCTGTCCCAGTCAAATTCTCTGAAAGAAACTGGGCATCGCAGTTTGACCTTTCGATCACTAAGTCCGATGACCTCCCAGTCCCCTTTTCGATGCCCGTTGTCAATGTATATCTTCTGCCCAACCTTGAATGGATAGGGCTTAAAAACAATGACCTGAT
This sequence comes from uncultured Desulfobacteraceae bacterium, assembly GCA_903839535.1. Lineage (GTDB taxonomy): Bacteria > Desulfobacterota > Desulfobacteria > Desulfobacterales > Desulfatirhabdiaceae > RAAP-1. The sequence continues at coordinate 6,484 of CAIMCT010000538.1, forward strand.
GTCTTTCCATTTTACCTCCAATATCAGTGATAATCAGAATGGCATGATTATTTTACCGTGAAAATAGTTTTAAACCACGAAACACACGAAAGACACGAAACAAGTAAGGGCGACCGGCCGGTCGCCCTCACCGCCTTCGCGTGAGAAACGTTCTTGTAGCCAACGCTCTTGTAGCCGACTCAAGAGCGTCGGCTAATTTTCATTATTGCAAGATCACTCCGCGCCGATGGATTTCTTCCAGCTCTGACCAAAATCGGCCACTGGTCTGATTTCAAGGATTTCGAAGGCCACATACGCATGGATCATTTTTTTCGCTGTTTCCATGCCCACCTTTTCGCCAATTTTTCCCTGAATTTCATGGAGCTTATTCCCCGATGTTTCGCATTCGGTCATCTTGAGATAAAGCCTTATTCCCTTCCATTGCAGCGGTGATTCCCCGGGTTCCATGATCATAAACACCGCATTCGGATTTTCATTCAGGTTGGCGAAGGTCCGGTTACGCCCAAGTCCCATGACGATGGTTTTTTCATTGATCATGTTGGGGGAGCCAAAGAAGGCGACATCTACCTTACCGTCTTTGCTTGCGGTGCTGAGGGTGCCTATTCTGGGTTGTTTATTGAAATATTTAATTAATTCTTCGGACATAACATCTCCTTATTTAAAATGTTTTTAGGTGACGTATCATTATGGGCCTGTCGAATGGGTAGCACCTGGCCTGGATGGTGTCAAGAACATTTTCGTTTCAATCCGTGATGTCTTGTTCATCCTGGCCAAAAGATGCCAAAATATATAAAATTGACGGCCATACTGCGAACGGGCATAATCTTTCGTCGTGGAGCCGGCATCCTGCCGGCTGCTGCAGCCGGCAGGAT
>CAIMCT010000539.1 GCA_903839535.1 uncultured Desulfobacteraceae bacterium
GGGATATTCCTGTTATTGTCGTATCTACCGAGGGCAGCAAGACCCGGATTGAAAATCTTGTGAAAATGGGCGCCACTTTCATTCGCAAACCATTTTCCCCTGAAATCATTCGCGATGCAATCAATCAGAAACTCAATACAGGAGAAAGTTATGGGTAATTCTCAGAAAATGCCGTTGCGCAAGGTTGTCAGCGATTCTCTGGAGAAACTGGCTTTTATGTTTTTTGCATCCGATGCTTTTAGAGAACCAATTCTATTTCAGGATGCGGTGACTGCTGAAGTGTCATTTACAGGCGTTTTTTCAGGTAGCCTGGCGATTGTGATTACTGAATCCGCCTTAAATGAATTGGCGGAAAACATGCTGGGGATTGACATTGAAGATGTCGAGCAGAATCACCTGTACGATGCTTTGAAGGAAACCGTAAACATTATATGCGGAAACTGGCTTCCGATAGAAGGCGGAGACGAGGCGGTATTTCATATTGGTACTCCAAGGGTACTGAGTCCATCAGAAGCTGCAGCCGTTTTAACCGGTCAATCGCCATCTATTCTGGAAAAAATGAGTGTTGATGAAGAACCCTGTGATATTTATTTTTTCAGGGACAATTGACTGACTGGCATGATTATGGCATATTTTTTGACAGGAATCAGGCGGTTGGTTTTCATTAGGGTGCAGGATGCAGGGTTTGTTCCTGCCCCTGCATTCTGATACCTTCTAATGTTATCGAACGGGTCAAAATGATAAGGGTACTGATCGTTGACGATTCAGCGGTTGTTCGAAAAATATTAACCGAGGAACTGTCCAGATACAAAGACATCGAGATTATCGGAACAGCGATTGATCCGTATGTCGCACGGGACAAGATTGTCAAGCTTCGTCCGGATGTGATTACGCTGGATCTGGAAATGCCGCGAATGGATGGGCTTTCTTTTCTGGCCAAATTGATGAAGCATTATCCCATGCCGGTTGTGGTGTTAAGCTCTCTGACTCCCAGAAACAGCGAAATGGCGATGAAGGCTTTGGAACTGGGGGCTGTCGAGGTGCTGGGGAAGCCGGGGACGGCCTACTCAACACAAAACATTTCCCAGCATCTGGTTCGTGCAATACGTGCTGCAGCATCAGCACGTATTCAGCGAATACCTGAAAAAACCGATGCTCTTCAATCTCAGGCAGGCTTGGGGGTGCTTCTGACCCATACAACACATAAAGTTATTGCCATCGGGGCTTCAACCGGAGGAACAAAGGCAATTGAAGTTGTTCTGAGCGGCATGCCGGTTTCCTCTCCTGGAACTGTCATTGTTCAGCACATGCCGGAAAATTTTACATCATCATTTGCAAAACGATTGAATGAACTTTGCCAAATGGAAGTCCGCGAAGCGCGGGATAATGATCCTGTTGTGCCCGGGGTTGCTTTGATTGCGCCGGGTAATCATCACATGCTCCTTCACAGAAGCGGAGGAAATTACCTGGTCAAAATCAAGGATGGCCCCATGGTACACTATCAGCGTCCCAGTGTGGATGTCCTCTTTCAGTCTGTTGCGGCCAGCGCCGGTAAAAATGCCGTTGGGGTTATTTTGACTGGAATGGGAGCAGACGGGGCCAAGGGGCTCTTGGCAATGAAGGAGATTGGTGCCTATACTTTGGCGCAGAATGAAGAAAGCTGTGTCGTTTTTGGAATGCCCAAGGAAGCCATCAAGATGGGTGCGGTTGATAAAATCGTTGGATTAGCGGATGTGTCCCGTTCCATTATCCTGGCACTGCAAAAAGAGATACTGTAATCTGTTATGTATGGGCGGATTCCAAACCCGCCCACAAATGCATCAATACGATAACCCAACACTTTACTTAACACTGCTCCAGGGTGGGTTTGGAATCCGCCCCTACGCTTAAAACTTTTGTACTTAAGAGGTCATTTGCCATGCTAAACATAAACTCGGCGTTATATATCGGACGAGATGCCCTGATGACCCAGCAACTGGCAATCTCCGTAACCGGACAAAATATTGCCAACGTCAACACTCCTGGATATTCCCGGCAACGGGTGAATCTGGAGAGTACGGTCATTCTTTCCTCTGAAGGGCCTGTAGGTACCGGTGTTAAGGCAAAGGGAATTGAGCGAATCTATGATCAGTTTTTGAATGCAAATATCAACGAAGAGATTCAGCAAAAAGGCAGGTGGGATGCTCAGAGTCAGTCGTTGCAGCAGACAGAGATCGTTTTTGATCAATCTTCCGGTAATGGTCTGAGCCAGAATATGAGTAAGTACTGGAATTCCTGGCAGGACCTGACGTTGACCCCATCAGGTTATGCGGAGCGAAATGCGCTGGTAGCTTCAGCCGGGGACATGGCCGCTGATTTTCAGGATAAATATAAATATCTTGATCAAATACAAAAAGATATGGATAACACTATCACGAATGGAGTCGCTGAAGTCAATTCCATGGCATCGCAGATTACCGATCTCAATGATTCAATTGTAAAGATGGAAATGAATGGTGCATCAGCCAATGATTTCAGGGATCAACGGGATGAGCTGATGAATCAGCTTTCTGAAAAAATCAATTTTACCGCCAGTGAAGATTCAGCGGGGCGGATGACGCTGACGCTTGGAGATGGCAATGCTTTGGTTGGTATTCCGGCATTTGGGAAACTGACCACTGCCGTGAACGCTTCCGGGTACAAGGACATAGTATGGGATTCAGCGCCATCAACATCAATCAACGCAAATATTTCCGCCGGCAATTTAAAAGGATGGATGGAAGTTCGGGATTCTTTGGTTCCGGGATATAAAGACAGCCTGGATTCTTTGGCCCAGAAAATCATTGAGGAGGTCAACACGATTCATGCTGCAGGTCAGGGGCTGGATGGTTCAACCGGAAATGTTTTTTTTTCCGGCAATTCCGCTTCAACCATTCAGGTGAATCCGGATATTATTGCCGATGTCAATAAAATTGCCGCCGCCTCCGGATCTGTCTCATCCGAATTGATAAAGGGGGACAACACCCAGGCCATTGCCATTGCCGGACTTCAGAATAAACTGTCGATGGATGGTAATTCAGCCACATTTGATACTTATTTCAATACCCTGGTTTCCCAAGCAGGTGGTGATGTGCGGAATGCTTCGCAGAATCTGGAGATTCACGCCCTTACTGTTAGTGAGATGGACAATTACCGGGAGTCTGTTTCAGGGGTTTCTCTGGATGAAGAAATGGTTAATCTGGTTAAATTTCAGCAAGGGTATTCTGCAGCCGCAAAACTGGTTGATACTGTCAAGCAGATGATGGACACTGTCATCAACATGGTATGATAATGAATTATGAATTATGAATTGGGAATTACGAGTTGTGGATTATTCATAATTCCTTGTTTTGGCCCTTTTGTCGGTAATTGAGAATTGTTATGTGTGTCCAGTCGGTTGAACATCAGTCATCCTTACATGTCGAAGATATTCTTTTGATTGCTTTAAAAAAAATTGAGGATGTTTCCTGTACCAAAGCCATGATTTATTCCGGATTTTATTCCGGAATCGGTCTGTCTGTGCTGGAAGAAGATTTGCCGGATGAAACGATTAATCCCAGATTATGGAAAAAGCTGATTTCCATTGACGCGAAACTGAATTTGATCCTGGAGAAACTTATTCAAAACAGTGACGGATTCAACCAGGCCCAAAACCGGCAAGTATCCTTAAACGAGGAAGATGTCCGGATTTTGACACCGGATGTTTTTGCAACCGGTGACCTTGTCGAAATTAAAATGCTGCTGCCCTTAAATTCGCCGGTATGGGTTGTTATATACGGCATGGTTTCACAGTTCAGAATTATTGTGTCGGAAGAAAACGAAGTATGGATACGGTTATCAGAAATGGCCGATGATGTTAAGCAGATAATGGGGTACTACCTGTTTAACCGCCAGCGGGAAATTGTCCGGAAACTGAGGTTGGCTTCCGAAAAATCAGCCATCAAGCCAAAAAAATTGTGATATGTGAGCCACTCAGCGCTTAACTGCTTATCGCTGACGGTTCAAATATTAATACAGGACATTTTCAACCCATGTATGTTGCAATAGGTATTGTTGTCGTGTTTGTCGCCATTGGTATAGGCTATAAGATGGAGCACGGCCAATTCGGCGTATTGTTTCAGCCCGCGGAGTTGGTTATCATCGGCGGAGCAGGTTTGGGCGCTTTCCTCATATCATCTCCAAAAAAAGTAATTTCCCTGACCATAAAAGCCGTCACAAAGATTTTCAGCGGCCATGACATTGATAAAAAAGCTTACATTGAATTGATGCTGCTGCTGAATGAAATATTTTTCAAGGTCAAACGGGAAGGATTTCTGGCCATTGAGGCGGATATTGATCACCCTGATGAGAGCGATGTGTTCAAAAAATATCCTACCGTCGTATCCAGCGCATCGACCGTGAATTTTATATGTGACAATTTTCGGACCATTATTTCTTCCAACATGACTCCGTACGAGCTGGAAACATTAATGGAAAACGATATGGCGGCCCAGGAGCATGATGCGATGATTCCCGCTACCGCTCTGACAAAAGTGTCGGATGGTATGCCGGCGCTCGGGATTGTTGCCGCCGTTCTGGGCGTTGTTCTGACCATGGGGAAGATCAGCGAACCGCCGGAAGTTCTGGGGCACAGCATCGGCGCAGCATTGGTGGGGACGTTTCTTGGTATTCTGCTCAGCTATGGGTTTATAGGTCCCATGGCAACCAATATCGAGAATAATGTCAAAGAGCATGAAGCCTATCTGCATGTCATTAAAACAGCGATTGTGGCAATGGCCAGCGGCGCGGCCCCCCAATCGGCCGTGGAGTCCGCCAGAAGGGCCATTCCGATCTCGGATCGGCCTGACTTTGAAGAACTCAATGAGGAAATTAAAAATTGGAAGGGCAACCAATAATCATAAAGAAGGTCAGGAAGAAAGGGCATGGTGGCGGACACGGCGGAGCATGGAAAGTGGCTTATGCCGATTTTGTCACGGCAATGATGGCTTTTTTTCTGCTCATGTGGCTGGTAGCCATGGTTTCTCCTGAGAAGCGGGCAGGCGTTTCCTATTACTTCAAACACTTTAATATTTTTGATAAAGGTGGGTTGTCGTTTGTTGACTCCAAACTTACGCCCAAAGTCAGTTTGATTGATGATCAGGCGCTTGGCAAACCCGAGCTGACGCTCCAAATCGAAGAAGAGGCGGAAAGGGCTCTAAAAAGTGGAGAGGCGTTAAGTGAGCATCTGAAAAAGGAAATTGAGGCCAAGCTTTCTGATTTTAAGGATCAGATCATCATTGATACGTTTGAAGGCGCTGTTCGGGTTGAGATTCTGGACAAGGAAACCGGAACTATGTTTCCACTGGGCAGCGCCGAAATCTCATCGAACGGTAAAAGGATTCTGAAAATCATTTCTCCGTCCATCATCACAAGTAACCGTAAGATTGCCATTGAAGGCCATACTGATGCGTTGGTCTTTGCGGCTTCCCATAAATACAGCAACTGGGAACTTTCCACCGAACGGGCTTCAGCAGCCCGAAGAGAGATGGAACGAGACGGTCTGCCGCCTGAGATGCTGATCCGGGTAACCGGATATGCGGCAACTGAACCCCTTATTAAGAACAATCTGTATGACCCGAGAAATCGCAGAATCAGCATTCTGATGTTTTATCAATATAAAATTAAAAACCAGGGATCTATCAAAGACATTAAATGAGGAGGTTGCCTGATGCGTATTACTCAGAAAATGATGACCAATAATGTCAATGGCAGTTTGTCAAGACATGCAGAAAAACTCATGACATACCAAAGCAGGATTTCATCCGGAAAACAGTTTACCAAGGCATCAGAAAATCCGCTTGGCATGGCAAAGGCTCTGGACTACCGCAAAGCGCTGGATTCTGTTGATCAATATGTCAGCAACGTCTCTCATGCCAGGTCTGGTTTGGATAATGGAGAAGCAACGCTGTCGGATATCGGTGAACTGCTGAATCAGGCCAGGGAACTGGCTCTGTCGCAGACAACTGGAACTGCCAGTCCGGAAAGCCGTAAAGTTGCAGCAGGAGAAGTCCGGCAGCTTCGGGATCAACTGATCCAATTGGCCAACACAAAGCAGGATGACCGATATATGTTTGGAGGCCGTAACGCTGATACACCGCCGTATGATTCCCTTGATCCGGAAGCGGGATTTCAGGGAGATGATGGCGGGTTCTCGGTCATCGTCGGTGATGGCGTTACTATGGATGCGGCCGTGAGCGGGCAACAGGCATTTGGCAATCCTGCAGATCCGGTTTTGGTTTTAACGAATCTTATCAATGGAATGGAGGCCAATGACCCATCCGCAATTTCCGCCCAGCTTGATCCCCTGGATCAAGCCCTTGCTCAGATCACCAATGAACGGGCGGATGTCGGCACCAGACTGAACCGGCTGGATGCAACTGAAACCCACTGGGATGTATTTAAAATTAATGTTGAGCAAATGTTATCCAATACGGAAGATGTGGATTTGACTCAGGCCATAATGGATTTAACGGCTCAGCAATCCGCATTCCAGGCATCTTTGGCCTCGGCTTCCAAAATCATTCAACCCAGCCTTCTGGATTATCTGAGGTAGCCCCGTGAACAGATATGTGTGGACAGCATTATGGTGTTCTCTGATATTCGCGGGGACGAGCTGGGGGATCAGTGGCGAAGACATTCTCCGGCTCAATAAGGCGGGTATTGGGAGCGAGACGATTGAACTCATTATCCGGGAAAAAATCATTGAAACCTGTGCATTCAGCGTTCAGGATTTGATTGATCTCAAGACCAAGGCCAGGCTTTCTGATAAAACAATGCAGGTTCTGATCACCGAAGGCTCATTCCTCAAAGATCGCTCACCTGTAGTATATGGTCAGGATGTCAAGCCGGTCAGCTTGACTACGGTTGCTGATGTCATCGAACTGAAGCGGGCTGGTATTAGCGATGATATTATCCAGTCCATCATTATCTCCGGATCTGGCTCCCGAAACGAGTCGGATCGACATAAGGCTTGGCAGATGCTGAATGGCACGGGGATTGTTGTCGATACGCGAAAAAATCCATGATTGATTCTTCTCGAGCCCTAACACCGACACATTATTTTCTGGAACCTGGATTTATGGTTATGCCAGATAGCCCGACGGTTATCTCTGTTGTTCTGGGGTCCGGTGTCTCGGTCTGTCTGTATGACTGCAAACGCAAAGTCGGCGGAATGAACAGTTTTCAATTTCCGATGATCCGCGAAAAAGGAAAAACAACGACCCGTTTCGGCAATGTGGCTGTTTGGACATTGATTCGCATGATGGTTGAAAATGGTTCCAAAATCCAAAATCTTGAGGCGCTGATTGTTGGTGGAGCACACAATCCGGAGCTGTCGCATCAGAATATGGGGCAGGAAAACATCCGAATCGCCCGCAGGATACTGGCCAGAGAAAAAATTGCCGTGACATCGGAGGACATTGGGGGAAGCAAGGGACGCAAGGTCGTGTATTCCACCCATACTAACGAAATTGCTGTGTTAAAGGTTGGAAAACTCCGAAATGCGGACTGGTACCCCTATGAGGATGACAGAACTCCATGACGGTCGCTGCCTGTCAGCACTGCATACACTACTATATTACATGGGATAGTCATCAGCCTCATGGATGCAAGGCTTTTCGTTTTAAAAGCCGGGAAATTCCCGGCAAAGTGGTGGAACGGAATTCATCAGGAAAACCCTGCCAGTTGTTTGTCAAAAAGGATAATCCGCCATCTTCCGCACGTTAAGTTGTTTTCTGCAATAATCCCCCTGCTTTTTCCCCCTGCACGTTGGGATAGAGAATCCAGAAAACATCCTTTGCTGTCGATTCGTAGATCAACTGGTTAGAAATCATCGCGATTCTTCCTGTATAACTTACTTTTTTGCTTGAAACCGTAGCAGGAAGAGGATCTGGCTTCTTATCATGGTTGCTGTACAGAAAACATATCGGGTACATGGTTTTCATCAAGACCTCCGTGTCTTTGATTCGCGGGACACTTACAGGACGAATTTCCATATCCTGTAAGCGCGTAGTATCAGAATGATAAATCTCTGTTCTTCGATCACCTGCCAACGGTTATGAAGCACCTTTTTCAAGACTTGCAATATCCTGCGTATTCAGTACCTTGTCAATGTCCAAGAGAATTTTTACACTGCCTCCCATTTTCGCCATGCCCAGAATATAATCAATATTAACGCTGGTTCCAAAGGCCGGTGTATTTTCAATATCTTCTCCTTTGATATTGAGAACCTCGGACACTGCATCCACAACGACACCGATTTTGATGGCGCCGGTTTGGCCGGAAATCTCAACTACAATAATGCAGGTTCTTTCCGTGTAGTCGATAGCAGGCATTCCGAATTTCAAACGCAGATCCACAACCGGAATAACTTTTCCCCGTAAATTAACCACTCCTTTGACGAATGAAGGGGTTTGGGGAACCGAAGTGATCGGCATCATTCCTATGATTTCCTTGATTTTAAGTATTCCGATACCATAGTCTTCGCTGGCAAGCATAAATGTCAGATACTTCCCTTCGCGGTCGGTTATGGTTGATAATGTCTTATCCAATGATCTTGCAGCGTCATTTTCCATGCATGATTCTCTCCAATAGGGTTTGTTATATTTATTATAGACTCGACACAGTCCTGAATCGCGGTATCCCCTTCTGCAAGGGATTTTAATAATTGCTCCCCAAGATTATTGCATATTCGCATCAAAAGCGTTTCCATATCAAACAGTATGGGTTAATCTGGCCGAGATTGCTGATCTGGAACAGCTCTTCGCCGGAATAACCAGTATGAATATCCTGTAATATCTGTTTGAAATAACATAATTGTAAATTGTATCAATTAGTTATCGTATATCGGCACATACGATGCCACTGCTTTGACATGAAAATCCGAAGGCTGTCTGGTATGTCTATCGGCAGTCCGAAGAAAAACTTGAGAATAAAAACTGAAAAACTGCTTAAAATAAACAATAGGCGGTTAGGAAAGTCCCTTGTCTCTTTATCTCAAAAAGGTATCTTTCTTATACTGCGAACTGGCATAATCTGCGCGTTTCATAAACTCCCTCTCCCAGCGGGGGAGGGTTGGGGTGGGGGATCAAAAACGTAAAATTATGCCGGTTCGCAGTATATTTTGGCGGTA
>CAIMCT010000540.1 GCA_903839535.1 uncultured Desulfobacteraceae bacterium
ATCAGGCAATAGTAGGGGCGAATCTTGTATTAGCCCAATCCGAAAGGGCGAATACAAGATTCGCCCCTACGCAATAAACCCAACTGGCCGAAACGATGATCAAGTCCGTATATTCTTTATTGGAAATCACCCGACTGATAAAATCATGTCAATCATTATATCAATAGCCGTTCTCTGTTTATTGCTTTGATGTGGTCTCTGAACATTGCGGCCCGTTCAAAATCAAGAGCTTTTGCAGCGGCTTCCATTTCACTTTCCAGCGATGCGATGATGCTGTCCAGTTCATCGAGGGTGTGAAAAGGTTTTACGGATTCGGATATTTTGTTTTTGGCTGTTTTGGCTGCGTCTGTTACGGTTTCAAACATGGAAGTGATTTCTTTGGTGATGGTTTCCGGAATGATGTGGTGCGTCTGGTTATAGGCCGTCTGGATTTCGCGGCGACGCAGCGTTTCATCCATCGCCCGGCGCATGGAATCTGTGACTCTGTCGGCATAGAGAATGACCTTGCCCTGAAGATTTCTGGAAGCCCTGCCGCAGGTCTGAATCAGGGACCGTGTAGAACGCAAAAAACCTTCCTTGTCCGCATCCAGAATTGCTACCAGCGACACTTCGGGGATGTCCAGACCTTCCCGCAGCAGGTTGATGCCCACCAGTACGTCAAATTCCCCCAGCCGAAGATCCCTGATGATATCCATCCGCTCCAGGGTGGATATGTCCGAATGCAGATAGCGCACCCGAATTCCCAGATCCCTGTAGTATTCTGTCAGGTCTTCAGCCATCCGTTTGGTGAGTGTGGTGATCAGCACACGTTCTTTCTGCTTTATTCGTTTTCCGATTTCCTCCAAAAGATCATCCACCTGATGTTGCGCGCTTCGAACCTCAATTTCAGGATCAATGAGTCCGGTGGGCCGGACAATCTGCTCGACCAGGGCGTCTTTGCCTTTTTCCATTTCGTAGTCCGCAGGAGTCGCCGAAACATAGACCACCTGATGTATCCGGTCTTCGGACTCTTCGAATTTAAGGGGCCGGTTGTCCATGGCGGACGGAAGCCTGAATCCATAGCTAACTAAGGTGTTTTTTCGAGATCGATCGCCCTGATACATGGCGCGCAACTGCGGAACGGCAATATGGCTTTCGTCAAAAAAAACCAGGTAATCCTCCGGAAAATAATCCAGAAGGGTAGGGGGGGGATATCCTGAAAGTCTTCCGGTCAGATGGCGGGAATAATTTTCGATCCCGTTGCAATATCCGATCTCCATCATCATTTCGATATCATAATTGGTTCTTTCCTCGATCCGCTGTGCTTCGATAAGCTTGTTTTCCTGCCTGAAAAACGCAACCTGCTCTTTCAGTTCCATCAGAATTGAATCAACCGCCCGCTGAAGCGTGGTTTTCTGTGTAACATAATGGCTGGCGGGAAAGATGGCTGTATGACTCAGTTTCTTTAGAACGGAGCCTTTCAGCGGATCTATTTCGTAGATACCGTCTATTTCATCGCCGAAAAACTCAACGCGAATGGCCTTGTCCTCTTCGTAGGCGGGAAAGATTTCCACCCGATCGCCCCGGACACGAAATCCCCCCCGGCTAAAATCCACGTCGTTTCGCTCGTACTGAATGGCCACCAAGCTTCGCAAAAAAGTATCCCGGGGCATTTCCATCCCGCATTCAATGGGAACCCGCATCGCCAGATAGTCCTCCGGCGCTCCCAGCCCGTAAATGCAGGACACGCTGGCTACAACCAGGACATCCCGTCGCGTCAGGACCGACATGGTGGCGGAATGGCGCATCTTGTCGATCGTTTCGTTGATTGAGGAATCTTTCTGAATATAGGTGTCGCTGGTAGGAAGATAGGCTTCTGGTTGGTAGTAATCATAATAGCTGACAAAATATTCCACCGCGTTATTCGGAAATAGCGAGCGGAATTCACTGTAAAGCTGGGCGGCCAGGGTCTTGTTGGGAGCAATGACCAGGCTCGGCCTGTCCAGCTTGGCAATAACCTGCGCCATGGTAAAGGTCTTTCCCGACCCGGTAACTCCCAAAAGCACATGGTGCTTGCTGCCGGAAAGAAGATGCTTACAAAGCAGCTCAATCGCCTGGGGTTGATCGCCCCTGGGAATAAAAGGTGAAACCAGATCAAATGGCATAAGTCACTTAACCGTAAATTGTTCCATGTCTGTGATAGTCATTTTGCTTCCTTTAAATTCCAATGATCAAAACTTTGGTGGAAGACCTGCCTGTTTGCATATTTCATTAGCAGTAATACGATTAAAAGTTGTATGTCTCTTTACGGGGATAGTCTTCTTGCCGTTCGTATATATTGAGTGATTACTTCCTTCTCGTAGAATATAGAAAGCATTTTCTTCAAAATATCTAATCAGGTCACGCCGTTTGATAGACATTATCAACCTCTACAGGTACTTGTTCAATTAGGCAACCACCCAAAGGAATTTCCTTTTTTTGCTGTTGATAGGCAAGTATCATCTCATGGATAGCATCTCTTATCATGGCGCGACAATCTTCTATGTCTTTGCCTTCTGTGACTACTTCCGGCCATTCAATTAGTTGCCCCATATAGACAGAGCCAATTTTCGTATATTTTACAGTATAGCTTCTTAGCATTTGTTTATTCCTTTGATAGGGGACGGGTATTGATATATTGACATAGATTACACCGTCATCTCAAGTTCCTTATCTTTCACTATTCCCCCGCCCCGTTTTACCGACTGACTGGCCGTGGGTTGCGAAATACGAAGCCTTTTGGATAGCTCCAATGTACTGATGCCAAGTTCTCTCGCCGCCCAGTAACATAGTACGCTGCGAGCTTCAACCGTGTTCGGGTATCTTCCTGCTCGTGTAACAATATATTTATCCAAAGCAAACAAGGCCGCAACCCGGTTTACCAGCCAATCAAAATCATATCCATTGGCCTGATATAGATAGCGGCGTTCGAGCTGTTGCCCGCAACTTTCCAAAACCTCTTGCACAAAACGGCTGTCCCCAAGGATTCGCTCGTCTCCTTTAATTCGTTCATTCGCTTCCCGCAATGTTTTTACGGCCGACCACCCACCCGCACTCCGTATTAAACCGCCACCAGCTAATTCAGATATTTTTCCCTTGATGACTCCTTTTTGCATAAATTTCATGTATGTACGCCGTGCCGCGAATACGTTTTGTCCGAATAAGGACAATATGTATTGCGTATTTTGCCAATCATTTGGACGCTTGCCCATTATCGCACAATGTCCGCCATACACGAATCCATCCAAACTCTTATGGTCGGCCACTATCCCGGCTCGCAAGGGGTTTAGATGGATATAGCGGACCAGCTCCTTTAGATAGCGATCCTGCTGACAAAGAATGGATTTGTATCGATTCTGGAAAACATGGCCATGACGTTGATGCCGCCGATTGAATTGGATGGCATATCCCGTCAAAAGCCTTCTCATGACGGTGGTGATTGGTGTAAGACCAGTACGCAACAAAAGATGTACATGATTTGGTATCAACGCCCATGCAAAACAATCGGTGTGCGTTTCAAGCAACACATGGCCGAGGCGGTTCACAAAAGCATCTCGATCCACATCGTCATGGAAGATTTGGCGGTGCTCAATTCCATGTACCATGATGTGATGTAACGCACCCGTAGAATCAATTCTGGCTTTCCGTGGCATACCGGCTAAATAGCAGACAAAAAAAAACATGTCAATCAATACAGGGCTGACACATGAAATAATGGACTGAATTCCATTATTTCATGGTATTAGCCACCTTGCAAACTGCCTGTTTAACCGCTTTGAAAAGTCGTGCGTCAGCACTGATAATCATGCAAGTTTTTTCAATACGCCTTTAAGCTCTTCAACTGCAGCCGCTGATTTCTGAAGGGCGGCTTTTTCTTCGTCCAATAGTTTGATTTCGATGATTTGCTCAACGCCTTTGGTGCCAAGTTTGACGGGAACGCCGATAAAAAGATCATGTAACCCATATTCCCCCTGAAGCAGAACCGCGCAGGGTAATATCTTTTTCTTGTCTTTCAGGATGGCCTCCGCCATTTCAACAGCGGCGGATGCTGGGGCGTAATAGGCGCTGCCGGTTTTCAGCAGGCTGACAATTTCCGCACCGCCGGTAGCTGTTCGTTTGACCAGGGCATCAATTCGCTCCTTGGACATTAGTTCAGTAATCGGAATACCAGCAACTGTGGAATAGCGGGGCAGGGGAACCATTGTATCGCCATGGCCGCCCAGAACAAAGGCATGTGTGTTTTCCACCGACACATTCAGCTCCATGGCGATGAAGGCTCTGAAACGCGCAGAATCCAGGACCCCGGCCATGCCGATGACACGGTTCTTGGGAAATCCGCTGGCTTCATACGCTACATGGCACATGGCATCCAGCGGGTTGCTGACAACGATAATGATGGCATTGGGTGAATATTTCGCCACTTCCTGGGATACTTTTTTCACGATGCCTGCATTGACACCGATTAGATCGTCCCTGCTCATTCCGGGTTTTCGGGGAATTCCCGCGGTGATTATGACGATATCCGATCCTGCCGAAGCTTCATAGCTGTTGGAGCCGGTGAGATGTGCGTCATGTTTTTCAATGGGTGCTGCTTCCGCCAAATCCAAGGCCTTACCCTGGGGAACGCCCTCAACAATGTCAATCAAAACGACATCGCACAACTCTTTTTCCGCCAGTCTTTGGGCTGCTGTGGCCCCCACATTTCCAGCGCCGATTACTGTTACTTTCTTGTCCATGATACGACTCCTTGTATAGTGATTGGTGATTGGTTAACGAAAGCTGCTCATTAGCGATGTGGAAGTGAACAGCTTCCAAGCATACATCCACACTTTTTTATCCGGTGGTGGATTCCAGACATAAAAACTTTGTTACTGTCATGAGAATTTTAACAATTGTCCGTGAAAAATACTCTGCATTAACTATTTGATATTAAACATAAAAACTAATTATAATAGATATTGTAAAATTGAATCAGTCAAACAATAACAATTAATAACACATTGATATCTAATGCATAACAGTATCTGAAACAACCATCAAATTTCAAAGCGAAACAATGTTTCTTTTTTTTGATATATGAATGATTTTATTCTGTCAAGCAGAAAATGGCTTTGGAAGCCCGCATGCAGAATGAAGGTGAAAAGCAAAAACGGGCTTAAACGGGTGTACAGGTCGGTTTTCCACGATAAGACTGCCTATTGCTGGCGACGAAAGACATCTTGGCCGCCGCCACTGGGAAATCCGCCACCGCCGCCGTGTCCAGCACCACCGATATTGGGAATACCGCCGCCGGGAATGACTCCCACGCTCCCGGGACTACGGTCACCGCCACTGACATTGGGTACGCCTCCCACGCCACTCTGATCGATTTTATCGCCCTGAATCGTCTGGACGGGCTTTTGCGCTGGTACGTTTTGGTTTGGACGTCCACGATCACTCTGTTGTTTTACTGTATTGCCGCCAGGGTTGAGATTCTCGTTGATGCCGGAAGGCCTGTTCTGCATTGTCGTTGAACGATCACGTTGAAAGGTGTCTTTACCTCTATCAACTGCATCCTTTCTCGTCTCAACTGGCTGGCGATTGTGAATAATACCGACATCTTGCTGCTGTTCAGAGCCTGGATGATACGCAGGCTTTCCCGATTGGTCTGCGCCACCCGGATGATTTACCGGCTTTCCAGGTCGATTCGCACCGCCCTGATCAACCCCCCTGAAATCTTTTCTGGGGTCTGCTCCGGGGTTCCCCGTTTGCCCACCAAACTGCTGACGCAAGCCGGGGTCCCTGTACGCCACGCCTTTTCGGTGACCTGGGTCGTGCCGCCACTCACTAAGCTCATTCCGGTGACTCGGGTCGTGCCGCCACCCACCGGGTCCATGTTCGGTATAAAAATTGTTGATCGTGACGATCCGGGCCGGATGTACATATACCTGATTTCTATTCCAATTGACGTTTCCCCAGGCATACCCCCAGGCGACTCCAGCGGTCAGCCCGACACCAAAGGAAATAACGCCGGCTCTGGCTACAGCATAACCCGGTGGATGATAATAGTACGGGGGGTAAGCTGGATACCACCATGGGCCATACACCACAGTAGGGTTATAAATCGGAACATAGATGATCTGGGGACTTGCGGGTTCGATCACGATTGTATCTTCCTCCACAACTACCACCTGCTCGTACGTTGTTGCGAGGTTGCCCAGAGTATATGCTTTGGCTCGCAGGTCCTGAACCGTGTCCATCACCTGCTCTTTTTGTCCGAGAAAGGCATCCCCAATATCCTGGGTCCACTCCAGTTTATCGCTCATCATGGTCAGGATCGAGGGAAAGTTCACCAATGACTTCACGCTGGGATCCCAGTTCTTTTTATCCAGAACATTGGCGATATCATCGGCTCTCAGGTTCGGGTTCGCACTGACCCACCGTGCGGCCTGCACCACTTCCAGGGGATAGGTGGCAGCCATGAGTATCTGCACAAGAAGTGAATCCGGGTATAAAGCGATCGGCGCCAGCATTTGATCCAGTTTTTCCTGTCGGAATATCGGGGGAGCGGTCCCTGCGTCCTGGGCGAATCCACCGGCAGGAATCATGAATGACAGAACAAGCAGCCACAGACATGCTCTCATCAACACTTTTTTCATTATATACTCCTATTTTTTTGTGCGTAACCGAACACAGATACCTAAAGATGGCCCTATATGCATCGCTCAACGCATAAGATCAATAATCTCCAGTCGGTTGTTTGCCTTTGGGTACTTCGATGAAGGGCCTTCGGTGAGCAGTGCGAAATTTCCGGGAAGTTCATGTTTTGGCAGCCATTGGCGGATATATGTGTTCCAGTTATCCGGGTGTTCGGGTTCGTGTACAGGATGCACGCCCTGCGAAAACTGAAGGGCCTGACATGTTGACTTCAGCGAGCTGACCGCAATGGTCCAGACCGGCAGACGAAATCCGGCAATTCTTCTGGCGGTCTCGCCGCTGTGGGTCGGTGTGAAAACAGCGGCCGGCAGCATATATTCCAGACAGGTTTCCACGCTTAATGCGATAAGATGCGCAGGACGGAGTTTGCCTGCAAGGTTGATTCCCGGATACAGTTCCTTTACCGTGACGGAAGGACGATGCGGCTCCACTGCGGCGGCGATTTTAGCAAGTGTTGTTACGGCATCCACGGGATATTTCCCCATTGCTGATTCCGCCGAAAGCATAACACAGTCTGTTCCGTCAAGAATGGCGTTTGATACGTCCGTGGCCTCAGCCCGGGTGGGACGCCGATTATCCGTCATGGACTCCAGCATCTGGGTTGCTGTGATGATGGGTTTTGCGTTCATATTCGCCAGGTGCATCAGCCTTTTTTGTACTACAGCGATCTGCTCGAAGGGAACCTCGACACCAAGATCTCCACGGGCGATCATGATTCCGTCGGCAGCAGCCATGATCTCATCAATATGCTCAAGCGCTCCGGAGCGCTCAATTTTGGCGATGATAAAAGGGGAATACCCCAGATCGTTTGCAGCCTTCCTCACCGCTTCGATGTCTGATGCCCGCTCGACAAAAGACTGGCTTACGGCATCCACACCGTTCTCGAGAGCGAACTTCAAGCACTTGTGATCCCAGTCGGTGAAGGCGCTGATGCCAAGATCAATGTCCGGAAGATTCAGTCCCTTGCGGGAGCGTAGCTCGCCACCCACCCTCACCTTGCAGTACACATCGGAGGGTGTGGTACTGATGACCTCAAGCTGGATGAACCCGTCGTTTAAAAACAGCGTGTCTCCCGGTTTCACGGCTTGCGGCAGACGGTTGAAAGAAACCGAGACCCTGCTTATGTCGCCGATGATATCTTCAGTGGTCAGCGTGAACGAATCTCCGATCTTTAATTCAATGGGTTCATTGGCGATCTTTCCGATGCGCATCTTTGGACCGGAAAGATCCGCCAAGAGCGTCAGGTGGCGCCCTGTCTTAGTCGATGCCGCTCTAAGATTTTCGATGATGGCTTTGTGTTCCGAAAAATCCCCGTGGGAAAAATTGAGGCGGGCGATGTTCATTCCTGCAAGCAACATGCGTTCCATCACTTCGGGAGATTGTGATGCAGGGCCGATAGTACAAACAATTTTGGTTTTGTGTGTGGGAAGTTGCATTACATGTCCTTGAAAATTAGAAGTTGGGAAGTTGAGAAGCTGAGAAGAGCCGCTCTTCCGCTTTTCGGCTCTTCCACTGTTTTGGCTATTAATCCGTCATTGAAGCGATTTGGTGACGATATTCTGTGCTGCTTCAAGGATAGCATCCAGATGCGCCTGGCTCTTGAAACTTTCGGCATAGAGTTTGTAGATATTTTCCGTTCCAGAGGGCCTGGCTGCAAACCATCCTTGCTGCGTAGCAACCTTGAGGCCGTCAATGGGGGCATCATTTCCAGGGGCGCGCGTCAGTTTGGCTATAATTGGCTCACCAGCCAGTTCCGTTGCAGTCACGACCTCAGGGGTTAATTTCTTGAGCGCGGCTTTCTGCGATGGCGTAGCCGGGGCATCAATGCGCGTGTAGTAGGGAGTTCCATGTCTTTGGGTGATATCCTGATAATATTCTCCCGGATCTTTTCCTGTTCTGGCGGTGATTTCAGCGCTAAGCAGGCCAAGGATTAATCCGTCTTTATCGGTCGTCCATACCCTGCCGTCTTTTTGAAGAAAGCTGGCGCCGGCGCTCTCTTCTCCGCCAAAACAGCAGGAGCCGTCAAATAATCCGGGCGAAAACCATTTGAAGCCGACAGGGACTTCGAACAACCGGTGTTTCAGCTCATGAGCCACACGATCTATAAGGCTGCTGCTGACAAGGGTCTTGCCGACCATGGATGCTGCGGACCAAAGTGGACGATGAGTAAGCAGGTAGTGAATGGCTACTGCCAGGTAGTGGTTGGGATTCATCAATCCCGCGGATCGGGTGACGATCCCGTGCCTATCCGCGTCCGGATCGTTGGCAAAGGCGATCTGATACTGATCCTTGAGTCTGACAAGGCTTGCCATTGCATACGGGCTGGAGCAGTCCATACGTATCTTGCCGTCGTGATCGACGCTCATAAATGAAAATGTTGAATCCACCTTTGCATTCACGATGGTGATGTCAACGTTGTACAAGTCGCGGATTGGCTCCCAGTAGGGCCCGGCGGCGCCGCCGAGCGGATCAACCGCAATCTTTATACCTGCAGTACGGATCGCATCCATGTCAATGACGTTTTTAAGGTCTTTCACATAGGGCAGGACAAGGTCTTGCAGGTGCGTGGTGTCTGCCTTCATGGCCGCAGTTAGCTGCATGCGTTTGATGTCGGCATTGTTCTTTAGCATCAGTTCGTTGGCCCGGTTCTGAATCCATTTTGTAACATCGGTGTCGGCCGGGCCGCCGTTTGGCGGGTTGTACTTGAAGCCGCCATCCTCCGGTGGATTGTGCGATGGCGTAACGACGACACCATCGGCAAGGTGATTCTTGCGCTCGCGGTTATAAACGAGGATTGCTCGTGAGATGACCGGTGTCGGCGTTACACCGTCATTTTCCTGAAGGATGGTTACCACACCGTTTGCAGCCAGAACCTCGATAGCTGTTCGCTGAGCAGGTCCGGACAGTGCGTGAGTGTCCTTTCCAATGTAGAGCGGACCGTCAATGTCCCGATTTTTCCGGTAGTCGCAGATGGCCTGTGTTATGGCCAGAATGTGCGTTTCGGTAAATGCGCTGTGGATCGGCGAGCCGCGATGTCCGCTGGTGCCGAAGCTGACCAGTTGATCGGGGTCATTCAGGTTTGGCCTGCGATTATAATATTCCAGCTCGATTTGGGCCGGGTCAATCAACATCTCCGGCGGAGCCGGTTTGCCTGCAAGGGGGGAAATCGCCATTCATATTCTCCTTTTTTTGTCTTCGAGCACTTCCATAAAGGCTTGACTTAAGATGAATAATACCATAATTCATTTGATATTTGCAAACATGAAACAAGTAATGATCGAAATAATGATCAATGCTAAGGCATCCTTCTGTCCCCAAAAGCAGTTGACACATTTCACCCTTTTAGGACTTTTGACAATAATGTGGCGATAAACATTGATGCCGACGGAAATTTCATCTTCGCCCTTGGCAATCGGAAATGGCTTCCAAAATATGATAATAAATCATGATGATATTCTCAAAATCAAATATTTTTAAACCACTAAACACACGAAACACACAAAAGATAGCTAAAGGATGTTCCGATGCGTAAATTTCATTCCTACGGCCCTGTAAATGCGCGCAGCCACTTTTTCGCGCCCCGCACGGATTTGGTTGACCAGTGTCTGAATTCGCTGATTGGCAGTGACAATGAAGACGGCCATTATTTTACATTATGGGCGCCACGGCAGACCGGCAAAACTTGGTTAATGCGTGAGGTTCAGGGGCGGATTCAGTTGATGTATCCGGAACAGTTTATTGTCGGCATGATGTCGATGCAGGGGCTGTCTTTCACTACAGATAAACCGGTTATCGAATTTCTAAAAAAAGTTCCGAAGCTGTTTCTGGATACTTTTTCGCTGGATATCAAGCCTCCAGAAACTTATGAGGAATGGACATATCTTTTTCATCGAACAAAAGG
>CAIMCT010000541.1 GCA_903839535.1 uncultured Desulfobacteraceae bacterium
CCATATAAATTTCACCGATATAACCGGAATGGTCCGAGATTCTGCGCTGAGTTTTCTGGTACCTGCGAATCAGTGAATTCTGTACGTCTTTTAGATCGTAACCCTCAACCTCGATTTTTCCCCAAACTTTCAGGAATTCCAGCAAAATCGGATCCTGAACTTTCCTGAACCATCCGCCAAGCTCCATATAATCCAGCAGATCGCCACGGGACAGCTTGATCAACACATCACGAATCACCTCAATTGATACATCCTTTCCTTCTTTTTCAAGCAGTTGCCGGTGAATACGGTCTATATCTATTCTGTCGCCCTCTTCCATAGCAGACAGATACAGCACCCATTTTGTGATGTTGTATTCGTTGATTCTGGCTATCCATCTGCTAACCTGATCGCTCAATTCACCCCAGATAAATCCGGATGACAAATCAACCGCCAGTATTTCGTTTAACACGGTTTCGTCGGTGAGGGGTTTGTTCAGTTTGGCCGATTGACGGATAACCGAAGTGATATAAAATGGATTGCCGCCACATCTTTCGACGATAACTGGAGCCATTATATCTGAGGTTACTGCTTTGTAATAGGTTGCCGATTTCAGAGCAAGCTGCGTTCCCCAGTATGGGGTCATTTCCTCAATGGGTTCGCTTTCAAACCGGCCGTATAGTGATCCTCTTCCCAGAATTTCCTTAGCCAGAATGCTCATGGCAGAACCGGTTACAAAATGCGGGCATGTGGGGGATTCTACCGCCTCTTGCATCAAACCCACCACATCAAAATTGTATTGGGGAAGACGTGCATTCTGAAATTCATCCAGAAACATCACGATGGTAGCTTCATGCCAGTCCGACACATATCGGGGAAGGCTTAGCACCTTGTCTTCAGGCAGATTAATATCCTTAGCCATCAGCCCCTTGTATAGACTCAATGCTGCTTCCAGCTCTTCAAACTGATTGATATGCTCCGCCAGATAGGTAATGATGTCATATTTGGCCATTGTTTTTCTCGAAAGCATTTTCAAGTCTCTCAAACGGAATGCCAGATACCATCGGATGAAATTATCGACATATTCGATGCAGAATTCCCATCGATCCGATACCGTATCTTTAAAACTATAATAAACTGGAACCACGGACCGATCAATATCCGCATGATGCTCCTGTTCAAAGAACAATCGGTTGACCACTCGTTTGAATATCTCGGTCTTTCCCATGCGCCGCTGTCCCAGCAGCACCACTGACATACTGCGACGATCTATGGCGTTTAATGCCGTCTGATACAAATAATTCAGATGCTCTTGCCGGTTGGTATAGACAGCTTCCGGCACTATGGGTCGAATAGCGTATTTGGTCTGGGGATGTTGACTCATGAGACAGGACTCCTTTGCTGTTCTATGTTTCCTTTTGCCACCACGCCCAGCAGGATGTAGCTGGAGGGACGGAATTTAGGTGTTTTCAAGCAATGAATATACCACCGTGAAGCAACCAAACATCAGTTAGCAGCCAGACCGCCCTGTCTGGTCCCGCTCCATGCTGAACAACCAGACCGGGACGGTCTGGCTACAACTCTCAATCTCGGGGTATTCTTTGTTGGAAATCACCTAACCCAACATACCACAATATATTTTCCTGGATTCATCATATATCGTAAATGGTATAAAATAAAAACCCCCCCGATGCCGATTTTTATTATCGGATCAGAGGGGCGTAACCATAAAAATATCAATAAACGCTCATGAACTCCATGTCAACCCGCATCCAAAGGAAGATATAGGTTTTAGATAATGGTTTTGGAAGGCGGCAGGGAGGGGATCGTACTTTTCTCGTACATCTCCAACTGAGCGGTAATGGATGCCGCCAGCCCGGAAGAAAGGCTATTTATTTCATATTGCTGAATGATGTGGGCAGCGGCGATGCCTATCTTGCCCAGCAGTTCCTTCATATCCAGTGGTTTTCGAACAAGGGCGGTCACTCCCAATTATTCTTTAGATTCTTCATCGGGTTTCCTCCTTTAGCGGCAGTTCAATCCGGAAAGTCGCTCCCTGCAGCCGATCCTGCAGCAGATGAATGCGTCCTTCCAGGCTGCCCTCCACTATTCCCCGAGACAGATACAGACCGATGCCCGTACCGGTGTCCGATTGACGGGTGGTAAAATAGGGGTCAAACAGGTTCGGAACAATTTCTGCAGGAACACCGCATCCATTGTCCTCTACATCGATAGCCAGCATATTCTCCCGCAGCATAAAGACACGAATTGTTATACTGCCTGCCATGAAAGCATCGTCTATTGCACGGCGATCCAGAATGGCATGGCGTGCATTGCTGATCAGATTGACGATTACCTGTTTGAGTTCATTGGGATAACCGTACAAGGAGCCGCACATATCCTCTGGACTGTCCACAAAATCCAGTGTTATGCCGTCGGCGCGGAATTGGGGTGCAAACAGGTTAACTGCGCTTGTGATGCATGGGCGGGGATCGTATTCTGTCCGCTGCTTTTCCGGCTGGTGAAATGCTGTAAATTCTTCTATTGTGTCAGACATATACCTGATCATCTGCATGGCGCTGATTTTGAAATCGTCCAGTTGTTTCTGGCTTAATTTATGAAGTTTGCTGAGTGCATGAAACCGCTGGATGATCACATCCAGGGTGGAAAGCGGCTGGCGCCACTGGTGGGCAATGGCCCCGATCATCATGCCCATAGCCGCCAGGCGGGACTGATTCACAAGCAGACGCTCATGGAGAAGCCTTTTATCTATTTCTTCGTTTACCCGCTCCTGCAGGGTCAGATTCAGCCGCTCCAACTGTTCCTCCGCCTTTTTGCGACTGGTGATGTCGTTGATACTTATCAAGGTGAAATTCTTTCCATTAATGTGTAGCATTTCGGTATGCAGGATTCCGGTCAAACTTCCGCCATCCCGGGATCGAAACCGGTATTCCTTTCTGCGGATATGGCCCTGTGTCGCCAATTCATCAATGACAGCATCACGGTCCTCGCGACTGACCCAAAATTGCATTTCATCAATTGTCATACCGACTGCCTCTTGGTATGGATATCCGAACAAAGATTCAAATTGCCGGTTAACTTCGATAATCCGGCCATCAGATAAATCGCACAACATAATAGCCTGAGAAGAGAAATGAAAGGCTTTCGAGAATTTTTCCTCTTCTTCACCGATTTCCATGATCAGCCGCTTGTTGAACATGAGTATCAGGGCCAATGTTAAAAAGAGGAACAACGCCTGATATGTCAGTATGGCCAGCATTGATAAGAGTCCTGATTTGAAATAATCAGGACCCATTGACGGCTCACCGATAATTGTGGTAATTCGGAAGGTATTAATCAGACAGTACACAACAAAAACAGCGCCGACCCACAAGGTCTGAGCTCGCATTACAGGACCGACGCGAATCAGCATGAGCCAGGCGCACTGAAACCAGACAAGCAGCGTTCCCGCCAAAAAGACTATCGTACGCAGGGAAACGTCGGTGGGAACGCAGCCAAAGTAAATGAAGGCAAACACATACAAAGCCAGAAGGCAAAAATTATGAGTTTGGGAAGTGATTTTTCCCACAAAACGTTGCAGGCCCATAAGGCCCAGGATGGATCCGGCCATCACCAGAATATTGGCCAGCGAGATGGACATCCAGTCCGGTATCGCGCTACGGAACATGATCAAGAGGATCGCTGCCGTCTGCATGGCGAAGTCAATCGCCAGAAAACCTATTCCGGCAATGCGGTTGCGGCTTTGATACCCGATCAACACGATAACGATGGTGCAAATGGCAAAAACGGATGTGCCTGTAAAGTATATCGTGCGCAAATCAAAATGCATCCGGTGTCTCCTTGATAAAAACCTTTGGCGATAGAGAAATTAAAAAACTGTTTATGCAGGGTAAATCAAAAAGCCTTCCTTCAAATTTGAGCCGAAGGTCGATAAGGCGTTTGGAATGTATCCATTAAGGAACAACTTCATGTCAATACCAAACACGAAAAAACGAGAAAAACCTTCAACATATCCCGAAGACCGACATTCGAAAAAATCAGTGACGTTCGCAGAATATTTTTTCAACCTTGTATCCATTATGAGTACCTATTTTGGTTATATCTATCCATTTTGGACACCAGTTTCCAGCATTACAAACTCATAACCAATTGATATTACATGTAGCATACCTATGGCACGATATTTGCTACAGTATTTCCATGGCGATTTCGATCGACAACCAGGAAGTTTCTGCAACCAGCAAACCCACACATTGAAAAGGAGTTAAAACCATTGAGAACATATTCCATTGTCACTATCATTGTCTGTTTGAGCATTACGTTAGCCGCATTTGCCGAAGACTCAGCCGATAAACTTACCGACCTGGCCAAGGAGACCCAGAACCCCGTCGCCGCCATGATCAGTCTTCCTTTACAGGGGAACGTCAATTTCAATTCCGGACCGGAGAAGAACATCCAGAGCGTGCTGAACATTCAGCCGGTAATTCCCCTACCCCTCACAAAGGAATGGAACCTTATCAACCGCATTGTGCTGCCCGTAATCGATAATCCACAACCAGCGGATGTGTTCGGCCTTGGGGATGTCAATATCTCCTTATTTCTGTCCCCTGTCTCAAAAACGGGTTTTGTCTGGGGAGCAGGCCCTGTAATCCAGGCGCCCAGCGCCACCAGCACCATACTGAGCGCCGGAAAGTGGGCGGCAGGACCCACGGCCGTCGCTGTATTTATGGAAGGCCCATTTGTACTCGGCGCTATGGCGAACAACCGCTGGTCATTCGCCGGTGACGGCAGCCGCTCGTCGTACAATCAGATGCTGCTACAGCCATTCCTGAACTACAACCTGCCCGACGGATGGAGCCTGGGCACGTCGCCCATCATGACCGCTGACTGGACTGCCTCCAGCGGGGAACAGTGGACAATACCAGTCGGAGGAACGATAAGCAAGGTATTCAAGGTTGGGTCGCAGATGATGAGTATTGCAGGAGGCGGTTATTACAATGCCGTACGTCCCACGGATAGCTCCGACTGGACGCTGCGGCTGGTGCTTAGTTTTCTGTTTCCGGAGTGATATAAGCAGGGGGGCATTTTTTTGGAGTACAACGAAAAATAGGGAGGATAAGTTCCGTATGAAACACTATCGTTTTCTGGTGTCAGTTGTGGTTATTGGTCTGGCCACAGCCTGGATGTTCATATCAGTCGGCTCTGCGCTGGCTCAGCGTGATATAAATAGACAATTCGTTACCGCGCCATCAATCGGGATAGTCACAGTTTACACTGCGAAGAAAATCCTGACTATGGAGCCTGGTAACCCGGATGCCACAGCAGTGGCCGTGGATGGGAAGCGCATTTTAGCCGCCGGCTCGCTTGACGAGGTGAAGGCTGCGCTTGGCGACCGCAAATTCGCTGTGAACGATACGTTTCAGTCGAAGGTTCTACTTCCCGGTTTGATAGACCAGCACCTGCATCCGTTCCTCGGAGCGCTCACTCTCTCCACGGAGGTGATCTCGACCGAGGACTGGGTTCTGCCTGGCCGCACATTCAAGGCGGCAAACGATGCCAATGAGTATATCTCCCGCCTAAAGGCCGCAAACGCCGCGTTGAAGGATAAGAACGATTGGCTGTTCTCATGGGGCTATCACTTGCTATGGCATGGCAAACTTGATCGAAAGACGCTCGATGCTGTCAGCACCACCCGGCCCATAGCTGTGTGGCAGCGATCGTGCCATGAGTTCTACCTCAACACCGCCGCCATCAAGGCGCTCGGTTTCACCGAAGAGGCGATGAAGGGAAAGGGCGATGCAAGCACGATGATGAACTGGGAGGAAGGCCACTGGTGGGAGACAGGGTTGAACCTCATCATGGAGCCATTGCTCAAAGTGTTCGCCACGCCGGGGCGGATGGTATTCGGGCTGAAGCAGATGGTTGCGTACCTCCACCAGAATGGAGTGACCGCCTATATGGAGCCGGGCGCGCTCATCACGCCGGACATCTGGAAGCTCTACCAGCCCATCCTGGGTTCTGACGACACGCCTTTCTATAGTTACTTCATCGTGGATGCCCGCAGCCAGGTGGATGACGGTCTTGGCTTGGCGGAGTCGCTCGCCGCCACTGAGAAGCAAGTCGCACTGGCACCCCAGGGCAAGGTGTCGTTTATCCCGAAGCAGATCAAGCTCTTTGCAGACGGCGCTATCATTTCTCAGCTTATGCAGATGAAGGACGGCTATACCGACGGGCATCACGGCGACTGGATGATGACTCCGGAGAACCTTGATCAGCGCGCACAGCTATACTGGAACGCAGGCTACCAGCTTCATATCCATGTGAACGGGGACTTGGGCCTCGATGTTGTACTTGACGTACTTGAGCGCCGGATGCGCGAGATGCCCCGCGCCAATCACAGGACCGTCATAGTCCACTTTGCGACATCCAACGAGGAGCAGGTCGCACGAATTGCGCGGCTCGGCGCTATCGTTAGCGCGAACCCGTACTACACCGTGGGTTTTGCGGATAAATACGCACAGGTCGGGCTTGGCCCAAATCGCGCGGATGCAATGGTGCGGTCAGCCTCGGTGCTGAAGCGCCACATTCCCCTTTCCTTTCACTCCGACCTGCCGATGGGGCCGAGCGCACCGCTTAATTTCGTGTGGTGCGCCGTCAATCGCGTAACGCCTTCCGGCCGTGTAGCAGGAGCTGAACAACGCATCGGCGTTGAGGACGCACTGCGCGCCGTTACCATCGAGGCTGCTTATTCGTGGCAAAAGGAGGACGAACTCGGCAGTATAGCACCCGGAAAAATCGCTAATTTTACGATACTTGATCAGGATCCACACACTGTTGAGCCGATGAAACTAAAGGATATCCTCATCTGGGGGACAGTTTTTGAAGGCAGAATATTCCCGGTTCCACGGGAGAATCGCAGCCAGGAAGGCAATACGGTCGCCCCGTCGATCAGTCATGGCCAGATGTTCGGGGAACACGCAGAGAAAGGCGATTTGCATGCCGGCTGCCCATGCGAAGTAGCGCAGATAGTAGCAAAAGCCATTACCGGAAGAGTCGTCGCTGACATCCCCCGGTAACCATACTGCCTGACTATAACCGGGTCATAGCCTGCGCTTTTGCCTCCACCAGTCCTCCTCCTACACGGGGGAGGGAGTTTACAGCCGTTACAGCCGGGGTCGGACCAAGTTATCAGATTGAAATTTCAGCATAAATGCGCCAAGGAAGGGCTTTTTCATGGCTTAGAAGGGCTTTTTCGCAACGAAAATGGTCGCGATAAGATGCCTGGGTCTCCTTCAGTTCATGGCCGGCTTCGCTCGAAGTGATCTTCCTACCGGAACCCATGGCCCCAAGATCGATCTTGATCTGCTCGATAAACGACAAACTGCCCACGGCGATGCTCTCAGATCACCTCCTTTTCCGGATATCCTCTTTGGTTTTGAGAAGCCCTCTTCAACCCAGCTTTGGTGAACTTAAGCAGAAATTCTTAAAGTATTTTCACGGTTTCTCTTACCAAAACGGTAAATCAGACGGTCAATGCCGGTCATGAAGCGATCCGGGTGGGTCAACAGGCTGATGACCAGGCAGTCATCCTCATCAAAATCATAGAAATACCCAGGATGCACCAAGACATGGTCGGAATTCAGGAGCTGACAGACCATGTCTTCATCGGAAATTCCATTCTCCATGGCAAAAACGGCGATCCATCCGCCTTCCCGCCGAAAAAACCGGCCGGTTGTCAACCTGGCGCAGGCGGCGTTCAGGTATTTTTCGTTAGCTTCAATCCGTGTGATGACCTGATTTTGAAAAAAGTCCCGCTGCGCCATCAAGGCCGGAAGCGCCATTTGAACAGGGGTGGATGCCGACAGGTATGTATCGGAAATCATTTCCAGATTATTACATGCAGGCACACAAAGGGACTGTGGCCCGCTCACCTGTATCCATCCGAGCTTGAACTGGGGAAGTCCCAGAACCTTGGAAATTCCGGATAGCGTAAAGGTCAAAGCACCAGAGTTCCCGGCTAATGATAACGATGAGTGGGAGCTTCCGGCCGAAACATAATCCAGAAAAACCTCATCCACAATCAGGGAGAGATCATGTTCCAGGCACCATCGGGTAAGCTGATCGCACTCATGGGGCCGGATATATGATCCCGTCGGGTTGTTGGGATTCACCAGAATAATAGCACGGGTTCGAGGCGTGGTCAGAGACTTGATCTGCTCCAGGTCGATCAGCCAGCCGGTATCCGACCGATAGCGCATCCGGTAAGCTTTTAGATTTATGGACTCCAGGTCTGCCAGAAAATCAAATAGCGGATAACTGGGTTGGGGAGCCAGAACCGTATCTTCGGGATCGCAGAGCAGCTTGAAAAGACAGGCGTAAGACTCGCTGGTGCTGGATGTCAAGAAAACCGTTTCCCGGTCAATGACCTTTCCGTGGTGATGGTAATAGTCAACAACCGCCTGTCTGGCGGGAATCAGACCCTTGGGACTCGGATGATATTCCAGAATGGCAGGATGTGAAATGGCGCTGCACACAGCAACCGGGTCATAATCAAAACCGGCTGCTGTCGGATTTGTCTCGGTAAGATCCACAAGTTCGATGCCAGAACGCTTCATGACATCAATGTTGCGGGTAATGCGGTTGGTGGACTGGTTCCAGTTTAAGCGGGAAGAGAACATCTGGTGATCATTTGTTTCGGCGATTATCGCCATAGCTATCCTTTCATTCTTTCTGTGGTGTGGAATAATCGGCCATATTGTTACCGACCATGATCCTGAATGGTGGCTGTTCTGGTGATCACCGGCCCTTGTGCCCTGGGATTTGCGACACCCACTGTTTCGTCAGATGGTAACGATCACGTTTTATGAACCGATGGAAATTCGTATCTTAAGCTGCAGCAAGTTGTGACTCGAAAGATTGTCAAATCCATCACATATCCACGAAAGGTTAGTCTCCTCGTATTTATGCTCCACGATCACCACGTCCAAATACTGCCGTTTCAGGGAAATATCCTTCTCCAGCTCCATCCAAAAACCCCGGTTCGAAAAATAGTCCATTAGCATTAGCCCGAATAATCGGCGACAGTTGATTTTCAGGATCGTCTATTCCTTTTGATCAATCTATACTGTACACTGGCATAATCTTTCGCCGTAGAGCCGGCATCTTGCCGGCTGCTGCAGCCGGCAGGATGCCGGCTCTACTTGCACTCCCTCTCCAGTAGGGGAGAGTTGGGGGGTTCAAAAGCGCAAATTACACCAG
>CAIMCT010000542.1 GCA_903839535.1 uncultured Desulfobacteraceae bacterium
GCGGTCTTCCAGCAGGCGTAATAAGCCTCTACCGGCAGGTCCACCCAGGATTGGAACTACGATTTTCAATAGTTCTTCTGATGAAACAGGCCTCAGATCAATTTGCTGTTGAAACAAGCTTTCCCGATTAAGAAAAACCTTCCCTTCCGGGCGGGATGTAAGCAGGATTGCTACAGGGTACATAGCAAAATCGACTGACAAAGCTCGTTCGAGTCTTGCCAGGAAGGTTCGAGAATCTTCATCCAGGTACTGAGCATCTTCGATCAACACAACCAATGGCTGCCGCAGACTCTCGGCTTTTATGAGAATATTCAACGCAATAAAGGTATTATCAAAACGTCCTTGCGCATCAAGTTGTTCGTAAAGTGAATTTTCCCATCGAAAATCTAGCATGGCAGCCAAAAAAGATTTCGTTCGCTGCAATTCTGATGAAAGAAAAAGGTCCGTTGTCTCGTCAGCCAGGCGCTTTAGTCTCAACTCAAATTGCTGAATATTTTGTTCAAGATTCCCATTTTCCGAAACTCCAAAATAATGGGAAAGCCAATATCGAAACGGGTTTAATGATTGCCTGAGAATCTGGTCGGTCTGGCAAAGAGCCCATTTGCAGGGATTTGACTTGAAAAGGTCAGACGCCCGGAATTCATGCAACAAGCGACTCTTACCAATTCCGGCATCTCCCGAAATGATCAAACTACCAGCGAAATGATTCCTCCATAAGGGCATGAAAAAAATTGCAAGCTCAGCCAGTTCGCTGGCTCGCCCAACCATATCCCCCTGGTAAAGGATATCATTGCTTGCGCTGAACCCTCGCAATGAATAGATCTTATGTTTTTTGGCTATGCCCTTAAAACCCATCTCGCCGCGATAATCCAGAGCGAAGCGAGATACGGTACGATTCGCAATCGATTCATCCAGCCAGATTTCCCCCAACGCCGCCCCAGTCATTAATCGCGCCGCCAGGTTTACGCCTCGTCCATAACAGGTAAATTCTTCGCGCTGATCGCTCCCGATAAAACCTGCCCTGGCAACATCGTAAGCTATTCCAGCTCTAAACGCTACTCCACTCCGTGCATACAAATACCAGGTAAAACTGAGCGAACGCATGATATCATTTTCGTATGCAACTGGCGCTCCCCAAAAAAGCAGTAAAGTACAGCCTTTATCGCCAAAATCGATTCGACTCAACATGCCCCCGTAGCGTATTTGCAGCTCAAAAACCACTTTCATAAATTCAGCCAAAGCTTCTAACGATAGATCGGGAAGCTGGATAAATACATTAACAACCTGGCGAAATTCACTGGCAAACTTTTCGGTTAGAAGAATCTCCGGGAAAAATACCCGCAAAATATTCAGATCGGGCTGCAAAAGTTTTACTGGCATCGGAGTAGGAAGTTTAGCCTGAATTTCTGTCAAGAGAACAAATTCTTTTTGACCTATTCCACTGATATCATCACTGAGAATATTGAAATATTCCCTGGTCAAAATAATCTCACCAGGATTGGCACAGTGTTCTGCTTCAGCCGATTCTTCGACTGCGGTTCCTGTGAAATAATATGTCGCTCGGGCCCCATCCCGAGAGCGAACAATACCCCATTTAACATCCCCGAATGCCAGCCCCACCTTCGCAGAGACAGGAAATATCCCGTAAACGGTCTGTACAGAAACCAATTCTGCCATTTGCTGCTGGATGGCGCACCCGGCAGCCAGAGCGCGCCGCAGGCTTGCTTCGGCTGTCATGAAATCGTGTGGCCCCACTGGAGAAGTAGTTTTCGCTAAGGCAGGAAATTCGCTTTCGTCCCTGAAAAGCGCCGTAACTGCATCCCCGGCAATCCCGACAATGAAGCCACCCTGGGAATGGATATGATGATTCAGCGGGTCAAAGATTTTTTTCATGATTTCCGCCAATACCTCAGCGCCGTGCTGACCATGCTGCATCAGTACATCCGTCATTGCCGAAAACCCTGAAATATCCACAAAAATACTGCTGGCGGTAAATTCACCAGCATAGATTCCGCGCATATAATTTTCAAAGATCATTGGTGGGGCGAACTGATGCATTTATCAATCCTCTTGCCGTGGACAGTATTTTGTTTTCTGAGATGATAAGTTTCGTAAAATTCTTCAATCTCAACCAAGTAAAACAGTAGGGATTGATTTGGAAAGGATTATAAACGATGATGTATTGACTGATCTTTTGAAAAATATACTCATCAACAGAAAAAGGCAAGCCAGGCTTGCCTTTTCTGTCACAGTGTATCATTTTAAAAATCAGCACTACGCTTTATTCTTAACATTTACCTTAATCTGCAATCTACCATTGAAGATTAAGCAGAAATTCCGAAGATGATCAACTCACCAACAAGGATTTTGCGTATCGCCCGTGCAGCCAACCTTCTGCGCGCACCAGGTGCATCGTCAAAGTCAAGACAAGGAAACCACCGATCTCCATCAAAATCAAAACCCAGTATGGGAAAAATAATAGTTGGGAAGAATTGGATATATAAAAGGACAGATGCCAAATTACCTGAGCAAAAGGTGCAGCCATTACTCCCAATGCAAGGGCTATCAAAGTAACATTCAAAGTAAAATACACTACCCCTATTGGCAGCTGCAGC
>CAIMCT010000543.1 GCA_903839535.1 uncultured Desulfobacteraceae bacterium
AATCCGCCAACCAAGTGATCCGAAGAAGTAATTTCACTGATTCACTGACCGCTGACAACCGCAACAGGCTCAGGATATTTCCAAAATTTTCACTATGCTCCGACTTGAGATGCTCAATCGTATCTGATGCGTCAGCACTGCGGCGCAGGCATCATCCTTGTGGACAATCATGTCGGCTTCTTTACTGCTGATGCCCATTTTTACCGTAACAAATTGCTGAATACGCGCCGCAGAATAGCCGTAATCCAACACCAGTTTTAAGAATGTTTCCGCTTGGACGTGTTCTTCGGTGTTTGTGTAGTTGCGGCGTTTGTTCTGGTGGATGTAAACAATGTATTTGTTGTCGTCTTCAAAACGTATAAGTTTTTTTTCGATTCCTTGCTCAATCAATGATTTCATTAATAATACGCTCCGTTTTTAAGAAAATTAAAGCGTCAACTATACACTAAAATTCAGGAATTCAAAATGCCAAAGGAAGCCGTCAAATTTACAGGAAGTGTTCATACCCTTGATGGACGGTCGATCTTGGAGCATAACACAGAGTTCAGCGGCGGCAGGTTTTTCGCCGTCCACTGCAACTGATGGTTAGGCTTATTTTCAGATTTGAAAGTCACCAAAAACGTTGGACATTTTCATAATCGTCAAACAATTCATCCCGACTCAATATCGAAATGTTCTCTGCAATACTCTGAGCTATTATCAGACGGTCAAATGGATCCTTATGGTGAAAAGGCGGTGTTTTCAGAATATCAAGATGTTCATGTGTCATATCAAGCACATCAACCGCATTGCCCTTGATATGAACAGTGTAAAGTTCTCTGAAAGGCAGCCCGAGTTTCAGCTTGCCGATACTGACTTTTATCGCCATCTCCCACAAACTTGCCGTGCTGAGCAGTCGTCTGTTTTCCAATTTTTCAATGTGCTGTCTTGCATAACCGCTTAATTTCGGATCGCCGTTTATAAACCACAGAAAAGTGTGCGTATCAAGTAGGATTCTCAAGGCATGTATTCCTCAAAACCTTCAACAGGCTCATCAAAATCATCTGAAATTTCAATCAGTCCATTTGCACTGCCGAACTTCGGATACAGCTGGGTAAATGGGACTATTCTGAAAGAGGTTCCGTCCTCTTTGGCAATAATGACATCATTGCCGAAAATTGCCATTGCAAGCAGTTCATCAAGTCTTATCTTCGCTTCATTCGATGTTATCCGCTCTATCTGCATAATTTCCAATCTTATGACGGGTTATACGATTATTGTTTTTTCTATTTCGTCAAACCTGATTATACCTCGGTTTGTTCTGCTTATACAATGAGGAATAAAAATGGGATCAATTTAAAACTAGTTTCTTGATGATTTTCATCACCCCAAGGTTGGGGCTGGAGTTTGAAAGTGTAAAATTATGCTCGTTTCCAGTATATGTCAAACAAATTGTCACATTCTGAATAGGTGACCATAGACGCAGTAACTCCTTGAGTTTTCAAATTTTATATCTTGGTATTTGACATGAAATATGGGCTGTTGTATTTTCAGCATGTTAATCAAAACTGTTTTTTGTGTCGAGTATGTTAAATGGGTCAAGGCGTAATTTGAAATTGGTTTTATCCAGCACAAAATGAGTGCATACATGAATGAATATCTTGCGACGGGTTTTGCCAATGTGGATGGTTGTGATGACTCGACGGAGTTTAAGCATTGTCTTGCTTTGCTTGATTCACTGCCATATTTCCATGAATATAAACAGCGTAGCTACGGACTGCTCACCCTGTCCACCGGCCTTTCCGTTCTGGAAATTGGATGCGGACTCGGAGATGATGCGTTCAGAATGGCCGCAAAAGTTGGGCCAAACGGGGTAGTCGTGGGAGTGGACACAAGCGCTCGAATGCTTGAGGAAGCTGTCGGACGAACTCCAGCCAACGCACATGTCAAGTTTGCCCAGGCGGATGCCCGCAATCTCCCTTTCAAAGATGAAAGCTTCGCACGTTGCCGGATAGACCGTACGTTACAGCACATCGAAGGTCCGCAGCAAGCCATTGGTGAAATGGTTCGTGTTCTTAAGCCAGGCGGCTTGTTGTTTGCGTACGACAATGATTGGGGAACATTTTCCGTGAGTAGCAGAGATGAAGAATCCACGAAGATCATTGAAACACTGTGGGAGGAGTCGTTCACGAACAGTTGGATAGGCAGATATTTGAAGCGCTATTTTCTTGAGGCAGGACTGCAAAATGTGACTATGGAGCCATCGGTTTCAGTTCTGACTGATTTCGAACTTGCAGATCGCGTTTACAATCTGCGCCAGACAGTTAAACGCGCTGTGGAAGCTGGATACATCTTTCCTGCGGCGGCCGACGACTGGTTATCAGAGTTGCAGACCATGAGCCACTCCGGCGGTTTTCTTTGCACCCTGACAGCATATACGGTAGTGGGAATGAAGCCGTGAAGACTGGAAGTGATAAAAAAACAAAAAAAAGGTTCAGGATTTCTTTACATGCCCCGTTTTGAACTGTTGCCACCCTTAAGTTCTTCCACTTGCTGTTTTCAAAACCTTTGCCA
The DNA here is from genome assembly GCA_903839535.1 of uncultured Desulfobacteraceae bacterium. Classification (GTDB taxonomy): domain Bacteria; phylum Desulfobacterota; class Desulfobacteria; order Desulfobacterales; family Desulfatirhabdiaceae; genus RAAP-1. The sequence continues at coordinate 2,554 of CAIMCT010000543.1, forward strand.
TTGATGCTGTCAATATCGCATTCAATGTTTCCTTTGGGATCCACATAGCGGTTGCGGACCCAGTCCAAAATGAATGAATGGACGAAATCAGGAGTAACGTAAATGACAGACCAAATCAATTATTGGAGAGAATTGTCAGACTATGATATTGAGACTGCCGATGCAATGCAGAAAGGCAAGAGATATCTTTATGTTGGATTTATGTCGCATCAATCCATCGAAAAAATACTAAAAGCATACTTTGTCAAAATAAACGGCGAGTCGGCACCATTCTCGCACAGTCTTTCATACATTGCAAAAAAAGCAAAAATTTATGAGCATTTTACGGAAGATCAAAAAAGATTTTTAGATATGCTCGAACCGATGAACATTGAATGCAGATATCCAACTCACAAAGAACAATTGCTGAAAAGTTTAACTGAAGAAAAATGTAGAGAGATTTTGGATAACTCAAAGGAACTACAGCTATGGATAAAGCAGAAGTTATACTAAAGTTGAAAAGATATAAAACATTACTACTAAAAGAGATGGCATTTGAGAAGATGATCCTGTTCGGATCTTATGCCAAAGACAATCAGAGAGAAGACAGTGATGTTGATGTGGCTATTATTGTTGATAAAATACACGGCGATTATTTTTCAACAAGACCGCTGTTGTGGAGAGTAAGAAGAGAAGTAGATGATAGAATCGAGCCTGTTATTTTAGAAAGAAGTAATGACCAAAGTGGTTTTTTAAAAGAAATAATAAAAAATGGGATTCTGATATGAGGCTTAAATCGGCAATTTCATTGATTCGAGCAAACCCTCGGCTGATGGATAGTCCCAGCCCAGTGCCGCCTCCGGTGCGGCGGCTTGACTCGGTTTGTTCGAAGGCTTCGAACAACAACCCGATTGCATCAGCCTCGATACCCGCCCCGGTGTCCTCCACCAAGACCACCAGCAGCGCCCTATCCTGTTCGATCGATTCCGTCCCTACGCGCAGCCGGATTTCACCCTTCTGGGTGAACTTTATGGCATTGCCGAGCAGATTGATCAGCACCTGGCGCAGCTTCTGCTCATCAGTGACAATGTACCGCGGAACATGGTCGAGCCCCTCCACGACGAGGCTCAAATTCCTGTCTTCCGCTCTCTGCTGGAATATCGTCGCAAGATCGCCAAGTTGGGCGGGAGTTTAAAAACGAAGAATCATGCTCGTTTCCAGTATATATGTCAAATGAATTGCAGTGCTGACGCGTGATAATAAAGATCGAGATGCGACAAGGGTTGCAAAGTTCATATACTGCGAACCGGCATAATTTTACGTTTTTGATCCCCCACCCCAACCCTCCCCCGCTGGGAGAGGGAGTTTATGAAAAGCGCAGATTATGCCAGTTCGCAGTATAACTCATTTTTTTTTCTAAAGGCCGCTGCGTTTCGAACCAGTGTCTTGGCCCACTCCGGAGTTCCGGATGCATGAATATGGGTGTAGGTGGCCAAGATGTTTTTGTAGCAGACGCCATCCCGGTGGTTTAAAAAACCAGCTCCCCTTTTCATGGAAAATACGAGACGGCAATCCGCTGTCTCCTCAAACGAATCTACCCATGAATAATGGAATTCATGCCCCCTGATTTCCATACCCTCGGGATAAAACGGATTTTTTCCGTCAACCGTCACTATCGTATAGCCATGGCCTTTTGGTTTTGGGCTCAAACCGAAAACAACCGGCAATGCGCCAACCATGGGATAGGCGGCATCCTCAAGAACAATTTCTTTTCCCAGGTACATCAGTCCGCCACATTCGGCATAAATTGGAAGACCTTCTTCCGCCAGATTTTTCAGTTCTGATCTAAAACAGGTGTTTTCTGCCAGAATTCGCGCATGAGTTTCCGGAAAACCACCACCGATATACAAGGCATCCAGATCCGGAAGATGCTGTTGCGTCAGCGGACTCAGGAATACCAACTCAGCCCCTTCCAGGGTCAGCGCCTCAAGATTTTCAGGATAGTAAAACTGGAAAGCCGAATCCCTGATGATTCCGATTCGCGGCTTTTCGACGCTCACCAGCTCCACTCTTTCAATTGAGGAATATACCGGCGCATTTATGGGAAGCGCCTGGCGTGCGATCTCCTCAAGTTTGCTCATATCCAAACATGCTTTCACCACACGGGATACGGCATTCACAGACTCTGCAGCCCAGTCATGTTCCTGCGTCGGAACCAGCCCCATGTGGCGTTCCGGAAATTGACTGTCCATCGCCGGGATCGCACCGATAACCGGTATTCCACAGTGATGCTCGATGCTGCTTCTTAATATCTTTTCATGACGGCTGCCGGCTACCCGATTCAAGACCACACCTTGAATGGAGACGTTGGTGTCAAAGTGCATGCAACCCAGCAAAACCGCCGCCATGGTGCGGGTTGATTTGGTACAGTCCAGACAGAGAACTACCGGCAGCCCCAGGAGCTTGGAGAGCTCCGCCGTGCTGGTTGATCCTTTCAAGTCGATACCATCATAGAGGCCGCGATTGCCTTCCACAACGGAAATACCTGATGGAATTGCATGACGGACAAAGGATTTGAGAAGCTGATTCTGATCAAGAAGAAAGGAGTCCAGATTATAGCAGGGCTGGCCAGCCGCAAGGGCAAGCCAGCCTGCATCAATGTAATCCGGACCTTTTTTGAAGGGTATTACGGTTTTGCCTTGCTGTTTCCATGCCCCAATAACACCGATAGACAGGATTGTTTTGCCCGATCCGCCCTTTAAGGCAGAGATGATCATTCCTGGAGATTTCACTGATGGATAGTTTTCAGTAGCGAGCGGAATTTATGCTTCGTCTTCAGCAGCAGCCTGCTTTCCCGTACCTTTAAGACCGATCATCGTGGTGCTTCCGCTTGACCAGTACTCCAGAGTACCATCTCTTACCATTTCATTGACCAAATTTTTAACATCACGCGGTTTTTCCTCGGGAATCACTTCGTAGAAATCCTTCAGATAAAACTTGGATTTTGACTTTGCTTTTTTCGTCAAATATTCCACAATGGCCGTTTTTCCAGCTTCTTTATCCATTTATTTGCCTCTTTTATGACAAGTGAAGTCTGTTCCGTCTGAGGGGCGAACCCCTCAGACAGGCAAAGCTAATTAGAACTTGAACTGTGTCGTATGACGCCAGGTGTAATAAGCCGGATCACGGAAGTCATCAATGAGATGATGTGTAAACGGCAGTTCGCATTTTTCAAAGAATCTTTCCCATCCAATCCGTTCCGCCCATTCACCAAGACGTTCATATTTATTGGCGTTGGATGCATACACATCAACAATCCTTTTGATCGTTGATGTCGTGGTTGGCCATCTTGGAACTTCGTTGGGAATAAAAGCGACAACGACCTTTGAAAACGTCGGGCGGCTGATGCGGTTGGAGACTTTGCCGCCAACCATCAATACGATACCATCGCCATCAGCATCGGCCAGCGGCATAGCCGGGCACATGGTGTAGCAATTGCCGCAGTACATGCAGCGTTCGTTTTTTACAGCAACGCTGTTGACGGTCTTGCCATCAGGCAGCTCGACCTTTGACGGACGAATGGCGGCAGTCGGACAGGCAGCAATCGCCAGCGGAATTTCGCACATTTTGTCCAGATATTCGTGGTCCAACATAGGCGGCTTGCGGTGAAAACCCAGAATGGCGATATCAGAACAATGAACCGCGCCGCACATGTTCAGGCAGCAGGCCAAAGAAACCCGCAGATGCGCCGGCATTCTCATGGTTTTGAAGTCGTCAAACAGAACGTCCATCGTTGCCTTGACCGGACCGGAAGCGTCGGTTGCAGGGGTGTGGCAGTGAATCCATCCCTGGGTATGAACAATGTTGGTAATGCTTGCACCGGTTCCACCGACCGGAAACTTGAATGATCCGCCGTTAAATTTACGGCTTTCCAAATCCGCCTTCAGGGCTGCAACCTTGTTCTTGTTATCCACCATGAACTCAATGTTGTTACGGGTGGTAAACCGGACATAACCATCGCAGTGTTTGTCTGCAATTTCGCAGATTTCGCGAATGTGGGTACAACTTAAAAGACGTGCACCGCCGACCCTGACCGTATAGACTTCGTCGCCGGTCTCGGAAACATGTACCAGAACGCCAGGTTCCAGAATTTCATGATACAGCCATTGACCCTTGTTGGCCTTGATAACTGGCGGTAAGAACTCATCAAAATGCCGTGGACCAATATCCGTTATTCTATTTTCCATCGGCTTGTCAGGATTGTAACCTGATGAAATAAATGCCATTGCTGTTACCCCCTATCTCTGATGGTATTTTCTGAATTCAGTGATTTCCCGCTCAAAACCGCCCTCGACTTCGTCTTCTCTCCAGAAAATATAAGGATTGTGACGCGGTTCCTGGACATGCTGCGGCATGGCTTCGATATTGGTGACTTCGAGCAGTTTCTGGAAACCCTGACGTTTGATCAGCTCGCCCAAACGTTCACGGTTCTTTCCTTCTTCCATCCACCAATCCCAGACGCCTTCAATAACTGCCTTGATTTCATCATAGGGTTCTTCCACCTTGATGAATGGAACCAACAGAGAGCCCATCTGAGCGCCATCCAGAATCGGAGCCTTGGCGCCAACCAGAATCGATAACCCCGTATCCTTACCGATGCGAAGAGCTCTTGGCATGGCGTTGATACAATGCATGCAGCGCGTGCATTCCCTGTTGTCGATAACCAGTTTTGCGCCGTCCATCCGCATACATTTGGTCGGGCAGAGATTCAGCACTTCCTTGGCAATGTCGAATTTTCCCCAGTCACGGCCGGAATGCGCGCCAGCATTGGGTTTCAATTCGCCACCGATATAGGCCTGAACAGCTTTCTGGTCGATACGGATATCATCTTTCCATGTTCCGATAAAGGACATGTCTGAGCGGGCGATGGAGGCCACGCAGCAGTTGGGACAACCGTCAAATTTGAATTTAAATTTATATGGAAAAGCGGGACGGTGCAGCTCGTCCTGATAATCCATGGTCATGGCGTAGCAAAGAGCCTGGGTATCATAGCAGGCATATTCACAGCGGGAGGAACCGATACAGTCCGACGGGGTCCGCAGGTTGGAGCCGGAGCCGCCAAGGTCCTGATTCAGGTTGTGGGTCAGTTCGAAAAAAATCTCTTCAAGCTGCGGGGTCGTGGTGCCGATAAAAATGATGTCACCGGTTGATCCGTGCATATTGGTCAAACCGCTGCCGCGAAGTTCCCACAGAGTACAAATGTCTTTCAGATATTTCGTGGAATAGTATTTGCCGCCCGGTTGGCTAACGCGAACAGTGTGAAAATGGGCGACTCCTGGGAATTGCTGCGGCTGATCGCAGTATCTTCCGATAACGCCGCCGCCATAACCGAAAACGCCGACGATGCCGCCGTGTTTCCAGTGAGTTCTTTTCTGTACATACGTCAGTTCCATCAAGCCCAAAAGATCTTCGCAAACATCTACAGGAATCTGATAGTCAATTCCTTTTACATTTTTGGCTCTTGTTTCAGCTTCCTGCTTAATGTCGGACACCCAACTCGGCCATGGGCCGGATTCAAGCTGATCCAACAATGGGGTTGCATGTTTTGCCATCGTTTACCTCCAGTATGATTAATATTAAAAGATCCCTTACCGATACCAAAAACTAAAATTACCCGAGCCAGGTGTTGCCCGAACCGGGGTGTTGCCCAAACCAAATGTTACCCAAAGCAAATATTTAGGCCACCTCCTTTCAAAATGCATGTTGATTGGCAGATATTGAAAAGGTATGTCACCCTGAATTTTTGATTAAGGAAGAGATATAAAATCAATCCTGATATTTGTCAATGAAAAAGGTAACGACTATGGGTCAATGGCTGTTTTCATGCTGAAAATGCCTTAAGCCACGCAAAAACTTCGTCAGCATGCTCAGCCAAACGCTCTCGAACAACCGGAAGTTCCGGCGCAAGCGGGTGGTATGAATCTGCAACAGCTTCGCAGATTTCTCTCAACTCCAAAAGAGAAACAGAGGCAAAGAATTCCCTGAATTGCAAATCCCGGCGCGGAACTTTTACTGCAAGCCCGTCCATAAACCCCAGGATCGTTCCTTCAACAGCCGACAGTCCGGCCCATACCACTTCTCCGACTCCGTCAAGTCTGTCAAGACGGGTGCGGATGGATAGATTGACCAGGAAAAAGAGCATGGCTTCAAGAATCGTGTTTTCATCTTTATCCGGGGTTTCAAGCAGCGCACCATACTGACGCACCGTGATGAGCCTTATTCGCAGTGAATCGTCTGAAGAGCTGACAATGAAATCCCCTGCGGCATGATGCCATGGAAAAACCTGTTCGAATGATTCCACATCATAATAGTTGGTTAAAATCATGGCGATTTGCCGGTACATCTCCAGAGTCTCCCCGTGTGTCAGAAATCCAGGTGCTGTACAGGAATGCCATACCCGTATTTTATACTGCTGATCCATCGGGTCAACGGAAATGTGGAATTCGTGGAAATTATCAAACCACTGTCCAAGAAACAACTTCACCTCCCGCCTTTCCGGCAGGATCACTTCGCCATAACCGTAAACCCTCGGCAGATAAGCACCGGACGATGTCAGACTCAAACGGTTCAGCAAGTCGAATTCCCGCTTGATGCAGCTTTTTCCGGAAAATGAAAGCGCAGCATTTACAACGAAAGTAAACACCTGTCCCATCAAAAGCACTTCGACCCGTGAAGGGTGATAAAACTGGCCGTGTTTTACCAGAAATATGTCAATCGTATTTATGTCCTGAGCCATGCATGGCTGTTGCGTGGTCTCAAAAATTGCGGACGTGACGACACTAAATCCCCGGTTTTCAAGAAACAGACGAACTGTTTTGAAATAGTCTCCATAGGTCAGCACCAACTCGGCCGGATCATCTTCCACGGTTTTCTGCAGATTCAAGGCCAACGGGAATGTGCAGCGCCAGAGGCTGCCATTTTCTTCAACGACTTCAGAAGCGGAGGAAAGAAAATATCTGAAAACCACTGACGTAGAAACAACTGGCATCCGTTCATAAGGTACGATCTTCACCCCTGAATGCATCAGGACACTTTCTGACGAAGCAGGTCGATTTCGCTGCGAATCTCTGGAGCCACTTCATATCCAAGCGCAATGGCCTTGTCACAATGCGCGATGGCCTGCGCAGTGTCCCCGTTTTCAAGGTAGGCGATGGCCAGATTGTTATGGGCAATGGCGAAATCAGGTTCCAACTTCAGTACCTTCAAATTGGTTTCAATGCACTTATCGATCATTCCCTTCATGAGATAGGCATTGGCAAGCGTTGCGAACGCCTGAACATACCTGAAATTAAAATGCGTCGCCCTCTCCAGGGCGGTTATGGCTTCATCAATGTTTCCCCTCTGCAGTTCCACAAAGCCGATATTGCCATATCCTTCTGAAAATCCGGGCCGGACTTTTACAGCCTCCCTGTTATATGCAAGACACCCGTCCATATCTCCCCGATTTAAATAGATGCCGCCAAGTTGAACATATGCTTCAGCAAGGCCAGGACTGCATTCAATGGCGCTTCTCAGTTCCTCTTCCGCCTCTTCAAAATTCCGCTGCCCAAGCAGCGCCACCGCCAGATTATAGTGAGATGTACCGCATTCGGGATTCTGGGCGATGGCGGATCGGTGAACGGCAATATATTCTTCGACATTTTTTGCTTTTTCCATGTAGGATTATCCTTTATAATATTTTTTATGTAATTATTATGATCAAATTGAATTTCACAGGGTACTATTTTCTGATAAAAAGTCAACCATCGGCTTTCACTCAATTACACAGACAACCGGCTCGAAAGGAACACCATGGCCCCACATACCGCAGCAGACACTACTCCGAAAACTGAGATTCGGCATCGAATTGATCAACTCCAGTCCTTGCTTTTATCAAATGGAATTGATGGCGCAATCATCGTTCAGAATTCTGACCTGTTTTATTTTTCCGGAACCATTCAGCAGTCGCAGTTGTATGTTCCCGCCATTGGAGATCCGTTGCTTATGGTTCGCAAAAGCCTGGAGCGGGCCCGCTCGGAGTCAGCGATTGAAAACATCGTCTCCTTCAGTAGCCCCAGGCAGGTACCAGAATTATTAAAAAACATGGGCATTACGACTCCAAAAAACCTGGGTCTGGAACTGGATGTGATCCCGGCCCAGACATATCTGAACTTCCAGAGCCTTTTTGATCAAACCCAAATGATTGATATTTCGCACATCATTCGCCAGATTCGCTCGATTAAATCTGATTATGAAATTCAAATGATCCGGGAATCCGCCCTGAAATCCGATCAAGTGGCCGAATATGTCAAAAGCATTATCAAAGAAGGAATGACGGAAATCGAACTGGCCGGAAAGGTCGAGGCTCATGCAAGGAAACTGGGACATCAGGGCATTGTGAGAATGCGGCTTTGGGGAAGCGAACTGTTTTACGGCCATCTGATGTGCGGTGCGTCCGGAGCCGTGCCCAGCTATCTGGCTTCTCCCACTGGCGGAACCGGAGTCAGTATAGCCGTGGCGCAGGGAGCTGGATTTGGCCTAATCCGGGCCCACGAGCCAATTCTTGTTGACTATGTGTTCGCTTACAAGGGATATCTTTCGGATCATACCCGAATCTTTTCGATTGGCGAGCTTCCCGACGATCTGATTAAAGCCCACGGAGCCATGCTGTCCATTCAGGCGGCAATCATCCGTGAAGCCAAGCCTGGAATAGCCGCTGGCAGGATTTATGAAATGGCTATTGAACTTGCCGGAGAGGCTGGATACTCAGAGAATTTCATGGGCGTGGGCGATCAGCGCATCCGTTTTGTGGGGCATGGCGTGGGACTGGATCTGGATGAATACCCGTTTCTGGCCGCCGGCCAGAAAATGCTTATTCAGGAAGGGATGGTCATTGCCCTGGAGCCAAAACTCATATTTCCGCAAAGAGGTGTTGTCGGCATAGAAAATACGCACCTGGTAACGCCAAGCGGATTGCAGCAACTGACTGTTTTTGACGAGAACATCATTGTTGTATAAAAAGGAATACTACAGTTTTTGGCAATCTGCGTGCAGACACAAAAAGGGGAGCAGCATTGAAGCTGTTCCCCCTTTTGTTTTGAAGTCCGTAACCCAGTTAACGCCCGCTTAACGTTTGGAGAACTGGTACCTGGCGCGAGCACCGCGCTGACCGTATTTCTTCCGTTCCTTGACCCTGGAATCCCGCGTGATAAAACCCGCTTTTTTCAGTGTCAGCCTGAGATCAGGATCAACCTGAAGCAGGGCCCGGGTGATGCCATGACGAATGGCTCCAGCCTGACCATTAATGCCACCGCCAAGAACACGGACCATGACATCATAAGATCCAAGATTGTTGGTCAGAATCAGCGGCTGAACCACCATCGCCTTCGCCGTTGCAACGGAAAAATAATCATCAACCGGTTTTTCGTTCACCACGATGATCCCTTTTCCAGGCCTTAACCATGTTCTGGCAATAGCGCTTTTACGCCTTCCAGTCGCATAGTAAACGTTTTCTTTATCCATATTTTCCCCGGCTTTATAAAATGAAGTTTACTTTGATATCGTGAGGTCTATCGGCTGCTGGGCTTCATGCGGATGCTTGTCACCGGCATAAACCTTCAATTTGTTCAGCATCTTTCCACCAAGGCTATTCTTGGGCAGCATGCCTTTTACTGCGAAACGAATAATGTCCTCAGGCTTTTTCAGCAGCAATTTTTCGGCAGTGATTTCCTTTAAGCCGCCGATATATCCACTATGACGGTAATACGTCTTTTGCGTCCATTTTCTGCCTGTGAGGACAATTTTATCCGCATTGATAACCACAATCCAGTCTCCCATGTCTGCATGAGGGGTAAACAAAGGATTGCATTTCCCCCTGAGACGAGCGGCAATGGA
>CAIMCT010000544.1 GCA_903839535.1 uncultured Desulfobacteraceae bacterium
CTAATCACAACTAAAATCGAAAGGATTCCCCCCTTTGAAAAAGGGGGGCCAGGGGGGATTTCGGAGGCTATCCACCTGAAAAATCCCCCTCGATCCCCCTTTTTCAAAGGGGGAAGTATCATTTTCATATATGGGGTGATCGAATTTAAGAAAGATACAAAAAATGTTCTTTGCGCCCATTGTCTTTACCCGATAACCTATTCCGTATTGGAGAAAGAATGAATTCCTGGCAGCATTCCCCGATATTTAAATTTTTTGCTTCGGTCCAGTTAACCGTTACTGTACTTCTGACACTGGCTGCGACTTCCGTCATTGGAACTGTGATTCCCCAGAATCAGAATCTGGACGATTATCTGCATACCTATGGGCAAAATTTGTACCGACTGTTTTCCGTTCTTGACATGTTCGACATGTATCATTCATGGTGGTTTCAGTTGTTGTTGGTGCTTTTGACCCTGAATATCATTATTTGCTCCATGGACCGCCTGCCTGCAGCATGGAAAATTGTCGTCAAACCGCCGGGATTTAAGCCTTCACGGTTTCTGAACGCTTCCTGCCAGCGGCAGATAACGGTATCTTCCCTTGATCAGGCTCAGCCCATTCTTGAAAAGGCATTATCACGCAGCATCGGGCAGGTGCGGCTTGAACAGACGCAACACGGTTTCTTCCTGTGGAGTGAAAAGGGGCGATGGACCCGCCTTGGGGTCTATGTTGTGCATCTTAGCGTGGTCTTTTTGCTGGCAGGCAGCCTGATAGGCTCGTTCTGGGGATTCGACGGGGCAGTCAATATTCCGGAAGGCGAAACCGCCAAAATGATCCGGTTGAACAATTCCGGAAAGTCGATACCGCTTGATTTTGAGATACGGTGTGATAAATTTTCGGTTAGTTATTACGATTCGGGCGCACCCAGCGAATACCGTTCCACCTTGACGATTCTGGAAAATGGAGCTCAGGTGTTTACCCGCGATATCATTGTTAATGATCCCCTGAGATACAAGGGCATCAACCTGTTTCAGTCCAGTTTCGGTAACCTGCCTTCTCAGAATCTGGTTTTAAGCTTCACGAGCCGTGCAACCGGAATGGAATACAAGGAAAAAATTGCGCCAGGTCAGACTGTGACAATTCCTGAAGGATTGGGTTCATTCATGATTACGGAGTTTAACCGGGATCATCAGTTCAAGGGCCATTCAATCGGGGATGCCTTTGTCGGAATGATGACACCCCCAAACGGGGATTCTGTTGAAGTTGTCCTACCGGTAAAATTTCCCAGTTTCGACCGGATGAGAAAAGGTGATGTTATCGTTGCGATCTCTGAAACCGAAACGCGTTATTATACCGGCCTTCAGGTTACCGGCGATCCTGGTGTCTGGGTGGTTTATACCGGATTTCTTTTAATGATCGCCGGGTGCATCGTCACATTTTTTATGTCACATCAGCAGATTTGTATCGAAGCGAATACCGCTGAAAAAATATGCAGCGTAATGATCCGGGGAATCACCAATAAAAACAAAATCGGCATGCAGAAAAAAATCGATGCCACAGCCACAGCGGCGATCAAAATTGCAAAGCAACAATAATGCTCATTAGCCTGCGAGCGATTCACCCACACGTCAATGCTGTCATGCCAACCACTTTGCCCTCCCCCCGGCCCCCTCCCGCTGGGAGGGGGAGTGAACGGTTGCCACACGCCGGCTTCTTATTAACGCCTTGAACCGAAAATGATAAAGGAAATACGATGAACAGCTCCGGAATCCTTTCTGTGGTTACATTTGTGTATGGTTTTGCCGCATTCCTGTATGTGGCTTCATGGATTTTCAAGAAATCGGAGCCCGGCAGGCTGGCCACATGGGTTGTTTTTGCCGGCTTGACGGGAAATACCACCGGTATTGCAATGCGATGGATGGAGTCATATACACTCGGATATGGCCATGCTCCCCTCTCCAATCTCTACGAATCCCTGGTATTTTTCGCCGGAACCCTTGCCGCTGTATATCTTGTGATCGAAAAAAAATATCAAAACCGGATTATCGGCGCATTTGTCATGCCCTTTCCTTTTTTGGCAATGGCCTACGCATCACTTTCTCCGAACATCAGCGACCGAATTCAGCCCCTGTTGCCCGCCCTGAAAAGCAACTGGCTGATCGCTCATGTCGTCGCCTGTTTTATCGGTTATGCCGCATTCGCCATTGCATTTGGCCTCAGTATCATGTACCTGATCAAGGAAAAGGATGTGCATGGGAATAGCGTGCTGCTGGAGCGCTTTCCCAAAACCGGGGTGCTGGACGAGTTGAACCATCAGATGGTCATGTTCGGATTTCTGTTTCTGTCTGTGGGCATCATTACCGGCGCTGTCTGGGCCAACTCCGCCTGGGGTAGATACTGGGGCTGGGACCCCAAGGAAACCTGGTCTCTGATCACCTGGTTTATTTACGCCACGCTTCTCCACGCCAGATTGACGCGTGGATGGCATGGCAGGCGGATAGCATTTCTTTCAGTGGCGGGTTTCGCCGCAGTTATGTTTACATATTTCGGAGTGAATCTTCTGCCCGGTCTTCACAGTTATGGTGCAATGGGCCAATGATTTTGACTTGACAAAAAAAACTTCCATAAATATAGAACATCAGATATGATACAGGATATAACCGTTCAGACCCATCCCCCAGCGGTGGGAGATTGGGATGGGGAGTGAACGGTTACGATTAGTCTCTTTGATCGTCATGTAGGGGCGGGTTCGTAACCCGCTCCTACTTTCATCACATAATTACCAACAACAGCGTGACGGGGTTTCCATGAGTGAAATAGATGACAAGACTCAAGCGGTTTCGGAGAAGGCTGTTTCCTCAACACAAGGGCAAGGCAGGGAAGATGGGGGATCAGGAGGTGTCATCATTTTATTTTTCATTGTCGGGCTTGTAGCAAGCTTGGTTGTTGGATGGGTCCTCTTCCCAAAATTACTGTATTCTCAAAAAAAACAGCCTATTGACTTCAACCATACGCTTCATAACACTCTTGTCGGCAATGGCTGTGAAAGCTGTCACTCTTTCCGTGAAGACGGTAGTTATTCCGGAGTACCCAAGCTTGCTCAGTGTATCGAATGCCATGAAGAAGTGCAAAGCAGCAATCCTGAAGAAATAAGGTTTGTGGAGCAGTATGTAAAAAAAGGGATTGAAGTGCCCTGGCTGGTTTACGCCAGACAGCCGGACTGCGTCTTTTTCTCTCATGCCGCTCATGTGAAAGCTGCAAAAATGGACTGTGCGACCTGTCACGGACCCATCGGCGAATCAGAGAGTATGAAGCCGTATCAGCAGAACCGAATCACGGGCTACAGCCGGGATATCTGGGGAGAGAATATAGGTGGCTTCAAGAAAAACACATGGGATCGCATGAAAATGGATGACTGTTCCGAATGCCACCAGAAGAAAAAAGTGGTGGTCGGCAGTGTTCAGACGCAGAAAGAAGGGTGTTTTGTCTGTCACAAATAAACGACAGGGCATTTGGCCCTATTCAATACGTTACACGGTATGTTTTTATTTCAGGTTAAGGGGAAGATTCCATGAAAATAGACCGAAGAAGCTTTTTGTCGCTGGGTGTTGGCGTTGCAGCAGGTACAGCCCTTTCACCACTACCCTGGAAGTTGACGGATGACTTGTCTATCTGGACTCAGAACTGGCCCTGGACGCCGGTGCCTGAAATCGGTGAGAGCAGCTTTGTCAATTCCGTTTGTACGCTGTGTCCGGGGGGATGTGGCATCAGCGTTCGAAAGGTTGAAGACCGGGGGGTAAAGATCGAGGGCATGAAAGGACACCCCGTTAACCAGGGTGGCATTTGTGCGCTTGGACTTTCCGGACTTCAGCTCCTTTATGGACCTACGCGGATAAAAACGCCGTTAAAACGGGTTGGAAAAAGAGGGGATGGTCAGTGGGCGAAAATTTCATGGGATGAGGCAATCTCCGAAATCACTGAAAAACTTGATGGACTCAGAACCAGCGGAAACTCACATACCGTCGCCGGCATTGCCGGGTCCCGTCATGGAACAGTGTCCCAACTGTTCAGCCGGTTTCTGACAGCATTCGGTTCTCCCAATTTCTTCCATACTCCTTCCATTGCGGATACCTATCAACTTGCATTGCAGCACATGAACGGCGTTTCCGCAGCGCCGGGTTTCGATCTTGAAAATGCCGACTTCATCCTGAGTTTCGGTTGTGGGCTTCTGGAAGGATGGGGGTCGCCGGTCCGGATGTTTAAAGCAAACACAGGCTGGAAAAAAGCCAAGGCGCGGGTGATTCAAATAGAATCACGATTGTCTCGCACCGCCGCCAAATCAGATCGCTGGATCGCCATCATTCCAGGCTCCGAAGCGGCTCTTGCTTTGGGGGTTGCTCATGTTCTGATCAAGGAAATGCTTTATAACAAAGATTTTGTGGATAATTATGCTAATGGGTTCGAAAGCTTTGTCACGGATAATGGAGAGATAAAAAAAGGATTCAAACAAACAGTTCTGGAAGAATATAGCCCCGAAACCGTTTCCAGGGTTACCGGCATTGATCCTTCTGCAATCATTCTTTTGGCGCGTGAATTCGCCAACGCGAAAGCGCCGCTGGCGCTCTGCGGAAAAGGCCAGGGAAAGGTTCCCGGAAGCTTAAACGAAGCCATGTCCGTGCATGCCCTGAACGCGCTGGTCGGGAGCATCAATCGGAAAGGCGGCGTATTTCCCATACCTGCAATGGAAGTTCAGGGCTGGGCCGAGGTCGGAATGGACACTATCACTTCAGCCGGCATGAATCAGCCGCGTATTGATGGCACCCCGCCCAATTCCCTAGGTTATATCAATCAGCTTCCTTCAGCGATACTTTCCGGTAAGGGATATCCGCTGAATGTGCTGTTTGTTCTTGAGTCCAATCCTCTCTACACCATGGCGGATTCCAAAACCGTAAAGGATGCTTTTGACAAAATCCCCTTTGTGGTCAGCCTGTCCTCGTTCATGGATGAAACTGCGCAGTACGCCGATATTGTTATGCCCAATCACATCTATCTGGAACGCCTTGAAGATGCTCCGACCCCGATGGGTTATAACAAGTCCATTATCAGCTTGTCTAAACCGGTTTTTAAACCCCGGTTGAATACCAAACATGCAGGCGACACCTTGATCCTCCTGGCAAAAGGGTTGGGCGGCGGGGTTGCTGAGGCCTTTCCGTGGAAAAATTTTGAAGCCTGCTTCGAGCAGGCAATGGGAGACAAGATGAAGACCCTGAAGAAAAATGGCTTCTGGGTCGATTCGGACGCTGTTTTACCCGATTGGGAGTCGACTTTCAATACGCCATCGGGAAAATTTCAATTTGCACCTGTCGAGTTTTCACCCGGGTTTGCGCCGATCAAGATTGAAGGCGATTCAACCTTTCAGTTGCTGCTCATCCCCTACGAAACCATGCGGCTGTCCTGCGGGTACATCGCAAATCCACCATTTTTGACCAAAACCGTCGAAGATACGATACTCAAACAAAACGATTGTTTTATCGAAATCAATCCCAAAACAGCTCAGTCAAACCAGTTATCGGAAGGCGATGTCGTGGTGCTGCAAACTCCCCGAGGTCAGGCCAGGGTCAGAGTTCATCTCGAAGAAGGCATCATGCCGGATATGGTGGCGCTTCCGAGAGGACTTGGTCATACCGCCCATGATGGCTATATCGCGAACAAAGGGATTAATGTGAATCATCTGATCGGCCCGGTTCAAGACCCTGTTTCCGGTATGGATGCCGCATGGGGAATCAGGGCGAAATTGAGTAAAGCCTAAATCATAGATATAGCATGAGGTTCTGATGAAACAGGAACATGGTGGTGTAGTTACCCAAAAATATGGAATGGTTGTTGATCTGGATTTGTGTACCGGGTGCGGCTCCTGTATGGTTGCCTGCATGGCTGAAAATAATGTGCCTTTCAGGGAAGACGAAACCGACAAGCTTAAAAGCATTACCTGGATGCGTGTGTATAAATTAACCAACGGCAAGCATTATCCTGAAACGGATATTTGCTATCTGCCCAGACCCTGTCAGCATTGTGAAGGGTCTCACGGACATTCTCCCTGCGTATCCGTATGCCCGGCGACGGCGACTGATTACGACAATCAGACAGGGATCGTCAGTCAGATATATACCCGGTGTTTCGGATGTCGCTACTGCATGGGTGCCTGCCCCTATCATGCCCGGTATTTTAACTGGTACGATCCAATATGGCCGGAAGGTATGGAAAGATACCTGAATCCGAATGTATCCCCCCGAATGCGGGGTGTGGTTGAAAAATGCAGTTTTTGTTTTCATCGGTACCAGGCGGCAAAAGACAAGGCGCATCTGGACGGGCAAAAAGAAATAGATGAAGATGCCTATCAGACTGCCTGCACCCAGGCATGTCCTGCAGGCGCCATTACTTTTGGGGATCTCGACAATCCCAATCATGCGGTCCACGAACTAAAAAAACAACCGGACACCTTTCGACTTCTTGAAAAACTGGGGACCAACACCAAGGTCTATTATGTATCCAGCCGTGAATGGGTTCGGCGCGCAGGAGATAATTATCTGAAAACTGAAGGTCTAAAAAAAGCCGTTTTATAGACAAAGGTCGGGGCTGTCGTAATCGTTCAGACCTCTCCCCCCAGCGGGGGGGAGGTTGGGAGGGGGAGTGAACGGTTACGGGCTGGCTGAACAATATTCCGGCATTTCAAATCAACGAAGGGGTACGAAAGTTATGGATTCTGCGTTAATACCCAACGGAGTCAGGCGCTGTTCACTTGACAAGTTTCTGGTTGCGCTGGCTGTTGTCGGAGCTGTTCTGTTATGGGGCGTGTATGCCATGCTGCTGTGCTGGTTCAAAGGCCTCAATCAGACCAACATGAACGATAACTACGGATTCGCCCTGTGGATATGGGCGGACCTTGCTGTGATTGCTCTGGGAGGCGGCGCTTTTTTTACCGGCTTTCTCAAATACATTATCGCAAAAGATGAGCTAAAAAATATCATCAACTATGCGGTCTTGATCGGCTTTATCTGCTACAGTTCCGCGCTTCTGATTTTGGCCATTGATATCGGACAACCGCTCCGCGGGTGGTTTATTTTCTGGCATGCAAATGTACATTCCATGCTGACCGAAGTGGCATTCTGCCTGTCCTGTTATTTCATGGTTCTGACCATTGAGTACATTCCGCTGATTCTGGAAAACCGGCAGATCGACAGGGTGCCGTTCTTTCATCATCTCAGTCATAACATGCACAGTACGATGGCTGTGTTTGCTGCAACCGGTGCGTTTCTGTCTTTTTTCCACCAGGGGTCTTTGGGAGGTGTCGCCGGTGTACTGTTTGGCCGACCCTTTGCTTACCGCGAAGGCCTGTTTATCTGGCCCTGGACGTTTTTTTTATTCACATGGTCGGCGGCGGCTTATGGACCCTGCTTTACACTGATGGTCACGCGTATCACCGAAGCCATTTCCGGCAAAAAGCTGGTCAAGGACAACGTGGTTGAACTTCTGGCCAAAATATCGGGCTGGATGATGACAACCTATATCATCGCAAAAATCATTGATACTTTTTACTGGGCGAATGTAACCGCGCCTTCCAAGGGTTTCAACCTGATTGATTTTTATAGCAACAACGGTTTTTACGGAATCTGGATTCTGGTTCTGGAAATAGTTCTTGGGGGCATCGTCCCTGCGGCTATTCTGATCACGGACAAAGGTCGTAAAAGTCCGATCGCCAGAAACACCGCTTTTGTTTTGGCTGTGATCGGTGTCAGCGTCAACCGCTGGGTGATGGTCCTTCAGGTAATGGCCGTTCCCATCATGACGTTTGACACATGGGCGCTCTATTTTCCAAGCTGGCAGGAAGTCGCCACCACGATTCTTCCGGTTGCTTATGGCATTATGTTGATCATGATTTCTTACCGATATCTGCCGATTTTCCCACAAGAGGCGGAACTGAATCCGGCTGACTAACCTCGGGAGGTAACAATGTTTCCTTTTAATTTTGAATGGATATGGGATATGTCTCATGTTGTATTCATGGGCGGGCTCTGGTATGCGTTGACTATTTTGGGCATTGGCATGACGTACTGTGTCGTCAAGTCCACCATTGATGCGGCAAAAGATGATGGGGGGCACCATTAACCGGCATCCTTCATTTTCTTATTACACTCTCTGAGTGTATCTTTTATTTCCAGTCCACCAGTTTTATATATTTTGGCGGCCTTGATCGTCGTTCCATCCAGATCATTATGACTGATTTCCCCCTTTAGAAAAGGGGGATTAAGGGGGATTTGA
>CAIMCT010000545.1 GCA_903839535.1 uncultured Desulfobacteraceae bacterium
CTGGTGTAATTTGCGCTTTTGAACCCCCCAACTCTCCCCTACTGGAGAGGGAGTGCAAGTAGAGCCGGCATCCTGCCGGCTGCAGCAGCCGGCAAGATGCCGGCTCTACGGCGAAAGATTATGCCAGTGTACAGTATAGATACTGAGCATCGGTAGGTAAAAGCGACTATTAGCATAACTGAAGTCATTGTTAAAAAAATTGAAAGCTGATAAAGATACAAAAACTTGAACATTGAGTAATAATAAAAGTTATCGGCACGGAAAATGGAATGATATTTACTCTTCAGGAGGAGAAAACATGGGAACTAAAGTTTCTTTTATCGGTAAAATAATCGAAATAATACAAATCCCGACCGCCGAACGCATCGAATCCGCAATCGTGGTATGCGGAGCCGGTGGTCGATGGCAGGGATGTGTTCAAAAAGGCGAATTTACACCAGGCGATTTATGTTTTGTCTTTCTTCAGGACGCTCTTCTTCCGGAATTACCAGAATTCGAACATATGCGTAAGCATAAATTCCGCGTTAAAATGTGCCGATTCCTCGGCACGCCATCCGAAATATTGATCACCAAACCGTTTGGTAGTGTGGACGACGTAAACCTCGGAGATGAAATCACCTGGCTAAATATTCTTAAATATGAAAAACCAATACCAATAAACATGCAAGGCGAAAACAAGGGATTCTTCCCTTCTTTCATTCCAAAAACCGACGAGATTAATTTTCAAGCAATACCCGGACTCATAGATTGCATTATTGGCAAAGCATTTTATGCCACACTCAAATATGACGGAACGTCAGCAACCTTTTACCATAACAATGGCGAAATAGGCGTATGCAGTCGGAATCTGGAAAAGAAACTAACGTCAGACGATGTTTACAACCTGATTGATAAAAAATACAGCATCACGGATCAATTGAAAACACTGGGCAATTTCGCAATCCAGGGTGAAATAGTCGGCCCCGGTATCCAGAAAAACCACTCTGGCCTGAAATCAACCGAGATTAGAGTGTTCGATATTTACGATATAGATAAACGCGAATATCTCCCACAATCAAAATTGTTCGCGATTTGCGAAGATTTCAAACTGCCGCCAGCGGAAATTATAACTCATGCAGTCTGGACGATGAGCAACTTTGAACAATTTCGGCAATTTGCTGAACAATCGTATTCAAACGGAAAACCAGCAGAGGGCATCGTAGTCAGGGTGCAAGATTTTGATGACGATAAACGGATATCTTTCAAAATCATCAACTTGAACTATAAAGGCTGAAATGGCTTGAAAACATCCACTTTTGTTGTGATAACACATTATATCAACCGAGTAGCTTGGTCAGACCCGACAAAACATGCTTATCCAGAATAAAGCAGGTAAAACTTCCTGAAAATATGACATCTTCTTTTCGCATTATGGTAACCGCGACAATTTGTTTTTTACCCTGCCTGGTTTCGGCTGTTGCTGCTGCAATAACCGTCTCACCTGCCCTTACAGGTTTTAAAAACTTCGCTTCCGATGACCCAAGAACCACATTCGGGTGATTCACAGCGATCATGGCGGCATAGTCTGCAAGACCGAAAATATATCCACCGTGTACCAGACCGGTTTCATCCACAGCCATGGAGTTGATCGTAAGGAGTTCAACCCGGCTTGAGCCTTCTTCCAGGTGAACCACAGTCCCGAAACATTCCTGATTGATTCCCTGATGAGTTTGAATGGTTATCATGGTCAGTGTTCTCCTTTACATGAATTATTTTTGTTCTTTGGCCGAACGCATTAAGCACCCTGGCCCCGTCATTGAATCCGGATAATGTTCCTTGGCGAACACAATATATTCACATATTCGCCACCACGAAAAGAACCTCTTATCAATTTGACAAAAACCGGAAAATAGGTTAACTGTTCCTGCTTAAACAATAAATCGACGATGGGTAATCTTGGTGTCAACTCAGTATTTTCGCGCCGATATTCCTTTACATTTTCAAATGCTTTCAGACAAAGAGATTATCATCAATGGACAATGAAAAATCAAGTGATGTTATCGACAAACGAAGGGAAAAACAGGCTGAACTGAAAGCCAGAAATGTTCAGCTTTTTCCAAATGACTTTAAAGTGTTGCATACGATCCGTGATATTTTGTTTCAAATCGAAAGTCATCCGGAATCCATTACGCTGGAAACGCCTGTATTTACAACCGCCGGCCGGATGATGGCCATTAACCGATTCGGAAAATCCACGTTTCTTCGATTCCGGGACCGAACCGGACAGCTTCAGGCCTATATAAAAAAAGACAGCGTCGGGGATGACTCTTATAATCTTTTCAAGCAACTGGATGTCGGCGATTTTGTGGGTCTTACTGGATGTTTATTCCAGACCAAGACACAGGAATGGACGCTTCTGGTCACCGAAATTCAGTTGCTCTGCAAGGCCACAAGACCGTTACCCGAGAAATTTCATGGGCTCAAAGATCCAGAAAAACGCTATCGTCAGCGTTATATTGACCTGATCATGAATGCCGATGTTCGCGATATCTTCATCAAACGCAGCCGAATGATTCAGGCGATTCGTACATTTTTGCTGGAACTGGAGTTTCTGGAAGTCGAAACGCCCATGATGCAGACACTTGCCGGAGGCGCAGAAGCCACCCCGTTTGTCACATTTCACAATGCTCTGAACATTGATCTGTTTTTAAGGATTGCACCCGAACTCTATCTAAAGCGTCTGGTTGTCGGCGGATATGAACGTGTTTTCGAGATCAACCGTAATTTTCGAAACGAAGGTGTTTCCACTCGTCATAACCCTGAATTCACCATGCTGGAGTTTTATCAGGCTTACGCCACATATCAAGACCTGATGGATCTTACAGAACGCATGTTTTCCGAAATCACTTTGGCGGTTACCGGATCGACTCAAATCATGTACCAGGGAAACACCATTGAGATGTCCGGTAAATGGCGACGTATGACCCTGGCATCCGCCCTTTCCGAAATTGCCGGAATTGATCCGGATCTGCAAAATGACAGGCAAGGGCTTCTTGACTTTGCCGCTTCAAAGGGAATACCGATCGCCCATAAAAACCGCCTGGGAAAAATTGTCACCAAACTCTTTGATACCTTGGTAGAACCGTATCTGATTCAACCCACCTTTATCACCGGCTATCCGGTTGAAGTTTCCCCGCTTTCCCGAAAGAACGACCTCAATCCCCAGATCACGGATCGCTTCGAGCTGTTTATTGCCGGCTATGAAATCGCCAACGGCTTTTCAGAGTTAAACGACCCGCAGGACCAGAAAGACCGGTTTTTGCAGCAGGTCGCAGACAGAGATGCCGGTGATAAGGAAGCTCACTGTATGGATGACGATTATATTGAAGCCCTGGAATATGGGCTTCCGCCAACCGCCGGTGAGGGGATCGGTATCGACCGACTGGCCATGTTGTTGACGGACTCGGTTTCCATACGGGAGGTTATTCTTTTTCCGCACATGAAACCCCTGACAAAGACAATTTCCGATAAAACCGAATCAGAACCTTAAGCATTTGCAGTGAAAATCCCCTCGGATTTCATCGGCTTATTTCAACCCACAATGTGAACTACAGTGATGCAGTTTGAATTATTTATTGGTGCCCGCTATCTTCGGGCCAAACAGAAACAGGCTTTCATCTCTTTAATTACCCTGCTGTCCATTGCCGGAGTTACGCTCGGCGTTATGGCCCTGATCATTGTCATTGCCGTGATGGCTGGGTTTGAGTCAGATTTGAAGTCCCGTATTCTAAGCGTGGAATCTCATATTGTGGTGATGAGGCATGGCGGCAACTTTACGGACTATTCCAAGATCAGCGATTGGGTTAATGCTGTCGAAGGCGTGGAAGCATCCACCCCTTTTATCTTATCTCAAATAATGATCCGGTCTGCATCGGGAATGTCCGGCGCTGTATTACGAGGCATTGTGCCGGAATCCGCCGGCAAAGTCATCACCTCGATCGGCCAGGATGGCTTAAGAGCATTGACAGCACGCAGCGCTACAAAACCATCCGCTACGGATGTCCCAGGTGTTGTTCTCGGGAAAGAATTACTCAAGAATTTGGGAGTCTCCAGAGGTGACACTATTCATATCCTGTCTCCGCGTGGCATGATTTCACCGGCTGGTTTGATACCAGTTATGAAACGATTTCAAGTTGTCGGCGAATTTGAATCCGGCATGTACGAATATGACGGGTCCATTGCGTATATTCACCTGAATGATGCGCAGAAATTTCTTCACATGGAGGACAGCATTACTGGCATCGAGGTCCGGGTAAACGACATATATAAAGCCAGGCAGATATCCGAATCAATCTCCAGCCATCTGGGTTTTCCGTACTGGGGCAGAGACTGGATGCAAATGAACCGGAATCTTTTTTCAGCTCTCAAGCTGGAAAAAACCGTTATGTTTATTATTCTTGCGTTAATTATTCTGGTTGCCGCCTTTAACATTGCCAGCAGCCTGATTATGATGGTAATGGAAAAAACAAAGGACATCGCCATCTTGAAGGCTATGGGGGCAACCGATAAAAGTATTCGGCGTATTTTTGTTTTTAAAGGGA
Source organism: uncultured Desulfobacteraceae bacterium (assembly GCA_903839535.1). Lineage (GTDB taxonomy): Bacteria > Desulfobacterota > Desulfobacteria > Desulfobacterales > Desulfatirhabdiaceae > RAAP-1. The sequence continues at coordinate 4,581 of CAIMCT010000545.1, forward strand.
TGACCATCGGTGTGATCGGGACAACCCTGGGAGTCAGCCTTGGATTTGCGTTGTGCAAACTTCTTGAGCATTATAAATTCATTGAACTTCCGGGAGATGTTTACTATATTACCAAGCTTCCGGTTCTCTTAAAAACATTTGATGTCGTTTCAATTGCAACCGCTTCCCTGATTATATGTTTTATCGCCACACTGTATCCGGCAAGGCAGGCTTCAAAGCTTAATCCGGTTGAAGCGATTCGATATGGATGAAAATAGACGGTATTGATCATCGTTTCGGCCAGCCCCCCACCCAACCACCCCCCCCAGGGGGGAGGAGCAGAAAATCTCCCTCCCCCAGCGGGGGAGGGTCGGGGTGGGGGTAAAGCAATACGGCCGAAACGATGATCGAGGCCCAGATGACCTTTAGTTGATTTATGGAAAACAGCATGGAAAATGGAAGTATTGATCGGAATGAACCGGACAACAACTGCCTTGTTCTGGCAAAAAACCTTAAAAAAAGTTTTATAAGTAGTGGATCAAACGCTCTTGTAGCCGACACAAGAGCGCCGGCTATTGAGATATTAAAAGCAGTCGATTTTACGCTAATGGCGGGAGAAACTGTTGCTATTGTAGGTGCATCCGGCATTGGAAAATCTACTCTGCTTCAGATTCTGGGCACTCTGGATCAACCGGATTCCGGGGATTTGTGGTTCCAGGGAGAAAATATCTTTAAACTGAATCCCTTCCAATTAGCGAGTTTCAGAAATTCGTCCATTGGCTTTGTGTTTCAATTTCATCATCTGCTGCCGGAATTCACCGCACTTGAAAATGCCATGATGCCGGGCCTCATCAAGGGATTGTCCAAGCCCATGTCCAGAAATCTCGCAGAAAAAATTCTGGTGCGAGTTGGCCTGAAAAGCAGGCTGCAGCACCCGGTCACAAAGCTTTCCGGAGGTGAACAGCAGCGGGTAGCACTTGCCAGGGCGCTGGTCTTGAAGCCTGCCCTGCTCCTGGCTGATGAACCCACCGGAAATCTGGACCAAAAAAACAGTGAACAGGTTCATGAATTGTTAATGGAATTAAATCGGGAATTGAATATGACCATGGTGGTTGTTACTCACAACATGAAACTGGCATCCTATATGGCCAGACGTGTAACCATCATGGATGGAAAACTGGTCGAAGCAAACTGAGGTGTCTATATGTTAAAACGGTTATGTATCATCATTATCGGAGTCTTATGCGGTTTTCCTGTTATGGGTTTTGGCGCCGAACGCGTCCAGGTAATGGTTTTACCGTTTGAAATTCACGCTCAACAAAATCTGGAGTATTTAAAAGACCAGGTTCCGCAGCTCATTCAACGCCATATAGAAAGAGATGGGGCGACCATCGTCAAGCCGGATATTGCAACAGCAGCATCGGGAAAAGAATTGACAATTGAAACCGTCCGCTTGCTTGGCTCCCAGAAAAGCGCTGATGTGATAATCTGGGGAAGCCTTACCTGGTTGGGGCAGAATTTTAGCCTGGATGCCAGAATGATTGATGTTTCCACCGACAAATCGCCGGCTTCATTTTTTTCCGAAGGAGAAGGCGTTGAAAACCTTCCGGCAGCCGTAAAATCCATTTCCGATGCCATCAGTTCAAAGCTTTTTAAACGGGAAAAGATCGCTGATGTCCGGGTTGTCGGCAACAGACGTATCGAACAGGATGCCATCAAACGCATTGTAAAGACGCAGCCGGGCGACACACTCCTGGCCAAGAATTTGTCTGAAGATCTTAAAGCTATTTATTCCATGGGCTATTTTGACGATGTCAGAGTTGAATCCGAGGATAGTGCCACAGGGAAAATCATCCTTTTTGTCGTCAAGGAAAAGCCAACCATAAGACACATTATTATCAAGAACGGTCAAGGGTATCAGCCAGTAAGCAACAAGAAGGACCCACAAGATACAAAAAACGACATCAAACCGGGCAGCCTGGTTTTTGATGATGAAAAGATACTGAAAAGTCTGGATATCAAAACAGGATCAATTGTAAATATATTTAAAATACAAAGTAACATCAAGCGTATAGAAGACATGTACAAGGAAAAGAACTACCACAATGTCAAAGTAAGTTACAACATCAAAGAACAGGACAACAATCAGGCAGACCTTGAATTTGTCATTGATGAAGGCAAAAAAATCCTGATCAAGGAGATTCACTTTGCCGGAAACCAGGCATACCCGGATAAAAAATTGAAAAAAATCATGAAAACCTCTGAAAAGGGCTTCTGGTCCTGGCTGACCTCCTCCGGAGATCTGAAGACGGAAGATCTGAATCAGGATGCTGAGCTGCTGACATCTTTCTATCACAACAGTGGCTATGTCCAGGCAAAGGTGGGGGAGCCAATTATTGAATTCAGGGACAACTGGATTTTTATCACGATCAAGATTGATGAAGGACAGCGCTTCAAAGTTGGGAAAGTTCAAATTATGGGAGATATTCTTACATCTGAGGCAGATATGATGAAACAGATAAAAATCTCCAAAGAAGAATATTTCAGCAGGCAAATCCTACGAGATGACATCATCGTCATCGGCGATCTCTATTCTGATGAAGGATACGCATACACGGATGTTGTTCCACAAATTGATCAGGATTCTGAAAAACTGATCGTCAATATCACCTATACAATCTCCAAAGGAAACCTGGTCTATTTTGAAGGAATCAGGATCACCGGCAATACCAAAACCCGTGACAAGGTCATTCGCCGCGAACTTGATCTCTATGAACAGGAATTATTCAGTGGCAAGAAGTTAAAGCGCGCCATCAGAAACCTTAATCGGCTTGATTATTTTGAAGATGTTAAAGTAAACACCACCAAGGGAAGCGAACCAGACAAAATGCTTCTGGATATTGATGTCAAAGAAAAACCCACAGGTACATTCAGCTTTGGCGGCGGTTACAGCAGTGTGGAGAATATGTTTGTAGTTGGTTCCATCGCACAGCGAAATCTTTTTGGTCGGGGACAATTGTTGAGATTGAAGGCTGAGATCGGAGGCAGAACCACCCGGTACGACCTGTCATTTACCGAACCCTGGCTGTTTGACGTTCCCTTGTCCGCGGGCGTTGATCTTTATAACCAGTACAGGGATTATGACGCTTACAATCTGGCCAGTGTCGGTGGATCTCTTCGTTTCGGGTATCCGGTCTATGACTATACCAGGGCGTATCTTACCTATGGTTATGATGTCAGCGACATGACAAACCTGTCTGATGCCGCATCTTCTTATTTCAAGCAGATGGCAGGACAACACACCACCAGCAGCATTACCCCATTGATTCGCTATGATTCGACTGATAAAGCTTTCAACCCGACTGAAGGCTCCAAGAATTCCCTCTCTGTTGAATATGCCGGTCTGGGCGGAGATGTCGGCTTTACCAAATATATTGGAGAGGCAGGCAGATACTTTCCTCTGTTCTGGAGTACGGTCGGATTTCTGCATACCAAGGCCGGTTATGTGGATCAGCACGAGGGCGCGCTGCTGCCGCCTTATGACCGTTTTTATCTTGGCGGCATAAATTCAATTCGCGGTTTTAGCTGGGATCAACTAAGCCCGCGCGATGCAAACGGCGATGCTTATGGTGGGAACAAATTTGTCCAGTTGAATATTGAATATATTTTCCCTCTGCTCAAGGATGTCGGTCTGATGGGTGTTGTTTTTTATGACACCGGTAATCTGTATGATGACAATCAGGATATTGATTTGGGAAGTTTACGTCAGACTTCAGGGTTTGGCGTCCGTTGGTATTCACCGATGGGACCCATCCGGCTTGAAAACGGTTTTATTTTGGATCCAAAACCCGGTGAGAGCGCAACCGGACGCTGGGAATTTACCATGGGCCAGGCATTTTAATTTAGAAACGTGAATGATGAAGTCATTCGCTTTTCATGTCTTTTAGAATTCACATCTTTCAGCATTCGCACTAAAACATATTTCTAAAAAGGGGCTTTAAAAAATGAACATGATGAAGAGCATTCTGGCTGTTGGAGTTTTATCTTTTTTCTTTCTGACAGGGGTATCATCAGCCGCTGATGTCGCCAAAATCGGAGTTGTGGATTTCCAGAAGATACTTGAGGTTTCCAACGCCGGCAAGACGGCTCAGGTCGAAATCAACAAGCAGGGAAAACAGATGGAAAGCGATCTCAAAGACAGAGGCGCCGAGATCGAAGATATAGAAAAAAAAATTGAGCGCGAATCTCTGGTCATGAGCAAAGAAGTTCGTGAAGAAAAACAGCGGGAAATGAGAATCAAGATTGGCGATTTTAAAGCCCTTCAGCAGAAATACATGGAAGATTTCAAATCATTGGAGAATCGCATTATTAGCCGTATTCAAAAAGAAGTGGTCGAGTTGGTTCAGGAAATTGGAAAAAAAGAAGGCTACACACTAATTGTTGAAAAGCGGACCGGCGGCGTAGTTTATGCGCCCACATCCATTGATATCACCGATGCAGTGATTCAGATTTACAATACTCAGACACCAAAATCGGATGAAACACCTGCTCCGGAAAAAAAGAAAAAATAGCCGACACAAGAGCGGCCGACACAAGAGCGCCAACACAAGAACAAAGGTTGATTTCTAATGGAAATTACGATTAGCCAGATTGCACTGCACGTTAAGGGCCAAATTCCTGGAGATGGCCAAAAATGCATTACAGGCGCTGCACCGTTTGAAACTGCAAAAGATTGCGATATCACATTTGCAGTGAGCAACAAATTTCTCAAGCGGCTTCATGAAACTCAAGCAGGCGCAATCCTTGTTCCTTTCAACTTTACAGGAGAGGATGACCGCGTTATTCGGGTCAAAAACCCCCAGGCCGCTTTTTCCCTTGTGGTCAGGATTTTTTGTCCGCCTATTCCTTCATGGTCCGGTATCAGTCCTGCTGCATATATGGGTCAGGATATTCATATAGGTAAAGATGTTGTCATTGCACCTTTTGTGGTTATTCAGAATCATGTCTCCCTTGGGGATCGGGTAACCCTTCATCCCCATGTGGTTCTGGGAGACCATGTGTCTATAGGCGACGATGTGGAAATTTTCCCAAACGTCACCATATTGAATGGATCCCAAATCGGCAATCGGGTTACCATTCATGCGGGAACCGTCATTGGCTGTGACGGATTCGGATACACCCCGGATGATGGTGTCTATCACAAAATTTTTCATACAGGAATTGTACAGATAGATGATGATGTCGAGGTTGGGGCGGGAAATACCATTGACCGCGCAACTTATGGAAAAACCTGGATCAAAAACGGCGTAAAAACCGATAACCTGGTTCATATCGCCCATAATGTAACCGTAGGAGAAAATACCCTTCTTGTGGCCCAGGTCGGCATTTCCGGCAGCACAAACATTGGCAGGCAATGTATTCTGGCAGGTCAGGTTGGGGTATCGGGTCATTTAACGATCGGAGATCGGGTTACCATAGGGCCCCAGTCCGGGATAGCCGGTTCTATTTCAGACGACTCCATTGTCACCGGATCACCGGAAATGCCTCATAAACTATTTCTCAAGACTTCGCGAATTATAGCCCGACTTCCAGAGATGAAGAAAAAACTTGGTGAGATGGAAAAGCGGCTTAATGAAATAGAAACAACCATGAACCAAAACAATTAGAAGTTAAATTACAACACGGAGACATGACATTGTGCATAGCCTGGATATCTCGGAAATTTTAGCGCTGTTGCCGCACCGGTACCCGATGATTCTTATTGATCGAATCATCGACCTGATTCCCGGCGAGAAAGTGGTGGCTTTAAAAAATGTCACCATCAATGAGCCGTATTTTACCGGACATTTTCCAACCACTCCCGTGATGCCCGGCGTATTGATCGTAGAGGCCATGGGACAGGCTGGCGGTGTTTTGATCATGTCTGATCTGCCGCCAGATAAAATACCAGGTGCCATTTATTTTATGGGATTTGATCACGTCAGATTCAGGATACCGGTCATCCCTGGAGATCAGTTGATTCTGGAAGTTCTGATGATCAAAAAAAGATCAAAAGCCGTTAAGATGTCCGCAAAGGCGATGGTTAACGATAAACTGGTGGCGGAGGCGGAATTTATGGCTACCTATGGAGACACTGTATGATTCACCCTACTGCAATTGTCAGTACCAAAGCTGAAATCGGCACCAATGTTTCCATTGGCCCTTACTCTGTTATTGCTGACGATGTCTATATTGGCGATGGAACTGAAATCGGTCCCCATGTGGTCATTGATCAGTATTCAACCATTGGTGAAAATTGCCTTATTTTTCAGTTTGCATCTATCGGCGCAATCCCCCAATCTCTTAAATTCGAGGGGAAGAAAACCCTGTTGACCATCGGGCGCGGAACCACCATTCGAGAATTTGTTACGATCAATCGCGGAACGGTTTTTGGCGGCGGAATCACCGAAGTAGGCGAAGAGAACTTTATCATGGCGTATTGCCATATCGCCCACGATTGCAAAACCGGCCGCAAGGTGATAATGGCCAATGCCGCCACCCTGGCCGGTCATATCACCATCGGCAATTACGCCACAATCGGAGGGATTGTCGCCATCCATCAGTTTGTCCGAGTCGGAGATTATGCATTTGTCGGCGGAGCCTCAGCGGTTGTCAAGGATGTCCCGCCTTATGTAATAGCAGCAGGAGACAGGGCTTCCCTGCATGGTCTGAATGCTGTGGGTCTCAAGCGGCAGGGATTTACGCCTGCTACACTGTCAGCTCTAAAAAAAGCATATCGCATTATTTTTCGCATCGGTTTAACCCTGAATGAAGCCATTGAACGGGCGCAGGCTGAAGTGGAACAGATTCATGAAGTTACGGAGTTTATCAATTTTATCAAATCTTCCCAGAGGGGAGTTACCCGCTCCGGGAAAAACAGGGATTAACATTGGCAGCGAACATAAAAAAATTGCGATTAGGTGTTGTCGGTGTCGGATATCTGGGGAAATTTCATGCTGAAAAATACGCCGCAATGGAAAACGTTGATCTGGTTGGCATCGTAGATGCCAACCGTGACATAGCGGACAGTATCGCCTCAAGATTTGGCGCTCGGCCCTTTTATAACCACCAGGACCTCATCGGGAAAGTGGATGCCGTCAGTATTGCTGTTCCGACCCCTGATCATTTTGTCGTAAGCCGCGATTTTCTGGAAAACGATATTGATGTCCTTATTGAAAAACCCATTACTGCAACACTTGATGAGGCCAATGAACTGATTCGCCTTTCTGAATCCCGTGGTCTGATTATCCAGGTCGGACACCTGGAACGATTTAATCCGGCAGTCGCCGCATTGCAGGGCGTTGTCAAAAAGCCCATGTTTATCGAATCTCACAGACTCAGCATCTATAAAGACCGGTGTACGGATGTCAGCGTGGTTCTGGATCTGATGATTCATGATATTGATATCATCTTGAATTTTGTCAAATCCGATATCAAGAGCATCCATGCTTCAGGAATCTCGGTTATTTCAAATCATGTGGACATTGCCAATGCCCGTCTTTCTTTTGAGACCGGCTGTGTCGCCAATGTCACCGCGAGCCGGATTTCCATAAAAAATGAGCGAAAGATCCGCCTTTTTCAGAAAGATGCGTATATTTCTGTGGACTTTGCCAACCACGATATCACGCTGATACGGAAAAACGGAACGGGAGCTGGAACCGGTGGCATTGTCCCTGGAGCTGATATTCAGAAATTGTCCTTTTTAAAAGGCGATGCTCTGGAGGACGAACTGACTTCATTTGTGAATGCCATCATCCTTCGCCAGACACCTGAAGTCACCGGCCAGATGGGGCGCGACGCACTGAAAATAGCTCTTAACATAATGGATCAGATTCGCGCAACCAACGCACGTTTTTCTCAGTAGCAACATGAACCCAACAAACGAAAAAACACACCGTATTTTCATGATTGCCGGCGAAGCTTCCGGCGATCTGCACGGCGCAAACCTGGTAAAAGCGCTGAATGGAAAAAAACAGAATATCGTTTTTTCCGGTATCGGCGGTAAGTTTATGCAGGATGCAGGTGTCGAGATTGTGGTGGATGCTGCAACTTTATCGGTTGTAGGCATTACCGAAGTCTTTTCAAAGCTGCCTGGCATTCTCAGCGGCATGGCTGCCGCCAAGTCGTTTCTGAAAAATTCACGCCCCGATTTGCTGATTCTGATTGATTTTCCTGATTTTAATCTGAGAATTGCAGCAGTCGCCAAAAAATGGCATATTCCGGTTCTCTACTATATCAGCCCACAGATATGGGCATGGCGTTCCGGAAGAGTCACAAAAATCGGCAGGCTGGTAGATCACATCGCTGTAATTCTTCCGTTTGAAGCATCTTTTTACCGCAAACACCATATTCCGGTAACCTTTGTCGGGCATCCACTGCTTGATGAAATACATGGAAACAGGGGGTTGGAAGTCCCCTCTACGGTGGAGGGGGCTTCCAGCCCCCTGTCAGGGTCAGGAATTGAGGGACGAGTTCCTTTTCCGGCCTCTCCATCTTCGACTCACACCCCTGTTTTCATCGGCCTGAGTCCAGGGTCCAGGGAAAGTGAACTTTTTCGTCTCCTGCCGGTCATGCTTCAGGCAGCCAGAATTCTGTCTGGCAAAATGGATATTCGATTTGTGGTTTCTGTAGCCCCCGGTGCCCCTCTTGAAGCCATAAAAACTATCTGCGCCCCGTTTCAGGATGATCTGCACCTGGAAATTGACACCAATGGGGTCAGTTCAGTATTTACCAAAACCCACCTGGTTGTAGCGGCATCCGGCACGGTAACTCTGGAAGCAGCAATTGCCGGCATGCCTGTGATCATAGTCTATAAAGTTTCACCTTTAAGCTACCAGTTGGGAAGAACACTGATCAAGGTAAAGCATATCGGTCTCGTCAACCTGATTGCAGAAAGGGAAATCGTTCCCGAACTCATTCAGGACAGGGCATCACCTGAATTGATAGCGGAAACCGTACTGCAACTGCTGAAAACTCCGGCTGCGCTGGATGCCATGCGACACGCTTTTGGCAATGTCAGATACCGACTCGGAGGACCCGGTGCCTCTTCCCGCGTTGCGGATATCGCCCTTAATATGCTTGAAAACCGTAAAACCGTAAAAGCGTGAAGGCGTGAAATGGTGACCACTTCGCTCTTGCGCTCTGTCTGCTTTTACGATCTCACGCTTTCACGCCCTCACGGTTTTTAACGGTTTTTAAATGATTCAACCCCTGCTCAAAGACCGACACAAACGCCTCTTTGATTTGATAAAAGACAACCGGATGCGACTTTTTATGGCCATGATGTGTATGCTGGTCATGGCGGCAGCAACTTCTGCAACCGCGTTTCTGGTTAAACCGGTACTGGATGATATTTTTTTCAACAAGAATATCCGAATGCTCACATTGATTCCTGTGGCCGTCGTAGTGATTTATCTGCTTCGCGGATTTGGCATGTACGGCCAGGAATATTTAATGAGTTATGTGGGCCAGGGAATCATCCGCAGACTTAGGAACATGCTCTATGACCATATTCAGGATCTGCCCCTGTCTTTTTTTCATGCGGAAAAAACGGGCGTCCTGATGTCGCGGATCACAAACGATGTCAACATCATCAAATCAATGGTATCAACCGCCGTCACCAGCGTGCTAAGAGACTGCTTTACCATTATTGGTCTCACAGGCGTGATTTTTTATAGGGACTGGAAGCTGGCCCTTTACGCCATCCTCATTTTACCCGTCGCCTTTCTGCCCATAGTTCAGTTTGGAAGGCGGGTGCGGCGCGTCAGCACCGGGTGCCAAGAATCTATGGCTGACCTCAGCTCATTTCTTCATGAAACGTTTTCAGGAAACAAGATCGTAAAAGCATTTGGCATGGAGCCCTACGAAAAACAGCGGTTTCATGAAAAAACGTTCAGCCTCTTTCAGTTGGAAATGAAAGCAGTAATTGCCCGTTCACTTTCCTCACCCATCATGGAATTTCTGGCTGGACTAGGTATTGCTTTTATCATCTGGTACGGCGGATATCGGGTCATCAGCGGTGAATCAACTGCCGGAACGTTTTTTTCTTTCATGGCGGCAGTCTTGATGCTCTACGATCCGGTAAAAAAACTGAGCAACCTGAACAATTCCATCCAGGAAGGTCTTGCGGCAGCGGACAGGGCTTTTGACATCATCGAAAGAAAGTCAGACATTCTGGAAATTGACAATCCTGTTGTTATCCCATTTCGCCCGCACTCCGTATCCTTTGAAAATGTTGGTTTTAGCTACGATGAGACCCCGGTGTTAAAGCACATCAACCTTACAGTCAATGCCGGTGAAATTCTGGCCCTGGTTGGTATGAGCGGCGGCGGTAAAACAACTCTGGTCAATTTAATCCCCAGGTTTTATGACATCACCCACGGCGTGATTCGGGTGGATGAGACAGATATCCGAAACGTTTCCCTGAAATCACTTAGGGAACAGATCGCTATCGTCACTCAGGATCCCATTCTGTTCAACGATACCATCAGCAACAACATCGCTTATGGTAAACCCTTGGCTCCTTTCCATGACATTGTCGCAGCGGCCAAGGCGGCGTTTGCCTACGATTTTATCGAACGCCTTCCCATGCAGTTTGATACTTCCATCGGCGAGCTGGGCAGCCGCCTTTCAGGCGGTGAAAAACAGCGGCTTTGCATTGCCAGAGCCCTTTTGAAAAATGCTCCCATCCTGATTCTGGATGAGGCCACCTCTTCCCTGGATTCAGAGTCCGAAATGCTGGTGCAAAAAGCTCTGGAAAACCTCATGAAAGGCCGTACCACCTTTGTGATCGCCCACAGGCTTTCCACCATCGGATATGCCAGCCGGATCATCGTTATCGTCAATGGCGAGATCATTGAACGGGGTTCTCACGAAGACCTGATGGCCAAACAGGGGGAGTACTGTAAGCTTTATGAGATGCAGTTTGTGAACAGGTGAAGTGGTGATGGGACTCTCGCGGGTTTTTGTGGGTTCATTCTTAGCGGCTGCGCTGCTGTTTTATGTTTTTCCGGAATTGGACATCCGGTTCTCCATGCTCTTTTATGATCCGGTCAGTCGCTTTTATCTGGCCGATGCACCTTTCTGCCACTATATCTACGAATCGGTTGAAATCGTCTCCACTGCCTGGGTGGTTCTTGCTTTCCTGCTGCTAACCGCACTATGGATTCGAAAAAAGCCCTGGTTCGGACTGTCGGCCAAACATCTGATCTATCTTCTGGCAGCGCTTGCAATTGGTCCCGGCCTGATTGTCAATGTGGTTCTAAAAGACAACTGGGGACGTGCGCGACCTTATGATGTAATACAGTTTGGGGGCGCATCAGTTTTTACCCCGGCTTTTGCTATATCCAGCCAATGCCATCACAACTGCTCATTTGTTTCCGGCCATGCTGCAATGGGCTTTTATTTCATAGCCTTCGGAGTTAGCAGACATACGGTCTGTCGAAAGCGTCGCAGCCTTTTAATTCTGCTTGCAGGAATCTACGGTGCTGTCGTGGGACTGGTTCGAATCCTCCAGGGAGGCCATTTTCTGAGTGATATTGTCTTTGCATTTTTTATCATTTACGCTCTGTCTGCTGTTTTATACTGGATCATGTTCGAAAGGAAATCATCGCGTGAAACTATCCATCATCATTCCGGCCTATAACGAAGAAGACCGGATTATCCATACCCTTGATGCCTCCCTTGAGTTTTTAAACCAGCAAAATTTTGAGAGTGAAATCATTGTTGTCAGTGATGGAGGCACGGACCACACCAGATCGGTTGTGGAAGGATTTGACTCCGGAAGCAGGGTTGATCTTAGGGTCATCGAATACCATCCCAACCGCGGAAAAGGCTATGCTGTACGCACGGGAATGCTGGCTGGAAGCGGAGAAATGCTGCTGTTCATGGACGCTGACTATGCGGTGCCGATCGAAGAAATCACCAAAGCTTTTAAACTTATTGAATCCGGATTCGACGTTGCTATGGGTTCCCGCGCCATAGCAGGCGCCACGGTCCTTGATCATCAGAATTGTTATAGGGAGCTTTCCGCCAAATTATACAACCTGATTCAGATGGCGTATCTTGGAATATTTTACAAGGATACCCAGTGCGGATTCAAAATATTTACAAAAACTGCTGCTCAGCGACTTTTTAGCAGGCAGAAACTGAGCAGCGTGATATTTGACCCGGAAATTCTCTGGCTTGCAAAAAAAGCCGGATATAGAGTTGCGGAGTTTCCCGTAAGCTGGTGCCATGTAGGAAATTCCAGGATACAGTACGACAGCTTGAAAAAATCACTCTTTGTCTTCCAGGAACTCTTTCGCATCCGAAAGCTGCACAGCGGCAAATTTCTCTAATCAAAAAAATGTCGATTGATTGACAGGTTCTGTATCACAGGATATAAATGTTCGCAAATTATTTTGGTTGAAAAGATTGTTCAACCCAAGAATTCCCGAAGCTCTGGTTTTGATTGTGAACAAAACATTGGAAAAGATTTTTAATACCCGCAAAATATGACGGAATTGCATGAGGATTGATTCAGATGACACATATAGCGTCCATTCATGCTGCCGGCGCATCAGATATCGGCAGGCTGCGAACAAACAATGAAGATTCCTTCCTGGTTGATGATGTCCTCAGACTCTATATTGTGGCGGATGGAATCGGGGGACATCAATCCGGTGAGACGGCCAGTAGGCTGGTTGTTGATATCATGCGTGATTATTTTCTTCAAAGTCACGGGTCAGATTGCGACGAAACACGGATCATCAACGATGACACCCTGACACCGGAAGCCAATCGACTTCTTTCCGGCATTGTGTTGGCCAATCGCGGCATCTATGATCTGTCCGAACAGCAGGAGCAATATCGTCAGATGGGGTCAACCGTTGCTGCAGTGGTTCTGACCGAGGCCACTCTGATTGTCGCCAATGTTGGCGACAGCCCGATTTACCTTATTCATGGTGACCGCATTGAATCGCTATCCGTAACACATAATGTGGAAACGGAGCTTGTTGCAATAAACCCTGAAAAACTGAATCGAATTGGAAAAGCTTATCGAAACATGCTGACACGGGCGGTTGGGATTGCGGATTCGGTTGATCCACACATTTGTGAAACGCCGTTTTTTAAGGATGACCGGATCATCTTATGCTCAGATGGTCTGAGCAATAAAGTTTCATTGCAGGAAATCGTTTTGGCTGTTACAACCCAAAGACCTGGGTCAGCTTGCAACCACCTTATAAAACTTGCCAATGATCGAGGCGGAGAAGACAATATCACAATTGTTATCATTCATCTGATGCCGGATGCAGGAATCGTGAATAGATTCATCGACTTCTTTTTCAAAATCCGTTATGGTGTCAAAAAGCTGTTTTCGTTTGCATTGTCAAGATAACCATATAATACTTAAACGTTGCGCGAAATTCTCGGTTACGCACATAAGCCGGGACAGGTTGGCCGCTCATGTAAGTACTTGAGAGTAAAAGTGTCCCTGCTTATGTTGGCAGCCAAATTTTCCAGTAACATACTTAATTGACAGTATTTTTGCTTTCATCAAGTTGGGGAAAACACTTCTTTTTGAAAATCGACAGCTAAGAATGAGCCTATCAAACCAATTATAGCGCACACCGTAAATCGTGATACACAAAGTTAAGCATAAAAACCTTATGGTTGTTTCAGTCAATATCGGTATCAAGTATTACGGTAAGCGCTGTAGTTACAGTGATCGTATGGAAGAAGCCTTTATTTTGAGGCCCTTTCGACAGATTATGCTCATAACATTTTGAATAAACATGTATTTGTCAATTTTATCAAATTTTCGTGCAACCTTTACATAATATTAAATATCTATATTCTGTAATCAAGGGATGGTGAGGTCAGATTATGCCAGTGCTTACGCTGAAATTCAAGGACATTTCTCAGGGAGAGTTCCAGATTGAAAAGGGAAAAACCCTGTCAATTGGACGGCTTGCAGATAATGATGTCTGTATCGAAAACTTGGCAGTGTCCGGTCACCATGCCAAAGTCGATGTAGTGGGTGAGGGATACTTATTGACCGATCTCCAAAGCAAAAATGGCACGTTTGTAAATGGATATCCCGTGGTGTCTCATTGGCTGGTACATGGAGAGACGATTCAGATATGTAAACATACACTTTCTTTTGAGCTGACGGGGAATGAACTCAAAAAACAGCCTACGCCCTCCTGTCAAATGGATCAAACCATGATTCTGGATACTAAGGTATATCGGAATCTGGTATCTGAACATGTTAAAGAAGTTCCGGGTGATCTGCCGCAGAAAAAACAAGAAACCGTGGGATTCCTGTCTTTTCTGACTGGAGGATCGGGTGAGTTCGAGTTGAGCAAAAAAATGATTCGAATCGGAAAAAGCGAAACATCCGATATCGTTGTTACCGGTCTTACGGTTGGTCAGGCAGCAGCGACCATCAGCAGACGGCCCCAGGGATATTATTTAAGCTATGTAGGTGGCATATCAAAGCCCAAAGTCAATGGCGAGTCGATCAAGGAATCCGTTCTGCTGAAAGATATGGATGTAATTGTCGTTGGGTCTGTCAAAATGCAGTTTTTTGGCAGCAAATAGTCGGTGACAATGGGCCGTGTATCACATAGGTCCACAAGTGTTGGCATTGTATCGTAACCTATTGAATTTGAGGCTTTTATTTAAAAATCAGAAAAAATTGAAATTATCTCTTGTTTTCAAATGGTTAGACATATCCGAACTGAAGATGCCAA
>CAIMCT010000546.1 GCA_903839535.1 uncultured Desulfobacteraceae bacterium
AGCAATGTTATACCCGCTGGTGATATCGCTCAACACTACCGGAGATACGCCGGTTATAAAGGTTCTGGCAAAGCCGGTGCTGACAGACAGAGATTTCACAGCTTTGAACAGGGTTTTAAGCGGTCCTTTTTCATAGACCAGCGACTCGTAGATTTTTAAACCCTCCGACATATCCATCATGACTTCATTGGCGAAGTTGTCGTATTCGTCGATCAGCAGATAGACGGGATATGGTGTCTGGTGGGTAGCGATGATAAGAGATTCAATGGAATGCAGCGCGTCATCCGAATCTATATGGATTGGGCTGGAAAGATGTTCTCTATATTTCTGAAAAAATCCTTCGATTTTGGCATTGATGTGTTTGTGAAGTGACTTTTGTATTTCCAGAGCAGCGCCCATTGGGTTCACACAGGAAAAATCCCATTTCAGAATGAAAAACCGATTATGAAGCGGAGTGGGCTGCTGTCCAATCTTCAAATGTCCGAAAATAGTATCGAACTGATCCGCCATCGCCACATCGTAATAATGCTCCAGCATTGAGAGCAACAAGCTTTTTCCAAAGCGGCGGGGACGTATGAACATCAGATAATTGCCTGTCTCCTCAATTGATTGGATAAAATTCGTCCGGTCGCAGTAAAAATAATTCTGCGTCACGATTTCCTTGAAATCGAAAATACCGTAAGGGAATTTCATGGTCGATGCTCCTGTCAAATTGTCTGTTTTTCAATAGCAGTAAGTTACTCTTTTCGACTTGTGCGCTTAGAAATCGTGCATCTATCCAGGCTATCGGAATGATTATACTGCGAGATTGAATTCGAGTTTCCTTTTTTGAAATCATATATTGTAGTCGATTACGGCAGATCAAATTTTCTGACTTCCTAAGTGGTTCAAACATTAACCAACCAGTCCATGGTACATCTGACCGCTTTTTTCCATTGCAGATACCTGGATTCACGCTCGCTTTCCGTCATTTTTGAATTCCCGCTCCAGTACTGACAGAGCTTCTCCTTTCCTGCCCAGAACCCGACCGCAAGTCATGCGGCATAAGCAGCCCCCAGAACAGTAGTTTCGGTCACTGTGGGTCGAATCACAGGAACATTCAGGATATCCGCCTGAATCTGCATCAAAAACGCATAGGCAATCATTCCGCCATCCACTTTGAGCTGAGTGAGCCTCAGCCCGGAATCCTTTTCCATGACATCAACGATATCCCGTATCTGATAGGCGGTCGCCTCCAGCACGGTTCAGCACGGCCAGCATTCCTGGGTCCCAGTTCAAGGTTTTCATATCTATACTGCGAACTGGCATAATCTGCGCTTTTCATAAACTCCCTCTCCCAGCGGGGGAGGGTTGGGGTGGGGGATCAAAAACGCAAAATTATGCCGGTTCGCAGTATATCAGAAGGGTGCGGCTGGCATTGGTGACACCGGTCACATGAGCCCCCCCATCCGGGCCGCCTGTCAGTTGCCAGATGATCCAGGAATTCTTGTCAAAAATGCTGAAACGCATACTGGTCGTTCCCTGATCCACTGCGCCAATATAGGATATCATGTCTTTTACCTCGTATTGGAGTCAACATGCATTGTTTCCCCTTCCGGACCGCTTTGTGCTGTCATTTTCCGATCCGTGATGCTACTTCTTCTCTTCAATCAGTCGGATCACCCTTTCGAATTCTTCAAAGGGAACTGCTCCGATCACCGACACTCCGTTAATTAAAAACGACGGGGTAGAATCAAATCCGAAGAACCGGCCTTCTTTCAAATCTTCACCGATCACATCCGCCATTTCTTTGCTTTCTAAATCCTTTTTCAGCCTGGCTTCATCAATACTCAAGTGGTTGGCTATTTCCAGCAAAGCACTATCTTTTTCTTTCAGGATGCCCTCCCTGCTGTCGAAGGCGATATCATGGAATTTCCATGCTTTTTCCGCAGACTGCCTGGCAATGGCTTCAAAATACCTGGCTTCTATTCCGGACATTTCATGAAACGGCATATGTTTAAAAAAAACCCTGATTTTCTTAGGATATTTCACGACGAGATCCTGCACGATGCGGGCAGCCTTCCCACAGTAAAAACATTGAAAATCTGAATACTCGACAATGGTAATCGGCGCATTGGGATCACCTATGAAGGGACGAGTCAAATCAATTTTTGGTTTTTTGGGATTGGCAAGGTCAAGTTTCAAACGTTCTTCCCGTTTTTTCTCAGCCAAATCATGGCTGCCTTTTTCCACAATCTGAAGGACTTCGATATTTTTCTCTTTCAAAACATCCATCACGATTTCAGGGTTTTCCCTGATCGTTTTAAGCACTTGCTCCATGATGATTTCAGGATGTGCCTGAATGGCTTTCAAAGCCTCATCCTGAATTATTTCGGGTGTCGGGGTGCATCCCGACAGCAACCCGCATATTAAAAGCAACCTAACCAGTTTTTTCATTCGATCCATCCTTTCTGAATAATTGTTTGTGACAATTGATCCATCCTGTCATTTAAAAACTGAGCAAGGACGCAATCTTGAGAAACAGGAGTATGTCCTGGAAAAGCTTGCAGCTCCCGAACCATCGCCTCCGAAATTCCTGGATCACAAGCAAAAGGGCGAGTGGCGGGACTTTCGAGAATATCATGTTGAATCGGACGGGCTGCTTATTTACACAAGCGAAGTCGTAAGAACGTGAAATGGCGAAATGGTTCCGCCATCTCGCCATCTCGCCATTTTCGGCATTCCACCATCTCGCTATTCCGTCATTCTGATTTTCTTCTTTTTCGCCCTCACGCCCTCCGGCATTTGAGAATAATATCAATCACCCGATCCAGATCAGAATTGGTCATCGCCGTTCCGCTCGGCAGGCACAACCCTCGTTCAAACAAATCCTCCGCCACTTTTCCCCCAACTACTCTCGCTGAATATCTCTGTTTTCCTTGCTGACCTCTGATATCTGACCTCTGACATCTGCAGTCGAACACCGGCTGAAGGTGCATCGGTTTCCATACCGGTCTTGACTCGATATTTTCAGCATTCAGCGCCTGCCGCACCACTTCCCGGTCTGCCCCGAACATCTCCGGCGTTATCAGCACCACGGTCAGCCACCGGTTGCACCGGCCATACGCCGCCTCCGGCATGAATGCAATCCCGGTAGCACATCCCAGCGCCGCCCGGTAGTAGTCAAATATCTCCCGCTTCCGCTGCACCCGCTCATCCAGCACTGCAAGCTGCCCTCGGCCAATCGCAGCCAAAATATTGCTCATCCGGTAATTGTACCCGATTTCCGTATGCTCGTAATGAACAAATGGCTCCTTGGCCTGCTGAGACCAGAACCGCGCCTTTTCAATCAACTCCCCATCATCCGAGGCCAGCATTCCCCCGCCGGAAGTTGTCATGATCTTGTTCCCGTTGAATGAAAACACCGCCGCCTTGCCCCCTTTCCCCGCATGGTTGAGCGTGACAGGTGAAGGGGCACGGGGGACAAGTGTAGTTTGGACTGATCCGCTCTTCACATCTTCTGATCTTCCCAACTTCTCACCTTCTTTCTCCTTAGCGTCTTTGCGTCTTTGCGTGAAATATTTAGCACCCATCGCCTCCGCCGCATCCAGCACCACCGGCACGCCATAGCGCTGACACACTGCATAAATCCGCGCATAATCGCAGCACTGCCCATACAAATCCGTTGGCGCCACCGCCTTTGGCAACTTTCCAGCCTTCGCACACCGCTCCAACTCCGCCTCCAGCAGTACCGGGTCCATGTTCCAGGTTTCCCTGTCACAGTCGATAAAGACCGGTGTTCCACCCATAAACGTCACTGGAGTCACGCTCCCGATAAAGGTCAGGGTCGAGCCAAACACCTCATCCCCCGACCCAACCCCCAGATACCTTAGCCCCAGGTGCATGGCCGCAGTCCCGCTTGCCAACGCCACACAATGCCGTATTCCAGTATATTCGGAAAACTCCCGCTCAAAAGCATCCACCATCGGCCCCAGCGGAGCAATATAGTTGCTTTCAAAAGCCTTCTGCACAAATTGGATTTCATCCCCACCTAAATGGGGTGGAGAAAGAAAAATGCGTTTTTTCATTATTAATTCAGTTCCCATTCACCCATTTTGCTGATTGAATCGATTATCTTCTCTTTTACCTTCATGTTTGGCCCCTTGATTTCTTTGCGCCTTAGCGTCTTTGCGTGAGACTTTTTGCCGGAACACCGGCCACCACCGCGTCATCCGTCACATCCCGATTCACAAAACTATGCGACCCGACCACAGCATTCTCACCGACCGTCACTCCCGGCATAATCGTGGAATGACTGCCGACTTTACAGTTCTTCTTCAACACCACCGGCCCGGTTTTATCGTCAATAGTCGAAACCGAATAAATGGAACAATGCGACCCGATCTGCACAAAATCCCCAATCGTCACGCCGTGTTTTGCATTGATATATGTAAAAGCCCCGATATCCGTCAGATATCCCAACTGTAGCTTATCTTTGTGCTGCACCAGCCAATGATATTTCGTCAGTCCGCCGTCCTCGATGACCGGATATTGCCAGTTCGAAAATCGATCCGCAGATAAAAGGAGTTCAGTGTTTCCGCACCCGGTAATGCCATCCGCCCCTATCGGCTGATCTTCTTCCCTTCCTATCTTCCCATCATCTTCACCCCCGAAGGGGCTTGGCCGGCACCCCCCCCATGTTCCACAACTAATTGATTTTATTACACATGCTCCCGCACCAATGATCACATCATCCGCGATTAAAAGGGGACTCTCCTCCGTGCCATTGATGAACACCGCACCAGTTCCCACATAGACCCTTTTCCCGAAATGAACCCAGCCCGACACATGAACTCCCGGCGCCAGCGTGGTGTAATCGCCCAACACCACATCATGCCCTACCGTACAATCCAGGTTGATCTGCACCTGTTTCCCGATTTGGATGTTTGTGGTCAGAATACACCCGGCGCATATCACCGTCCCTTCCCCCATCTCGATCCATCGGGACATCTCCACGCGGGGATGAATCAGCGACACCGGCATAAATCCTGCCACCACCGCCTTTTCCATGACAAATGCACGAGCTTTCGGGCTGCCGATGCCGGACACAATACCTGCACCGGCAAACCGTCCTGCTGCATCTTCAAGGCTCATCACCGGGATGCCATTGACCTGTTTTCCAACCAGTACCGGATTGTCATCCACAAAACAAACCACATGGTGGTCACCATCACAGGACTCTGCCAGCCATGCCACTTCCCTGGCAAATCCGCCAGCGCCGTATATCGCAATTTGTTTCATTTTAAGTTTTCATCCATGCCTAATTAACCGCTGATGCGTATTGCCTGAAAACTTTCCTTCATCGGTCTGACGTTACCTGCTTTAATGATAAGCTTTCCTGAAGTTCTTCATAAGTTTGAATGTCCAATAAAACTGCCTTGACTTCACCATCCTTGGTAATAACCATAGATTTATGATGTTGGTATATGTCTTCTATTATTTCAGAAGCATGTCTCTCGAGAAATCCGACCGATTTTACGGCACTACTCAGCTTCATGGCTTCCACCCTCTTTTACTCCTTTTAACCCCTCGCACCCATAAACTCCGGCATTGTCGCATCGTCTTTTGCACTGATCCCCTCCCGCTGCACCACCTTCAATACTGTCATCAATACAATCCGTAAATCCATCACCAAAGACCAGTTATCCACATACCACACATCCAGCCTGAACTTCTCTTCCCACGATATCGCATTCCGCCCATTCACCTGCGCCCAGCCTGTGATCCCCGGCTTCACCTCATGCCGTCTGGCCTGCTCAGGCGTATATCGATCCAGGTACTGCATCAGAAGCGGCCTTGGCCCCACGATGCTCATGTCGCCTTTCAAAACGTTCCACAGCTCCGGCAATTCATCCAGGCTGGTGCTGCGTAAAAACCGACCGATTCGTGTCAGCCGCTGTGCATCCGGCAGTAAAAACCCACATGTACCGCAGTCGTTTGTCATCGTGCAGAACTTGACAATGTAAAACGCCTGCCCGCCCTTTCCTGGCCTCATCTGCCGGAAAAAAAAACGCCTCCCCTGCGTTAGACGAATCAGTACAACAATACTCCACATCAGTGGCGCCAAAGCAATGAATGCAGAACCTGAAATTATTACATCGAAAATTCGCTTCATAGACATGGGCAACCACAGTGAATCATGTTTTTTTAACTTTGCGCCTTCGCGTCTTTGCGTGAGACTTATTAACCTGCGTAATCTGCAGATTCACTTGAGGTGCATCAACAATCGCCGAAACGATTCCGCCTGTTCATGCCGATCAAAATGGACTGCCACATACTCCCTGGCGCATTGCCCCATCTTTCTTGCTTTCTCAGGATTCTCAGCCAACATCATTACGGCATCCGCCAGCAGGCGATCATTTCCGGGTGGAACAAACACGCCGCCACAAGCCGCTTCAATCACGTCCCGAATCACCCCATTGATACCCAGCACCGTCGGTCTGCCGGCTGCCATATAGTCAAACACCTTATTGGGATAGGTGGTCCCGAACATAGAGATATTTTGCAAGGTGGCCAGGCATGCATCGCTGGCTGCCAGCACTTCCGGCATCAGGGATTTTGGCTGTGAACCGGTAAAGGTTACATTCGAAAGCTCCATCCGATCAGCCATTTTTTCAAGGTTTGCCTTTTCCTTTCCGTCACCAACCAGCAGAAAATGGATGTTTTGTTGATCTTTCAATCGTTCGGCTGCTCTTAGAATCGTTGGGATATCGTTTGCAAGTCCCAGCGCACCGGCGTAGGTCACCACAAATTTGTTTTCGACCCTCCATTGCCTTCGCAGTACGCCGCCCCTGGCAGTTGGATCGAACATCTTGACATCCACGCCATTTGAAATCAAAGATATTTTTTCTTTTTGTATTCCTTTGTCAATCAGATATTCTCTATAGGCAGGGGAATTCACAAGAATGTGATCGGCCATTCGATACAGAAAACGTTCCAGCCTGCGGGAGGCCGTAATCAAAACTGGCTGGGTCAGCACACCCATATCGATTGCAAACTCAGGCCAAAGGTCTCTGATTTCCAGAAGAAATGGTTTTTGTTGGATACAACTGACTATCCAGGCGGAGACAGCCTGAAAAATCGGCGGGGATGTCCCCATTACCACATCCACGGAACCATTTCGAATCGCCGCCAGCACGGAAGTTACCATAAAACTGACAAAGGAGAGAATACGCCAGACAAAACTACGGTGAAGGGAAGGATAGGTATAGGCGCGCAACAATCGAATCCCACCCAACATCTCAGTCTCAATCAGTTTCTTTGAACCACTGATTTTGTTGCCGGTTAAATAACTCAGATCGCTCGCTACAATTGTAAATCGATAACCGCTTTCGGCAATATGGCGCGCCAATTCGTAATGACGGGTGCCGCCCGGTTCATTCGGTGACGCAAATGCCTGGTGAATTAACAATACATTCATGAGATGGTTGCTCCAGATGAAAATGCGCGCGGCAGATCGATTCGTGTCACGATCCGCCTGCACGAAAAATCCACTTCTGTTTCAAAAACAGGTATCTGATGTTTTTCCTGATAATATAAAGATTCCCACCCTTCGGCCAATCGCATCGCCACCAAACCGTCTCCAACATCCACCTGAATGCTTATTGCGTCAACGGTGCAGGTTTTACCTTCCAATTTCCAATCCATTTCCGGCGCAAGGCGCCATCTCATCACAGCCCTGTTAAAGCAACCGGCGATGGTGTCCGTGATCTCATAGCCGGTCGGTGTGACGGTAACCCTGCGGCTGTGTCCGCACAGTTTCCAATCCGTGAATCCTGCCTCGATCATACTCTTTGAGAGGTCAGTCTTTACCATCAACCTGGGCCATCGGCCATATAGAAAGCGGCTGCGCCGGGGCATTTGCTCATGGTTGTCAAACTGAATGGCATTGTGCGCCGCTGTGCTTTCAAAATATTCCTGCCAGGGAGACGGACAATTGTAGCTGTATGTCCCGGCATCTCTTAATAGATTTACGCCCCCATGCCAAATATCCACATGTAGCAGATCACATTGACCGGGACGATGTTGAAAGCGTTGGGGACAATGAAAGATAAGCTTCGCGTGTCCACTTCGAAGCACGGCATATCCACCTTCCGGAAACGATTCAATGGGTGGACACGTCCGCTCAATCGAATCCATTGTATGAACATTGAAACCCGGCGAAAGCCATTCGGCCAGATCATCCCATGGCCCTTGGAGCAGCCAACCGCTATTATCCAGCACAGACCCTACTGCCTGAATTGTTGGCCGGTAATCCGTATAGTCACAATGCGATACGGGAAGCACCAGCGCCCCATCGTTAGACCCAAGGTTGGGCATTTTTCCGGAAACCGGGTCAACCAGTGCCACCAGCCAGTTGCCAGCCAGTCGCATTTTCTTCTTGAAATTTGAGCTGAATTCAATTCCGTTTGCCCTGCCGACACAGATGGCCCAGAGGCAGGCATGCAGCATCACCCGATGATAATTGGCCGAATGCTGGGAAAAAGAGCCATCAACATAAACCAATTCCTGGGTCTGGCTTTCCAACAACTTACGGCCTTTTTCCAACCATGCCCTGTTTTGTAACAAAACACCCGCTGTAAAAAGCCCTGTGGCCTCAGAAATGCCGTGGTTGTTCTTCTGGCTTAATGCGTAGTCGATGTTGGCTTCGATCCGGCGGGCAGAGGCATATAAAATTCGTCGAAGAAGAAGGTGGCGGGAAGGAAAGGAGGTAGCTGACGAGCGGAAGGCAAAATAGGCGGTGGTCAGGGCAAACATGCGGACAGCGTTTTCCTGGCCGCATTTCCAGTGGACACCCCTGTTTGGTGGATTGTGTCCGGCCCAGTCCTCCAGAAGCGACCAGAATGACTCACAGTATTTCTCATTGGCCGTGGTCTGATATGCATGTACCAGTGGATACACCCAGGCAAACCGGCTCAACTCCCAGATGCACTTGATATCCCCATTTCCAAAATCGGGAATTTTTGTCCAATGGGTTTGGGAAAGCGCCGGATGTGTTGATGATGAATCCTCAAATGGATTGGCAAACCAGTTCAGTTTAGTTTTGAGTGGTGAATGGTGGCGGGAAAAGTAAGTGAACCGGCCCTGCAGAATCTCCTCGGCCAGCGTACCAACAGCTTCATTCTTAACCTCGACTGCAAAAAATTTCCCGGTGATCTCAGGAGCAGGAATATCCTCCCATTCTAAAATGGGAGTATTACGTTTGATCACCCCCAGCCGCTGCCGCAACGCATAGAGCAACCGCCATGCAACCCACGCGGGACCAAGCAGTTTAACGATATCCAGATATTTCAACATAGAATAGAAACCACCAATCGCACAAAGTTCACAAATATTTTTTATATCTTCCTCTTCGTGCCCCTCGTGGTTAAATTTTCATCAAGACATCCACAATCCGCTCCGCCGCCTTCCCATCCCATTTTTCCGGGATACTCCCTTTTTTCCACTTCCCTGAAAAAAGCTTCTCCATTGCCGGCCCAATCACCTTCGGATCCGTTCCTATCAGTTCATTCGTTCCCACCGTAATCGTCTCCGGCCTCTCGGTATTGTTCCGCAGCGTCATACACGGTACGCCCATAACCGTCGTCTCTTCCGTAATGCCGCCGGAATCCGTCAGCACCGCTTTGGCGTGTTTGACCAGATAATTGAATTCCAGATACCCCAGCGGTTCGGTTATCAGTAGAGTCGCGCCGTCGATCCCCAGTTTCTCCAACACCATGGCCGTTCTCGGATGAACGGGAAATACCAGTGGCAGGCCCCTTGTATGACAGATGATCGCTTCCATCATGGCTTTGAGTTTATCTTCCTCATCCACATTGGCAGGCCGGTGAAGAGTCAGAACGATATAGTCGCCCGCTTCCAGCCGGGCCTTATCCCATATTTCCGGCTTTCGAAACCGGGACATCTGTTTCAAAAGCGTATCAATCATGGTGTTGCCCACGAAAAAAATGCACGCTTCATCTACCCCGCATTTTCTCAGATTTTCATTGGCTGTCACTGATGTGGTAAAAAACAGATTTGTCAGGCTGTCGGTCACGATCCGGTTGATTTCCTCGGGCATGGTCCAGTCCCCGGAGCGGATGCCTGCCTCCACATGGGCCACATCCACCCCCATCTTGCGGGCCACAATGGAACAGGCCATGGTTGAGGTCACATCCCCCACCACCAGGCACAAGTCGGATCGCCCCTCCTGCAGCACTTTTTCATAACCGGTCATGATAGCCGCCGTCTGTTCGGCCTGGGTTCCCCCGCCGGCCCCCAGATTGATATCCGGCTCCGGAATGCCGAGCTGCTCAAAGAAACTACCGCTCATGTTGCGGTCATAATGCTGACCGGTGTGAACCAAGCGAAAACTTAGTCTATGGGTCGCTGCATGATTTGCCTTTATCGCATCGATGATGGGTGATATCTTCATGAAGTTTGGCCGGGTGCCGGCAATCAGGTCTATTCGCATATCAATGATTTCACGCCTCTGCCGGATGTATTCTCTTTGTTAATAAGCTTCATCTCGTAAATGCTTTGGCTCAGTGGACAATCAATGAGCAGTTCAAAATCTTTGCCATTCAATTGACACTGCCTGGCCATCCTGCTGAGATTCGAAGGAGAAAGCTCACGATGGCTGCTTCCATGACTTGTTTTGGTCCAAACAGCAGTCTTTTGACCGCTCAACATATGATAAATGAACTTTCGATGATCATTCTGATTCTTTTTGAACCCTTTTTTCTCAAGCGCATTTTCAACGTCTGTACGGTTTCTTGGATTCATATCCCAATTTCCTCCACAACCATTCCGCAAACAGACTCCTTGAGTAGCCGGGCATCGTCGCTCATTTGCGCATCATCGCATATTCCATATTCCAGCCAGACCCAGTAAAAATCCGCGTAAAATTCGTCTAAAATCGACTGCCTGTCTTTGGCGCCTATGGATATGTTCAGGATGGCATACTCAAGTGAAAATTCCTGGTTCTCCTGGTCATAGTCAACTGAAATACTTAATTCATCTCTCAACCTCAGCTTCTTGTTTTCGAATAAAATTTCTCCTATCTTCAGCGGGCTTAAATCCAGATTCTCAATTTCAATGACATCGACAATTTTTTCCGGAATCCCCCTATTGTCGAGTTGAACCTGTCCATATACTTGAATGATTTCCCGCAAACAGGCTACGATATAATCTTCCAATTCAGGTTCGTATGAGCAATGAATCACTTTTTTTGCCGGTGCATAATATATCCCCAATCTCTTTTCATCCAAATGGAGTTGAACCAGTTCACCAGAGACAACCATTGTTTCTGTAGCAGGCAGAACAAGAAATTTATGGATAGATTGCGGAAGACCCGGATTTAATGTGGATAGCTGCTGGCCAGGCTGTCCGATGCCGATATGCCATCGTTCGCCGCTTTTTGGACAATACGACGATATGGAACGCAAGATTTTTCTACGGTAACCGCTGTCAGGAATTACCCTATTCAGTTTGTTCCAGGAATTTTCGGCTTCAAGAATATGGATGACTTCAAGATACTTATTTTTTGCGTAAAGACCGATATCAGGGAAATCATTAAGATGTTGGGCAGGAGCAATCTCGGCGGTCAAAGCATAACTGCCATTTTCTTCAAGCACTCTGTAAAGCGCAGATGCTGTTTGGACTTCCCTTGGAACGCGTATCCTTTGCCGGTAATCATACTGCAAGCCTGCCAGGGCGAGGGTATATACCGTTTCCTGAATTCCTTTCAGCAATTGGCTCAGCAAGGAAAAAGAAATCTGGCCCTCCAGGACCGCAGGCCCTTCAATTTTTATCTGAAATCGACGATCATCCATACGCCTTCCCTTTGCTGTACTCCACCCGGTTTATTTTTATCCAGCCACCTATCATCAGGCTTTCGATGCAGGCAAACGATGCCATCGTTACATTCTCGATATCCGCAAACGGAATCAGCGCTCCCCCGCCATTCTGCAACCGGTCCGTCAGCAACTTAAACTGTGCGAAATGGCCTTTATCAATGGAGGTCTTGAGCCCCTTGAATCCGGAAACCCCAAATGCCTCGGTTCTACGGAAATTATCCATCACTACCGTCCGGCCCTGGCTGTACACCTCCACCCGCTCTTTTGAATATCCCTTGTTTCCATTGGCAAAATAGTTCACCACACCGTTCGACCCATTGGCAAACCGCAGCAGGATAGAGGCATTGTCCGTATTTCCTTTTGGATCAGTTCCCATGGCATTCATACATACCGCTTCAATCGGACTTCCGGCCAGATACATCAACAAGTCCAGATAATGGCAGGCCTCGCCGATAATCCGCCCCCCGCCTACTTCCATGTCATGCACCCAAACATTTGCCGGAATGGCCCCGGCATTCATGGTGGCCATCAGGTTGATGGGGCCGGGCTGATCGCCCAGCGCTTTTTTTATGGCTTGAATATGAGGTGAAAACCGACGATTGAACCCCACTGTCAATGCACTATTGCCGGATTGGTATGCGTCCCGCACCGCATTCAATTCTTCAAGATTCAGGGTCAGCGGTTTTTCCACAAACACATTTTTCCCAGCTTTCAGGCATTCCACCACCATTCTGGCATGAAGATTGTGCCGGGTGGTGATCATCACCAGCCCCACACCATGATCTGCAAGGATTCCCAGATAATCCGTCGTACTGTTGACAATGCCGTATTTTTTTGCCAGATGGGTACCGGACAGGCCATTGGCCGATGAAATGTAACTGATGGGAGCGCCGCATTTTTTCAGTGCAGGCAACACCGTCATTTTGGTAAAATTTCCGGCCCCGACAATCCCGATCGTACCTGTTACCCCTTTAAAATCCTTCTCCGTAACCCTGACAATTCTCTCAATCTTTGTGAACTCATTGTCATTTGTGCTGACATTTCCCTCCGGATACACCAATATCGACGCAATAGCCCCGGACTTCCCCATATTACCGTACACCTGCTCAAAATCTTCCAGCTTCACCCGCTGAGTGATCAGGCTTTTAACATCCAACTGCCCGGCAGAAATCGCCTGCAACACCGCCTCAAAATTGCGTTTCTCGGTCCAGCGCACAAAGCCGATGGGGTAATCCTGCCCCTTTTGCTCATACCCCTCATCGTAACGTCCCGGTCCATAGGAGCAACTCACCTGAAAGGTCAGTTCCTTTTCGTAAAACTCCGCCCGGCTGAGATTAAGACCCACCACGCCCACCAGAATGATCCGGCCCCGCTTCCGACTCATCCGGGCCGCCTGGGAAACGATATCATCCGCCTTTGCCGAGGCTGTAATGATCACACCGTCAGCACCAACTCCACCGGTCAGTTGCATCACCGCAGCCACCCCATCCGATTCTTTTGGGTTAATGGTGACCACACCCCATGTTTTCGATAGATTCAGTTTTTCCGAATCGATATCAATCCCTACCACCCGACAGCCATTGGCTTTTAAAATTTGAACGGTTATCAACCCAATAAGTCCCAGACCGATCACCACAATGGTTTCCCCAAACGTCGGTTGGCAAAGCCGGACCCCCTGCAAGCCTATTGCACCGACAACGGTAAAAGCCGCTTCCTCATCCGTCACGTTGTCCGGTATTGTTGCACACAGATTCTCCGGCACGCGCACATATTCGGCATGCGGCCCGTTGCTCACCACCCGATCACCTCTCTTAAAACTTAAAATTTCACACTTAAGACTGTCTGTTATTTCATCAACACGCCCGACATTACAATATCCAAGCGGCAACGGCTCATCTAATTTCTTAAACACCGCCTCCAGCGTAGGCATCAGCCCGTCGGTCCGGATTTTATCCAATACCTGCCTAACTTTGTCCGGTTGCTGCCGGGCCTTTTGCAGCAAATTAGCCTTACTGAACTCCACCAGCATGCGCTCGGTTCCAAGAGATACCAGACTGCAATTGGTTCTGATCAGAATCTGACCACGTCCGGCCTGCGGCACCGGAACATCTTCAAGAACTGTCTCACCGGTTTTGAGATTCTGAATCAGTTGTTTCATAATCGGCAATCTGTCCTGGTGTGTTTTGTGTTCTTTTTGTTTAAACTATTTATCGGGAATACGATGTTATTCCGAAAGATGCGGTCGATTAATTTTATGAAGGTGGTTTTTTTGCTTCAATCAACATGAATAGCCCGTAACACTTGCAAAGTCTCTTCAATACCCAACGTGGCCAAATCTTTCGGGCAGCATTCAGCAGGGTCCCCTCATGTCGTTGACCTGCCTGCGATGTCAGCAGATCGCCGTGGCCCAGTTGGATATTGGTTAAAACCATTTTATACTGCCGAAAGAGTTCTCGAGCATCAGCAACACTATAGGCCTTGGTCCCCGGGCTTTCAAGATATCTGGAGTATATCGTAGCAAGCTTAGTAAACGGCCGGCCGGCCAAAAGGCCATAGCGCAGCCAAAGCATATAACCAACCATGCTGTATCTATGGTATATCATGACCTTGGCTCTCCCCCCCGGTTTTAAAACACGGAAAATCTCATTCACCGCTTTTTGGGTGTCCGGACTATGATGAATCACCCCCCAAGAGTAAACAATATCAAAGCTGTTGTCTGGGAAGTTCAGGTTTTCCGCATCCCCCACATTGAGGTTACTTTTCAAACCGAATTTCATAAATCGCCGACGAGTCATTTCAATGGCGTGTGATGTCAAATCAACACCGGTTAAAACGGCACCAGCCTCAGCAAAGCTCTGATGATCTGCACCAAGGCCCACACCGATCTCAAGCACTCTTTTTCCCTGTGCAGCTTTAAAATCTGCAAAAGGGATAATAAAGGGCTCAAGCGTATATCGGGTAGTAGCCTGTTTCCGGAAACCTTCCACATTCAGGTTGTCCAGATACAGTTTCTCTCCACAAGCAGCTTTATCCCAAAAGGCCCTGACATCTTCTTTGCTTGTCATCATAACTCTATTCCCTCCCGGCATATCTGTTCGATATTTGCGACCTTAAGTTTTCTCAGTGTCTGTTTCATGATGATTGCCTCTTATTCCAGAAATATCTGGCACCATAGCTCGATGCAGATCATGGCGAAGATCGGATACGCAGCATCCACCCGTCCTTCACGGTCGCTTTGCAGCAGTTTCTGCACGGCGATGGGGTCAAACAGTCCGCGTAGTTTTAAAGCCCGCGGGGACAATACATCCTCAACAAGTGGCCTAAGTTCGTTACGGAGCCAGCGCCGTAGCGGCGCGCCGAAACCGGTTTTGGGCCGGTAGATCACATCACGAGGGAGATACGGCTCCATGGCCTTTTTAAAAATCCACTTCCCCGTGCTTCCCCGCTGCTTCATTTTATCGGGAAGCCTTGCTGCCAGCGCCACAATATCTGTATCCAAAAGCGGCACTCTGACCTCCACACCCTGAGACATGGACATTTTATCCGTGTAGTTCAGATTGTGATCAGCCAAGAAAAACTTTCCTTCAAGGTATAGCATGCGGTCTAGGTTGGAAGCCTGCGCCGGCAGCCTTTTTAAGGCATTGATCAGGGGAAGCGGAACTGAACCATCAGCGACTTGCCGGCGAATTTCCGGTGAAAGCAGTTCCCCTACGTTATGCGGATCGAACCAGTAGAAATAACTGGATAGGTGCTCTGCACCATTTAACCCTGCATACTCCAAAGCTTTTCGAATCCTTCTGGGAATCAATGCGTGGGCGGGAAGTTTTTGCGAAAACCTACAGATTCCTTGCCTGAACTGCATCGGCAGCCACGACCAGAGTGGCTCCTGCATAATGGCGTGATGACGGCGGTATCCGGTGAAAATATCGTCGCCGCCTGCTCCGGACAAAAGAACCTTGATGCCGTGTTCCCTGGCCAGTTTGCAGATGAGCAGGGCGTTGATGGGAGCGGGATCGGCCTGGGGTTCATCAAGGAAGTAAATCATTTCCATCAGGTGATCGATCATATCTGAGCCAACCGTTACCGTATGCAAATCCACGCCCAGGTGCGCAGCCACCTTCCTTGCATAAGGCAGATCAGCTACATTGCCATCTATCTTATGTTCCTGGCCTTGAATCGCAATGGTAAAACATTGGAGCTTTTCTTTTGAATACCGCCTGGCAAAAGCCACCACGGCGCTTGAATCCAGCCCTCCAGAAAGGAAAGCCCCCACGGGGACATCCGCTATCATCTGTCGTTCCACAGCCATTTGCAATCCACGCTGCACCAGATCCACTGCGATATCGACCGAGCAGATGGGTTGCCCCTGTCCGTTGGGAAGATCGTAAAAGCGCCAGCGACGCGCGACCTTGCAGTCCCGCAGCAAAAAGGCCGTGCCGGGTTCCAGTTTTTTTACCGCTGAGAGGATTGTCCTTGGGGTCGGGCACCAGAGGAAGGTAAGGTGCTGAGCCACGGCAACTGGGTCGATGTCTCTGGCCAGGGATGGTTCCTTTAAAAGGGCCTTGATTTCGCTGGAAAAGAGGAATCCTCTGGGCGTTTCGGCATAATAAATCGGTTTTACCCCTACGCCGTCGCGGGCCAGAAAGAGTTCGCGTTTTCGGGTGTCCCAGATGGCAAACGCGAAAATCCCGTTCAGGCGCGCAAGCATCTCTGTTCCGACGCGCAGATACAGACAAAGGAGCACCTCAGTATCCGACTGACCCCGGAAAACGATGCCATCTTTTACAAGTTCCTCGCGAAGTTCCGGATAGTTGTAAATCTCGCCGTTGAACGTAATGACCGCCTGCCGCGCTGCATCCCACATGGGTTGATGCCCTGCAGACGACAGGTCGATGATGGACAGCCGGCGGTGCGTTAGTCCCACACCGCATTGGGGATCATGCCATGTACCGGCATCATCCGGTCCACGATGAGCGATGCTGTCGTTCATCTTTTCCAATAAAAGGGGGTCAAATGAACCCATATATCCTGCAATTCCGCACATGAAGATGTCACCTGAAAATGTTGGGTAGTAAGGATATGAAAACAGACAGGCAGGCAGGCAGGCAGGCAGGAGTGCCTGTAGTAAGTTTTTTTCAATAGTTAACAATAGGCCGCATGGCTTTTCCATTACCGCGAGAAATCAGCGGAACTCGTACAACACGGACCCCGTGGTAATCCTCTTCTCTGTTGAAAAATCGGTAACCGGGAAAGAACCTGCCCTCTGGGTAGTTGGGACTGCCAGTTAAAACCGTTACCTCATGCCCGCGCTCGACAAGTTCGATAGCCAGGTCATTGATACGAAAATTCTCCGGCCGGAAGTACTGGGAGATAACCAATATCCGCATGTTGAATGCCCGCCTTAATACTTCTTCCATACATTAAGGTTTACATAGTCAGTGTAGCTAAGGAGAATTCGCACGATTTTTTCAGAGACATTGGAAACGGCGTAATCACCGACAATCCGCAGCACCCGATTTTCCCCGCGTCCTTGGGATGACAAAACCGCCACTCCTTCCCTCACCCGCTGCCAGCTCAGCCCAACCATCATCACAGCGCCTTCCTCCATACCTTCAGGCCTCTCATGAGCTTCCCGTATATTTAAAGCTGGAAAGTTCAAAATGGAGGATTCTTCGGTAATGGTGCCGCTGTCTGACAGCACAGTCCGTGCATTCATCTGCAGTTTGATATAATCGCTGAGTCCGAACGGCTTGTGCAGTTCCACCTGCTCCGGCAGAGCAATGCCCTCCTGCTCCATCCGTTTCCGGGTTCGGGGATGAGTGGTCACAATTATCCGCTGACCATCATCCGCCAGCCCGTTTAAGATTGCGATCAGTCCCTTGAAATTGGCTTCCGAATCCACGTTCTCTTCCCGATGGCAGCTCACCACAAAATATCCCTTGTGCTCAAGTTTCAGCCGTTCCAGAATATCCGATGCATTGATCTTCGGCATGTAGTGATGCAACACCTCATACATGGGACTGCCTGTCTTGATGATCCGCTCCGGCGGAAATCCCTCCCGAAGCAGATACTCCCTTGCAATGGCGCTGTAGGGAAGGTTGATGTCGCTGATGTGATCAATAATCTTGCGGTTGATCTCCTCCGGTACCCGCTGGTCAAAGCAACGATTCCCGGCTTCCATGTGAAAGACGGGAATCTTGCGACGTTTGGCCGGATAGGCGGCCAGGCAACTGTTGGTATCTCCCAGAACCAGCAAGGCATCCGGAGCCTCCTTTGCCAGCACATCATCCACCCGTGCAATGATCTGCCCCACGGTTTCACAAGCGGTTTTGCCGGCTGCCTCCAGAAAATAATCGGGTTTTCGAAGCTCCAGGTCTTCGAAAAACACCTGGTTCAGCTCATAATCATAATTCTGGCCGGTATGGACAATCACCTGAGTCATGTAACGATCCAGAGCGGCCATGACGCGGGAGAGGCGGATAATCTCCGGCCTTGTTCCGACGACTGTCATCACCTTGAGTCTATTCATACTTTCCACGTCCTTTTTCAGCCACGAATAACATGAATACAAAAAATCAATTCGGGTTTATTCGTGGCTGAACTTTCTCGAAAATGGTATCGGGTTTAGCGGGATCAAACATTTCACTGGCCCAGAAAAGCGTTACCAAGTCATCCCGGCCAATGTTTTCGATGGAATGGGTATAACCCGGCGGGATG
This sequence comes from uncultured Desulfobacteraceae bacterium, assembly GCA_903839535.1. Taxonomy (GTDB): domain Bacteria; phylum Desulfobacterota; class Desulfobacteria; order Desulfobacterales; family Desulfatirhabdiaceae; genus RAAP-1. Next base: position 18,594 of record CAIMCT010000546.1, read on the forward strand.
TCCAGCACCCGATAGTCTTCACCGCGCACCCGATGTTCGATGACTTGATCGCTTTCGATCTGCCGGAATCGAATCATGGCCTCTCCCTGAACAACCAGGAACTTTTCCGTTTTAGTATGATGATAATGGTCCCCTCGGATAATCCCGGGCCGAGAATGGCTGATAAATATCTGACCCATGGAAGGCGACTTGATGAATTCCGCCAGACTACCCCGCTGATCTGACTTTATCGCAAGGTCATAAGCAAAATCTTTCTCATCCAAATAGCTAAGATATGTGGCATATAAGGCATGATCAAAGGCATTGCTGTAGTCCGGCAATATCAAATCTACGCGCATTTGCCTGAACTGCTCAATTTTCTCAGCCAATTGCTCCAACGTAATCTGTGTTGACGGTACTGCCTCTGCAAATTGAAAACCGGTTTTTACAGCGTCAATCTCATTAACAAAAGCCGCCACCACTTCATCAATATAGGTCAGCTCCAGTTCATTTGCCGGATCGGATATTTGAATCGGCAGATCATGCGCGATATTGTGACAAAACGTGGCCGTCACAGAATTGTAATTGGGCCGGCACCATTTCCCGAACAGGTTCTTGAACCGATACACCACGCATGCCGCACCCGACTCCTCTGCGAACCGCCGCAACACATCCTCTGCATTCCGCTTGCTGACTCCATACGGATTGTCCAGCTCCGCCTGAATGGAGGATGACAGCACAATCTTGGGATGTCGCCCCAGTTCCATCAACTTTCGACAAATCTCTTCCGTGAACCCCGTGTTTCCAATATGAAAATCTTCCTCCGTCTGGGGCCGATTCACCCCTGCCAGATGAAAGATTATATCCGCCAGCCGCAGTGCCTCATCCAGCAGCGCCGCATCGCTTCCCAGATCATATTCATAAAGGGGCAGCCCCTCGCGCCGCTTCAGCGCAGCCACCAGATTCCGCCCCACAAAACCCTTTGCGCCAGTGATTAAAATGTTCATGGATAATCCCTATAGCGCCAGACTGTTCTTTATCGCTTGATTCACCTTTTCCATCTGTTCATCTGAAAGGGTGGCAACAAGTGATCCCCTCAACCGCTTTTTATCGATCGTTCTGATTTGTGCAAGATTGACGATGGAATCTTTTTCCAATCCGGCATCTTTGGTGATAGAAACGCATATCGGATAACGCGCCTTTTTATCGGAATACTCTGTCACAACAGCAACAATGGTCGTTGGCGAATACGCATTCCCGATATCATTTTGAATAATCAACACGGGTCTGTTCTTTCCGGTTTCACTGCCGACAACCGGATCCAAATCCGCATAATAGATTTCACCACGGTGGACAGCGCTGAGCGACATTTTTTACCTCAAGAAAGGTTTTCTGAATCAGCGTATTTAAAATCATCCGTAATTTGAATATTTTCGTCTGCCAGCCCCTGATATGCAGCCTTCATCTGAGCCTCAAAATTCTGTCTGTCCATCTGACTCAATTTTTCTTCAATCGTTTCCCTGATAAAATCTGATATTCTTTTTCCCTGAAAATGTGTGAGCTGACAAAGTTTATTTTTGGTCTCGATTGGAACGCTAATACTCAAACGAACCCTTTCATGATTTGCAGCCGGCGACATAAACACCTCCATCGGGATTAATCTCATCTTAATCTGTTCAACCACCACAAAGCTCACATACACCATTATCCATCCATCCAGTCATCCTACTCCTGAAGGGATTGATCCAGGGCAGCAGGCACCATCCTGGTTCATCCACTTCCTCCTTTTTATACCCTTCGTGTCTCTTCGTGGTTAATCCTTTCTCATCGCCTCCCGCACAATCTCCAGCTTCATCAGCAGCTCGCATATCCCCTCCACATCCAACCGCCGCGTATTGTGGGAATTATACTCCTCAGCCGCCGACACCTCCTGCGCCCCTTCTGTGAAATAACACGCATAATTCAGATCGCGGCAATCCGCCGGCACCCGGTAATACTCCCCCATATCTTCAGCCTTGGCCATCTCTTCCCGGTTCAGCAGCGTCTCATATAACTTTTCCCCATGCCGCGTCCCGATAATGCGAACCGGGTTATCGGCCTTAATCAACATTTTCAGCGCCGAGGCCAGCGTCTCAATCGTTGCGGCCGGTGCCTTCTGCACAAAGATATCCCCTGGATTTCCGTGAACAAAGGCATATACCACCAGATCCACCGCATCCTCAATGGTCATCATGAACCGGGTCATGTTCGGGTCCGTCACAGTCATCTCTTGGCCTGTCTGAATCTGCTGAATAAAGAGAGGAATCACCGACCCCCTGCTGGCCATCACATTGCCATAACGGGTTCCGCAGAAAATAGTGCCGCTATCCCCGTACATTCTGGCCTTTGCAGACATCAGCTTTTCCATCATGGCCTTGGATATGCCCATGGCATTGATGGGATACACGGCCTTATCCGTGCTCAAAACAATCATGTTTTTCACGCTGCAGGCCATTGCCGCGTTCATCACGTTTTCCGCCCCCAGCGCGTTCGTGCGCAGTGCTTCCAAGGGAAAGAACTCACAAGACGGGACCTGCTTCAGCGCTGCAGCATGAAATACATAATCCACCCCCTGCATGGCAGGCAGAATACTGTCATAATCACGAACATTGCCCAAGTAGAACTTCACCTTGGGATTCCGTAGAGCATTGCGCATCTCGTCCTGTTTCTTCTCGTCACGCGAAAAAATTCGGATTTCGCCGATTTCTGTTTCCAGAAACCGGCGAAGTACGGCATTGCCGAAGGTGCCAGTACCGCCAGTAATGATTAGAGTCTTATTAGTAAACATTCTGTATTTTCCTATAAGCCCAAATGTCAGTTGGTTTTTATAATTTCAATGAATCAAGCATTATAATGTGGTAGCCTTTCTCTCTTTCTGTGATATTCTCTCTAATTTTTCCAATGAGCTAATAATACTTATAATTCGAATAACACCTTGAAATTATATTATCTAAAATATGTTTACTCTGAAAAG
>CAIMCT010000547.1 GCA_903839535.1 uncultured Desulfobacteraceae bacterium
CCCCGATGTTGTTGGGATTGCCGCCATAATGGAGCGGCCCACTTCGCTTTTAGCCGCCACAAGAGCGTCGTCATAATTGCCGCACTGGGGTGCGGCGATCCCAGAGGCATCCCTGGAAAAGCGGGCGCATTATGGGGTCAGACAAAATTCAAAAGTTGAAAACAAGAAGAACCTCGACAGATGCAGGTTTTCCATCCGAAGGCGCAGGCAGCATCCACCCTTTGACAAGCTGGATGATACAGGATTTCAGCACACGGTTATTTATCTCGTCAATGCCTGGCTCAACTTTGAGAACTTTGCCACCGCCGTCAATATATGGAGATCGATAAACCAAAACCTAGCTTATGTCAATCTTGACTTTTTATAAATTTGATATTACTGCAAGATGATATTCTGTTTTTTGAACTCAATAAATCAAGAAAAATTTGGAAGTGATTATCTAAAATCTGGCAAACAGTGTTGTTCAAAACATTTTATACGTCACTTCTATGAATTCCAATTGTCGAGGATTTGAGTCAGTGTTCTCAGGAGGCAAAAGAAGCTGCCTTATTAATGAATCTCCGTGAACACCTTTACAATCTTAAATTGGTTTGATAACTGTTCCCAAGCTGGAGCTGCTGTCTCTATCAAATCTGCTCCGTGTGCATCAGCATTATGATGCCGAAACACAAAAAAATAGCGTTTGTTGTCCATGCGGCAATAATCGGTGGCAGCATTTCCCCATAGCCCAGTGAAATGCAGAAACTGTTCAGTACCCAGTATAGAAATGCCGTGCCTATGCCGTAGGCAATGCCAGATGGAATACCATCTTTCAGTTGGTTTTTGCAGGCAATGCCGACCCCGGCCAGAACCAGAATGACGCAAACAAAGGGGAAGGCGATCTTGGAGTGAAAATCCACACGGTACTGCGTGGCGGAATAGCCTTCATCCTCAATGGTGTGAATGTAGTGCAGAAGCTCCTTGATATCCATTTCTGAGGATCTTTTGGTAACCTGTTGAAGCCTTTCCGGATTCATGTCGAGCTGGGCAGGCATCGAGTCATGAAAAAAGATGTCATAGCTAAATCCCGTGTCATCCAGTTTTTGCTCCAGAATCTCGGATAATATCCATTGGCCGTTGGAAAATACGCCGCGTTCCGCATCTATCCGCCGAATAAGCCTGAACTGATCATCAAAAGTGTTAAGCGTCACCTTGTACAGGGTTTTTTCAGCGGGGTTGTAATGGCGGATGTGCATAATGTCATTATGGCTTTTCATCCAGATATTGTTTTCCCGGGTTGTTACGGCTTTTTCCTTTCGGACTTCATTCAACCATATCCGGTTTGCGGTGGTCATTGTGATGGGAACAATGGCTTCAGAAAGTAAAAACAGCGCGAATGTAAATACCAGTCCCAAGGCCAAAATGGGTTTGGTCAGCAGATAAACACTGATTCCGCAGCTTTTGAGAGCCGTCAGTTCATTGTGTTTATTCATCATTCCAAAACTGATGAGTACAGACAGCAAAATTCCGACCGGAATGATTTGTGAAAGCACAAAGGGAATGGTGTGTAGCAGAAAATCAATCATCCTGGTAAGGGGGAGTCCGGCTTCCATGAAATTATCGATTTTCTCAAAGAAATCGACTGCCAGATAAATGGCGACTACAAGGATCAATACCATAAAGAAGTATCGAAAAATTTCACGGATGAGATATTTGTCAAGTATGGTCATAGGTCATATTTTCACGCCTTGATTGTTACTAAATGGCCATGGAAGCATGTATAAGCGCTCATGGCATGGAGGGGCCACCATGTCATGAAAACTAGCAGACGCTCTTGTGTCGGCTACAAGAGCGTTTCTCACACGAAGGCGGTAGGGGCGACCGGCCGGTTGCCCTCATTTTTTTTAGTGTGTTTCGTGGTTTAAAAGTGTTTTCACGGTAGCGTAGCGTCATTATGCAGCGATTTTTCGAAGGCTCCGAAATCTTCTTGCTATGCCTGTAAACACGGTTGAAAAAGGAGACGGCTTTTCCTGGTTTGCGTGATTGAGCATCAGGATGCCGGTGCCAGCAGTAACAAAATTGGGAACCCACATTCCCAGAAACGGAGGATATATTCCCGCTTCACCAAAAACCCAGCCCGCAGACAGCAGCATGTAATACAGGAGAAAAAAGAAAATTCCCAGGCTGATGCCAAAGGAACGCCTGCTGTTTATGGACTGAATTCCCAGTGGAACCGCCAGAAGGCCAAGAGCAATGCAGGCAAATGGCAGGGAAAGTTTTTTGTGAAATTCCAGCAGCGTCAAGTAATATTTAGAATTTTTTTCTTTTGATTCAGCAAGATACTGACGGATCTCGGACAGGGACATTTCCTCTGGATGCTTTGGGCCTGACACCACGGCTGCAAGGGCCTGACGGGTATCCAAATGAATGTCATAAGTTGCAAACCGCACGGTATTGACTGACCGGCTTTTGACATCCACCTGGTTGATGGTCCCCCCATAAAGCCTGAGCAGAAACTGGTAGGTGTCCGGATTGCTTTCCATCTGGCCTTTGGGCGCCACAACGGTGATGATTGTATCCTGGGTTCGCTGATCTTCAATAAATACATCGGTGAGGGTTCTGGTTTTGGCATCCATTTTGTTTACATACAGCATTATGCCTTTAAAACTGTCGATGAATGTTCGCTCTTTGATACCGATATCCAGGTTGGTCGATGCGACCTGCGTGGTCAGTTTTTTAATGGACATTCTTCCCCATGGAAGGCCATATAAAGCCATGTATGCGGTCAGCAGCGCACCCACCAAGCAAAACAGCATTACCGGCGGCATCATGTTATAGATGCTCAAACCTCCGTTCTTTAACGCCAAAATTTCATTGTCTCCGGATAATCGCAGAAAGGTCAGCAGCACTGACATCATGACTGACATGGGAATAATGAATTCCATGAAAAACGGCAGGGTATAGAGAATCATCCATCCGACAACGGATAGACCGACCCGGTGATTGACAACCAGATTCATGATCTGAATGATCTGGGTCATCAAAAAAATAAAGGAGAAAAAAATCATACTGATTCCAAAAGGCGGAAGCATCTCCTTGAAAATATAGCGATATATGATCTTATTGATTCTCATTCCATCACTTAGACTGAGATTTGCCCGTTCACTGGTTTCTGCTGGTTTCCAATGTAGCCGTTCACTTCCCCCTACCGTCTTTGCGTGAGACACGCTCTTGTAAAGAGCATCGGCTAATTTTCATCCGCCGTACCTGTAATATAGACCATGCCATGAGCGTTTATTTTATTTTTACAGGAATACCCGCCACCATCCAGATTACCTGGTCTGCACAGGCTGCGATCTGCTGATTTACCTGCCCCACAGCATCCCGGAACGCTCTGGCGAGCGGATTGTCCGGAACAATCCCTGCGCCGACTTCATTGGTGACCAGTATGACCGGGCATACAGCGATATGAAGGCTTTCAATCAGGCGTAAGATATGCTCCGCCAAAAGTTCTTTTGAAGCATCAAAATCAGTGTGTTCCATCATCAGATTGCTTACCCAGAGCGTCAGGCAGTCCACCAGCAGGACATCTGCGCTGAGACCGATGTCCCTTATGGCTTTAGAAAGAAAAATCGGTGTTTCAACGGCGGTCCAGCCTGCTCCCCGCTCAGCCTGATGCCTGGAAACCCGCTGATGCATTTCATCGTCACGGGGAATGCAGGTTGCTATAAAGATTTTTTTGGCGTTTCCGATTCTGTCCGCCATGAGAAGGGCATGGCTGCTTTTACCGCTTCGGCATCCTCCAATGACAAGGGTTGTACTCATTTATCGATTCCTGATTAAAAGTGTGACAATTGACAAGTAAATCGTGATGGGTCAAAAAACGTGGCAAACAAACGCCATTAACGCTTCATTCGCCACTCCTCACGGCATTGAGGGTTGAAAAAATAGCCTCAACATCTACATGGGTTTCAAAATGTTCCGCCAGCCGGTTATATGCCATATCCCGTTCCACAGGCCCTTGTTCAACAGAAACCGGAACATGGCCAAGACCGATCTGATCAAGCCAGAGGCTGGTGATACCAGGGGTGTCAAACATGCCGTGGATATACGTTCCCATTACCGAAAAATCACCAGCCTGGGTGCCGTCGGCTTCTTTGCAGGCCAGTCCATTACGCTCTGTAATGTTCAGCAAGGAATTTCCTTTCAAAAGTATAGTTTGTCCCGCATGGATTTCGTAACCTTTGCCTGCGACTCCATTCCATTCAAAGGCGCTCAGAGTCGTGGTTTTTGGTGCTTTCAATACCGTTTCGACAGGCAGCAGGCCCAGCCCGTTGGTTGAACCCGGAGAACCTTCCAGACCATCCGGATCATGAACCTGGGTTCCAAGCATCTGATACCCGCCGCATATTCCCAGAACATGACCTTTGTTAGCGACGTATTTTTTGAGTATTGCAGACCATCCGCTCCGGTGAAGCCATCTCAGATCAAAACAGGTGTTTTTGGAGCCAGGAATAATCACAGCTTTAAAATGCGACAGTTCTCGAGGTTGTTCAATAAATGAGACTGAAATGCCGGAAATTCGAGTCAACGGATCAAAATCCGTGAAATTGGAGATATGGGGTATGCGAATGATGGCTATGGCCGGTCTGGAATCATTGTCAAGCACCGGTTTCTTTGGATTTTCAATCACGACAGAATCTTCCGCCTCCACCGCCAGATTGTTCATCCAGGGGAGAACGCCGAAAACGGATTTCCCGGACCTGGATTCAATCCAATTGGTTCCATCCTGAAACAGAGAAATATCACCGCGAAAGCGGTTTATGATAAACCCGGCGATCCGGTCCTGGCAGTCCGGGGGCAGACAGGCCAGCGTTCCTATGAGTTGCGCGAATATACCGCCCCGGTGGATATCGCCGACCAGTATCACTGGCGCCTGGGCATAAGCGGCCATTCGAAAATTCACGATATCATGCGGCATGAGGTTGACTTCCGCACAGGACCCGGCTCCTTCCAGAATAACCAGATTATAAGATTCCCGAAGCCGGTTGAGTGCCAGACACGCCGTTGAAAACAACGATTCCTTCTGCTGGTGGTATTCGCGTGCTGTCCGATTGGCCACAGCCTCTCCCAGCACAACGACTTGGGAGCCTATATCGCTGGTGGGTTTCAGTAGAATCGGATTCATGTCCACATGGGGAGCAATTCGGCTGGCTTCTGCCTGAACAATCTGGGCGCGGCCCATTTCCAGACCTTCCGGCGTGACACCGGAATTGTTGGACATGTTCTGGGCTTTATAAGGGGCTACCAGAATGCCGCGATTAGCAAAAATCCGGCAGAGGGCTGTCACCACTATGCTTTTTCCCACGTCAGAGCCGGTTCCCAAAACAGCCAGGCAGGGAGCCGGAGATTTCGGATGAGGTGTTTCAAATATCACGAATATATGTCCTGTTTATTTATTTGTAATCTTTGCGTCTCTGCGGTGAATAAAAACTCAGTCATTGACCGCTCAAAGTATATAAGGGAGGCTTTGAAGACAGCTTCTTAATCTGTCTTCAAGAATCAGATGATTATTCGATATTACTTTGATTGTGAAAATAAAGCAAATTGTATGGTTATTGTCCAGTGCTGATGCATGAAATATTCCCCTGCCTCTACAGCTGCGGTTTGATACCTGTTTTGGTCAAATTAGCTGCTCTGAAGGCTTCCAAAAGAGCGGCTGAAGCGAGCAATCTTATGTTGACTTACCCAGATGTCTGGCAAAAATGAGCGGCGTGATCTATCCGAGACCTGTCACTTGGGTCTGTTCATGCTCAGGGCCGCTATTCCGAACAAAGTAATCGTGGAAACCGAATTACCCTTGCCTGGTGCAACCATCCGAGCGAACACGAAGCTGATGCATCAGGTTCTTATCAACTTGATCACCAATGCCTGGGAGTCAATTTGTGACAATGTGGGTACCATTCAAAAATGGAGGTTAAACAGATTTCTCATGTTTAACCTCCACTCCAGTTACCATTCATAATATTTTCTATTCAAACAAACAAATTATTATATCCCTCCATAAGGTCCGATGGTGAATACCACCGGGATATTGATCGTACCATCCGTACTTTTCGTGAGATTGGTGACGACCACACTTGTTGAACCGATGGAAAATTCGTATGTAACGGGAGCACCACCAAGGAAACGATTCTTAAGGTCATTCCCTTCGATGGCGGTTGTGCCGTGATTATTGAGTTTCAGCGCTGTGGCGCCTGCGGATTCGGGAACCAAATTTCCACTCCCATCCCTGGCCGTGATGGTTATACTTGC
>CAIMCT010000548.1 GCA_903839535.1 uncultured Desulfobacteraceae bacterium
CCCGCGCCTCCTCCTCTGAGCTCACTGCTGTAATGACGATTCCATTAGAGAACAGAAAGAGAGCAGAGATTAAAAGGAGGCGAGAGTATGAAAAACATCACCAGCTCCATTGGCAGCTGCGCTCGTTTCGGCCTGTAGCTTTAATCGCTTTGCCGCCTCTCTAGACGTCGACGATTTGCTTGCTTTAGATTTTCCTCCCCTAGAAAAATAGATTTTTAATACTTATAAATTTCAGATTTTGGTAAAATAGCAGGAATATTGCGAGCACATGATTTGAAGTCAATATGGGCGTTTTGAAAGAGAATCAAGTCAATATCATCATTCATGGGCACGAACCGAGCCTGTTTGAGTCAATCCTGGAATCTGTGAATGAACCATCCCTGATTAAAGCGGCCAAAGCAGCCGGCGCAGCCGGCATCAACCTGGTTGGAATGTGTTGCTCGGGTGCTGAAATGCTGGTCCGTCATGGCATTCCTCACGCCGGAAACTTTATGTCCACCGAGGCTGTTCTGGTGACTGGAGCAGTCGATGCACTGGGTGTCGATGTCCAGTGTATCAAACAGGGTCTGGCCAAAGTCGCCGCATGCTATGGCACGCCAATGTTTACCACCAACTCCAGGTGTAAAATCGAGGGAGCGGTGCATATTCCCTTTGACGACCACAATGCCAGAGCTTGCACCGATGAAATTGTGATAAAGGCCATTACCCGTTTTAAAAACAGAACATGTGCAATTGAAATTCCACAAATCGTCAACACCGGCGTTCACGGATTTTCTCATGAGTACATCAGCTACATGCTGGGCGGCAGCTTCAGAGCCAGTTATACGCCTTTGAACGACAACATCATCAACGGACGAATCCGGGGCGTTGCAGGCGTTGTGGGCTGTACCAACCCCAGAGTCAAACAGGACTGGGTCCATGTGGAACTGGTCAAGGAACTGATCAAAAACGATGTCCTGGTGCTTCAGACCGGCTGCTCCCAGATCGCCTTGGCCAAGGCCGGACTCACTGTTCCGGAAGCTGCTGTCATGGCAGGCCCGGGCTTGCGGGAGGTCTGTGAAACCGTTGGCATGCCGCCTGTCCTGGGTCTTGGAGCCTGCGTGGACAACAGCCGCATTCTGGTAGCCGCATCACAGATGGTCAAGGAGGGCGGCTTGGGAGACACCATTGCCGGTCTTCCGGTTGCGGGCGCCGCCCCTGAATGGATGAGTGAAAAAGCAATCGCCATCGGCCAATACTTTGTCGCCTCCGGCGTTTATACTGTTTTTGGTGTCACCTTTCCGACCGTTGAGGGCACCCGTTTTCATAAGCATTTATTCGAGGAACTGGAAGACATGGGCATGGGCAAGTGGGGATTTTCTCCAGATCCCTATGAAATGGCGCGTATGATGATCGCCCATATCGACAAGAAAAGAAAGGCCCTGGGCCTGGATAAATCTCGCGAGCGCGTCCTGATGGATATGGCGGACCGCAGAGCCATGGAATCTGCAGCATAATTCACAGTGTTACCCCACCGTGTTACCTTGGTGTCAGGGGCGGCCACCCGGTCGCCCCTACATTTTCCTGCCCTCCATTTTTCATATTTTTCAAATACCGGTACAGCGTCGCTCTCCCCACACCCAAGAGCTTTGCGGCTTTGACCTTGTTGTCACCGGCCCTATCGAGCGCAGACTTAACCAGATAATCATTGAGCTTTCCTGAATGATTCTGATTTTTATCCGGCCGGGTCCCTGAATGAATTTCAACTGGAATATCCTTTGGCAGAATGATGTTCCCCTGGGATTTCACAACCGCATACTGAATGGCATTCTGGAGTTCCCGAACATTTCCAGGCCAGCGATAGGCCGTCATCAGAGACAGTGCCTCAATTGAAATCCTGCGTGGTTTCTGACCATTGCGCCTGGCGGCTTCATTCAGAAAATGTTCGATCAGAAGTGGAAGGTCGCTTTTTCGCTCTCGAAGAGGCGGCAGGTGAATGGGAATCACATTGAGGCGGTAATACAGGTCGTCCCGGAAACGGTTCAACCGGACTTCATTTTTGAGATCCTTATTGGTGGCGCTGGTCACCTTGACGTTCACCGAAATCGTTTTTTCCCCGCCGACCCGCTCGAATTCGCCTTCCTGAAGAAACCGCAGCAGTTTAACCTGAACCGGTTTGGTCAGGTCCGCCACCTCATCCAGAAATACCGTTCCGCCGTCCGCCAGTTCAAATCTCCCTTTTTTATCTCGAATTGCACCGGTAAAGGCGCCTTTCACATGCCCGAAAAGCTCGCTCTCGATCAGGCCCTCGGGCAGGGCTCCGCAGTTAATGGGTACAAAAGGCCCATGGCTTCGCTGGCTTTCACTGTGAAGGGCGGCGGCGACTAATTCTTTTCCTGTGCCAGTCTCGCCGGAAATATGAACCGGATAATCATAGCCCGCTATGTTTCGTATTTGCTGAAAAATTTCCAGCATCTTGCCGTCCTGGCCTATGATATCGGCAAACCCCTGGGATTTCTCAGCCTTCAACTGGAGATTCAAAAGACCGGTAACATCCCGAAACGCGGCCAGAACCCCCAGAAGTACTCCATGATTATCCGCCATTGCTGTAACACGAATCTCAATGCGCCGGAATTCCCCCTGCCGGGTTCGGATATGCGTGATACATTCTTCCTTGTCGCTTGACACAGGCCGAGGATCATTGCAAAAATGACAGTTGTTGCCACAAAAAGGCTTTCCAAAAGCCAGGTGACAGTCTTTACCCAGTACATCTTCCTTGGAAAATCCGGTTATTTTTTCAGCCTCTTGATTGAAATAGAAAATACGGCGTCTGGTGTCGTGAGCAATGATCCCTTCCTTGAGATTATCCAGAACGCGCTCAAGATTATGAGCATACGAAATGATTTCTTCCAGCATCAAGGCTGTATTATCCTTCGTTGGGGTGTCTGTCAGAGTCAGTACCATCTGTATGGTGATTTGCTTGGAAGCAGCCCTGATTTCATTTTGCCGTCAGAAGCGGGTGTCATGGCCTGCTGACCTTGTGTATATGAGATGATAATTAAAGTCAATTGGCAGATCATCATTCTCATTGACAAGTTTTCAATTTCATTTTAGGAAGACAGAGATGTTTTACTGTGTCGATTGCCATTTGCTTTCCGGCTTCACAGGTTTCACTCATTATCAGTAACTTCTTTATCGCTTGCATTCACTTGTTTTACAAGGAGGTCAAAGATGGCGCCATCAAAGAAAAAAAGCAAAAAACAGAATAAAACCTTTTCGCTTAATGCTGATAAAGCCACCCATGTAGCCTTGGTTGGTGATTTTAACAATTGGAGTCAGACATCTCACCCCATGAAAAAAAATAAAAATGGTGTGTGGGAAATAAGTATGCAGATCAATCTTGGGAGACATGAATATAAATTTCTGGTGGATGGTCACTGGCAGGGCGATCCCCAGAACAAACAGGTCTGCCGGAACTGTTTTGGAACCGACAACAACATACTGATGGTTACCCAATCATGACCGTATCCAACCGCCTTAGGCAAAATCCGTTGCTCGGAAACCACATTGTGGCGTTTCGAGGGGATGTTCTGACATTTTCGCTCAGCCTGGATTCCCCTCTGAAAGGCAAAGCCTGGATTCGAACCAACATCGGCCATATTGGGATCAGTCGCAAAGAAATCATTGATCTCATTGAACGGGGCACTCCCTCTCTTGGTCAGGACTGGTTCGACATTCCCATGCGCCGGGTTCATGACCAACTGTTTCAGATTACCCTTGCCATGACCGAAATCGGCCATGCCGAAGCCAAGTGTTTTTTTCTCGAAGATGGCAAATCGGATCCTGAATGGCCGGAAGGTCCCAATTCTGTTCTAAATGTCGGATCCGCTCATACTTGCTGTGCAAATATCATTTACAATGCCTTTGTCCGGCAGTTCGGTCCGAACAAGGCAGGCAAAGCCGTTCCGCATGCGGAAGAGCAGCGCTGGGTTAGTGAACTCGACAAGGCTGGTTATACGGTAATTCCCCAATCTGGTACGTTCCGTGATTTGATTGCAGAGCTGGATTTTATCGTGGGAAGGCTGGGCTGCCGCTTTCTGCACCTGCTGCCCATTCACCCGACACCGACAACTTATGCGCGGATGGGGCGATTTGGAAGTCCTTATGCGGCTCTCAGTTTTACGGCGGTTGATCCGGCCCTGGCGCAATTTGATCCTAAAGCCACGCCACTTGAACAGTTTGTCGAGCTGGTGGATGCGGTTCATGCCCGCAATGCGCAGATACTGATCGATATCGCTCCCAATCACACGGGGTGGGCAGCCGGCCTTCATGAAACCCATCCCGGGTGGCTGGTTCGCGGACAGGACGGCCGCATTGAAGTCCCCGGAGCCTGGGGCGTGAAGTGGGAAGATCTCACCCGGCTGGACTATTCCAAACCTGAACTCTGGAAGTACATGGCGGATGTCTTTCTAACCTGGTGCCGCAGGGGAGTTGATGGCTTCCGGTGCGATGCCGGCTACATGATTCCGGTTCCTGCCTGGCAATACATTGTCGCCGTTGTCCGGGAACAGTATCCGGACACCATTTTTTTTCTGGAAGGCCTTGGTGGGAAAATATCCGTTGCACGGGATATCCTGAATACAGCCAGTTTTGACTGGGCCTATTCCGAGCTGTTTCAAAACTATGATCGCGGCCAGATCGAAGCCTATCTTCCCTGCGCCATGGATATTTCATGTGAAGATGGGCTTCTTGTTCATTTTGCCGAAACCCACGACAACACCCGTATGGCTGCCCGCTCCATTTCTTATGCCCGTATGCGGACCGCGCTTTGTGCGCTGTTTTCCCAGTTGGGGGGCTTCGGGTTCGCCAATGGCGTGGAGTGGCTGGCTACGGAAAAGATCATTGTTCACGAATCCCCATCCCTGAACTGGGGTGCAAAAATCAACCAGATCGATTTAATCCGTCGGTTAACCGCTATTTTAAAGATGCATCCGGCGTTTCAGGATCACACCCATATTCAGTTCGTTCAGTCTGGCCTTGGCAATCATCTTGCGCTGCTTCGCCGTCATGAACCTTCACAGAACAAGCTTCTAATTGTGGTCAACCTGGATGACCAGAAGTCCGCCAAGGCTTTCTGGATACCTCAGCATTCGACTCTTGTACTCCAGGATATTCTATCCGGTGAAGCTATTTCGCTTTCCGAATTTGAAGGCCTCCATTGCTGCAACCTTGGTCCAGGTCAGGTGTTGTGCCTCACCGATGATATTAACATCGTGCATCGGCTTCATCAGGAGCTGGTGCAGTCCCCGACCATTCCGGATCACATCAGCCACCAGTGCCTTCGCGCAAAAGTTCTGGACATCCGAAAGGCAATCCACGGGCTTCAGGATATCGATGACTTTGACTTGAATCAGACAGCATCTCTTCTGGCTTCTGATCCGATTGCTTGTTGCCGCAAGATGAATCCATTCACCAACGAGCCCCGCATCATCTTCTGGAATTGGCCCCGGGATGGCAGGCGCCTGGTGATGATTCCGCCTGATCATTTTCTGCTGGTCCGCGCTCAGTCCGCCTTCCGGGCCAGAATCACCGACGGCGACAAGACCATTGTCCAGGAACAGAGCCTGACCGATTCATCCGGCAACCATTTTGTTCTATTCACCCTCCTGCCACATCCATCCCGTTCCAGGGTCTATGGAATGAAACTGTCGGTATATTCGCCGGAGCGCTGCAAGCATCTGGATGCTTCTATCCTGGTTTTATCCCGGCCAGATAATCCCTGTTTCCCGCCCCTTTACTCCCATGCCGACATCGCTGGCTCGCCGACCCTGTTTCTATCCACCAACGACAGGGGCGCCATGCTTCGTGCGCCCATCGCATGGGGCAGTTTGAATAGCCGGTATGATGCGCTGCTGGCGGCGAATCTGAACCCGGACATTCCCGAAAACCGCTGGATCATGATGACCCGTTTTCGGGCTTGGGGACTCTATCAGGGATATTCCACCGAAATCTGCATGGGCTGTTTCGATGCCTTTACCATGGATGAATCCGGCTGGGGGCTATGGCGGTTTCGCGTTCCTTCCGGCCAGGGAGAACATGTTCTTTTAATCGTAGGAATACGGCTGGATCCCCATGAGAACCGGCTTCGAATGTTTTGGTATCGACATCAGGCCAACGGCAACCTGTCTTTTCTTCCGGATGCCAAACCCGTCCAACTGATTCTTCGCCCGGATATTGAAAACAGGAATTTTCACGAAACCACCAAGGCATATCTGGGATCGGAAACCCGGTTTCTCACCAGCATGACTGACGGACCCGACGGTTTTATTTTTCATCCGGATGCGTTCCATCGCCTGGAAGTCAGAGCGCCTGCCGGCCAGTACCATTCCGAGCCGCAATGGCAGTATATGGTTCACCGTCACCTTGAAGCAGAACGGGGACTGGATTCGGATTCGGACCTCTTCAGCCCTGGCTATTTTTCCATTTCACTAATCGGAGGACAAAGTGTCGAGCTGACGGCGTGCATAACTGAGGCTGGAGCTGCACCATCAGCCCAGATCAAAACCCGTTTTCGTAAGGAAATCGCAGCAGCTTTTGACAGTGCGGTCGCACCGTCTTTCTTCGATGGATTAAAAGCCGCGCTTCGTCAGTATATCGTCAACCGCGGGAATCTCAAATCCGTCATCGCAGGATTTCCATGGTTTCTGGACTGGGGACGTGATGCGCTAATTGCGGTCCGGGGCATGGTCGCTGCCGGGTTTTTGAGCGAAGCGCGGGATGTACTCATCCAGTTCGGTCAGTTTGAGCTTCATGGAACTCTTCCGAACATGATATGCGGAGACGATGCCGCCAACCGCGACACTTCCGATGCACCTCTCTGGTTTTTTGTCGCCTGCGGCGATCTGATCCGGGCTGAAGGAAATGATCAGTTCCTAAAACATTCCTGTGGCGACCGGACCCTTAGGGAAGTTCTGGTTTCGATAGGCGAGTCCTATCTGTCCGGAACATCCAATGGTATTAGCATTGACCCGGATACCGGACTCGTTTTCAGCCCCGCCCACTATACCTGGATGGATACCAATCACCCCGCTGGAACCCCGCGTGAAGGCTATGCCATCGAAATTCAGGCCCTGTGGTTTGCAGCCCTGACGTTCCTGTCCCATCACGATCAGCCGGGGGAGAGAGCCGGAAAATGGCAAGAGCTGGCGGAAAAGGTCCGGCGCTCTGTGATGGAGCTTTTTGTTCTTCCCGAAGAAGGATTTCTTTCGGACTGCCTTCATGCCGGATACGGAATCCAGGCCCGAATGGCCGAAAGAGATGACGCATTAAGACCCAATCAACTTCTGGCTATCACCCTCGGGCTTATATGCGATGCCGATATATGCGATTCTGTTCTGGATGCCTGTCAAACGCTTCTGGTTCCCGGAGCCATTCGAAGCCTGGCTGACCGGCCCATGAAGCACCCCCTTGAAATCCGGCGCAACGGGCAACTCATCAATGATCCCCACAACCCCTATCAGGGCATGTATTCCGGCGACGAAGACACCTGCCGCAAACCCGCATATCATAACGGCACCGCCTGGACCTGGCAGTTCCCATCATACTGCGAAGCCTGGATGCTGCGCCATGGCGATGAAGGCAAGGCCACGGCAAGGGCCTTGCTCCACAGCAGCATCGATCTGATTCGAACTGGCTGTCTTGGCCACATTCCGGAAATCCTGGACGGCGATTTTCCCCACACGCCCCGCGGGTGCGACGCCCAGGCATGGGGCGTTAGTGAGCTGCTGCGGGTGTGGCTTCTAACGTCGTAAACAGGTTTTTAGAGGCCGTTCGCCGTTGATCGTTCACGGTCAACGGTCAACGAAAAATAGAAAAAGTATTAAAAGAAATGGCTGTAATCCTACGCTGAGTAAATCTATCAAAGCCATCAGCAATGACATCGTTTGATAAAAGATTCAAAAAAACAGAGCATATCATTGTTTTTCCTCAGCAGGAGTTCCGGGTGCCATTGCACCAGGTCCATGGTTACACGATTTCCTGCAAATTGATGTACAAGTTTGTTCTTGTTCATCAATTTCTGTGATGATATATGGGATGCCAGATAATGCTTTTGTCTGGGTTATCGGTCTTTGGCGTATTACAGGGCAACCTCCTCAGAACCGCCTTGCCAAAAACATTCTCTGAAACTCTATGGAATGTGAATCCATGAAGACCGATGCGTTGTTTTACGAACTGTTCAAAATCTATCCCAAAAGCCTGTTCACATTGATTTCACTGAACATGGAAGGCGATTATGTTTTTGAAAGCATCACCGTCAAAACCACTGAAAAACGTTTTGACGGCTTTTTAAAAAGAACAGATGGTCAGGGACCGAATGTTTTTATCGAGATTCAGGGATATGATGATCC
>CAIMCT010000549.1 GCA_903839535.1 uncultured Desulfobacteraceae bacterium
CCGATCAGCTTCAGAAGATTATTGAATCTGAAAACATTCGATTCGTCAAGGGGCGCATCAATTTCATCCATCAGACAAAACGCGGCGGGCTTGATTAAAAATATGGAAAAAATAAAGGCAATGGCTGAAAGCGCTTTCTCGCCTCCGGAAAGCAGGCTGATTCGTGTCAGCTTTTTTCCGGGCGGCTGAATCATGAATTCGACACCTGTTTCCAGCGGCTTGTTCGGATCTGTCAGAATCAACTGGGCGGTCCCGCCTTCAAAGAGACGGGGAAAGATTTCCTGAATTTTTTCATTGATCGCGTTAAAGGTTTCCATAAACCGCTCCTGAGTGACCCGATTTATTTTGTGAATCAGTTTGTGAAGGTCGTCAATGGCCTGATTCAGATCCTGGCGCTGGGTTTCCAGAAAATCAAACCGGGTCTTCAGGGCTTCATATTCGGAGATGGCCTCAAGATTGACATCCCCGATTTTGACGATCTTGGCCCGAAGCCGGATCAGCTCAGTTTCCATGTCCTCCGAAGAGAGCTGTTCTTCTGTGTCGGCGGTTGCGGCCGCTTCCCCGCGTATTTCAGCAAATGGCTGATGATAGGTTTCGGTCAGGCGGCTTTGAATATTATCCTGCTTCAGGGTCATTCGGGAAATTTCAAGCTCCAGCAGCCGTATCTCCTGAAGTGTTTTTTCACGCTCCTGGTTAATGCTCCCGAGCATGGAGCTGCTGTCCGCAATCTCTTGCTCCATGGTGTCATACTCATGCTGGTGGCTACTCAGCTCCACTTCAATTGCTTGAATCTGCTCATAATATTGCTTTAGACTATTTTCATCAACATTGATCTTCAGCGCACCGGCCGAGATATTCCGGCGGTTTTCGTCAATGTCACTTGATGTCTGCGTGATTCGCTGCAGCCCATCTTCACGAAAATTCAACAGCCGCTTCAGGGTGTTTCGTGTATTTTCCACCAGAGCATTCAGGGTGGTCTGTTGAAGCTGACATTCCATCCACCGCTGATTGGCGGCTTCCGTTTCCAGGGAAACCGCCTGTATGGCCTCCGCTTTCTGTGAAATCGCGGCCTGCTCAGTTGCAAGTTCCTGCCGGATCTGCAACAAGGCGGCATGATTTCGGGCTACTTCCGCTTCCATGTCTGTGTCTTCGCCGCTGATCTGTTCCTGTTCCAGTTGCGCCATCTCCAGCCTCCGCCTGGCCTGTTTGAGCATTTCCGCAGCTTTATAGGCATGTTTTTCCGCCTGAACTTCTTCATAAACCGCATCGTTTTTGTACTCAATATTTTTCTGAAGAAGGGTTTCCTGTTCCCTGACATCGGCTTCCATTGCAGTCTGTGTTTTGCGCGCAGCTTCATGATCCAGTGTGATCCGGCTGATTTCCAGCTCCAGGGCGGCCAGTTCCTTTTTCTTGGCCATAATCCCCGCAGATGAATCGCTGCTGCCGCCGATCAGGATTTTCTGCTGAGAAATCACCTGTCCATCCAGGGTGACAACTACCTGGCCGGATTCCGAATTACTCTGAATGCGAATTGCTTCCTGAAGGGTTTCAGCAAGAACCATATTACCAAGCAGGGCCTCTGCAACAGGTTCGTATTCTGGCAGAACATGGACATGGCTGATCAGTCTGTCCTCGCATGTCACAGCCGTTTCAGGCGGCCTTCTGATGTCATCCATCGGAATGAATCCGCAGCGTCCGGCCTGATTGTTTTTAAGAAAAGAAATGGCCCGAAGCCCGGCTTCCGAATTCACCGTTAGAAGATACTGAAGAGATTCTCCCATCGCCGCCACCAGAGCCGCTTCGTAAGAGGGGTCTGGATTCAGTACATCGGCGACCGGGCCAATGATTCCGGATAATTCCGGCGCATCGGATCCTGATTTCTGATTTACCTGTTTCATTATGGCCCGGACTCCCCCATTATACCACTCGAAATTGTCCGCCATTTTTTTGAGCGCGCCATACTTGGTACCAGTCCGGTTTTTTTCCAGATCAAGACTCTGGGTCATTTTGACCTGTTGTCCCAGGGCTTGATTCGATATCAGAAGCCGCTGTTTCTGCTCATCCACACAATCCGCCAGCCTGGCGACCTCGTCCTTGTGAAATATCTGAGCATTTCTGGCCGCGTTTTCGGCTATTTCAGATTCGGATAAGGCATTTTTGGCAGTATGTTCTTCTTCATCGGCGCGTTTCAGGCGTCTTTTCAGGGTTTCCTGGCTCGATGAAGCGTGCTGAAAGACGTGCTGATGCCGCGCGTCCCGACCGGTTAAGTCCATCAGGCGGGCATTGATGGCATCGCGCTCTTTCTTGAGATCTGTCAACTGGGTTTGTGATAATTGAAATGATGTTTTTTCCGCATCCAGCGTCACAGAAACGGCATCGATATCTTTTTGAGCAAGATCGGCCTGATTTTGTAAATCCGAAATTTCCTGTGTGATTTTATCCGCTTTTTCCTCAAGATTGCAGAGGGAGGTTTCCATCACTTCGGTTTCAGCGGTCAGTCGAAGCATGTCTTTTTTCAAATGTCCAAGATCATTTTCTATCCGGTCAATATGTCGCCGGCACTCAAATTTCCGGGACCGGCAGTCGGACAAGTTCTCATGGATTTCAACATGACGGAATTTGATGGCCTCAATCGCCGCTTCTAATTGGCCAGATCGGGACTGACAGGAGATGTCCTGATCGCTGGCCTCGGCCAGAAGAACCTGATGCTGCTGAATCTGAAGCGAAAGGGCATCATGGGAATGTAGCCCAAGCCGAATATCCAGGCGTCTGATTTTTCGCTGGTATCTGCGGTAACGCTCGGCTTTTTGAACCTGGCGCTCAAGATTCTTCATCTGGCGGCTGACTTCAGACAGAATATCAATCAGCCGAAGCAGGTTCTGCTGGGTGGATTCCAGCTTTCGAAGGGCTTCTATTTTGCTGGCTTTATACCGGGTTGTTCCGGCAGCCTCTTCGATATACCCCCTTCTTTCCTCCGGGCTGGCTTCGGTGATGGCGCCGATATTTCCCTGCTGAATCAGGGCGTAGGACTTGGCGCCCATGCCGCTTCCCATGAAGACATGGTGAATATCTTTAAGCCGGCATGGCTGTTTGTTGATCAGATAAACACTTTCACCAGAGCGGTATATCCGCCGGGTCAGCATGATTTCTGAAAATTCCCGAAGCGATTCCGGAGCCGAACCGTTGTCGTTGATAAGCGTAAGGGATACTTCCGCCATATTAAGCGGAGGCATTCCGGAAGTGCCTGAAAAGATAACATCTTCCATTGCCTTTCCGCGAAGTTGCCGGGCGCTCTGTTCTCCCATGACCCATCTGAGAGCGTCCATGACATTGCTCTTCCCGCACCCGTTTGGTCCGACAACCGCTGATATACCCGGCGGAAAATTGAGGCAGGTTTTTTCGTGGAAGGATTTGAATCCCGACAGTTCCAGTTTTTTGAGCTTCATTTGACGACGTTTTCCTTGATGCCTTCTTATATACTGCCAACTGTCACAATCTGCACTTTTGGACCCCCACCCCAACCCTCCCCCGCTGGGAGAGGGAGCATAAGGAAAGTGCAGATTATGCCCGTTTGCAGTATATCTACTTCACCATCCAAATTTTGCAACCAGAGTTCGCTGTAGAATAAGTTTATCAGCAACCGTCCGAATTGTAAAGTTTAAACACAATGGAAAGGGGTTATGTTAGTTTTCTTCTACAAGATATGGTAGAATGTTTCAACAAAACGAGAATAAAGAAACAGCCCGCGCAATACCGGCCCCTGACATGAATGGACAGTGTCGGTTGTTTCATCTTGACATCCGGGTTCACGGACAGTTATTGTCAAGAAATATCCTGTTTATTCGATGCCGCTGTCATTTTTCATGGAGTCAACACCAGAGCCGAAACCCGGCTGATGAGGAGGAACCGCATGTCAGTACCGAACGGAATTGAAGCCATTCTCTGCAATCCGGATGTTCAGAAAATCACCAGCAAGATCAATCCGGAGCTTGTTAGTCACAGAAGGATGGCGCCCGCCCTGTGCGGGGTGTTTGCTTCGCCCGTAACCCGGCTGCAGGAAAAAGACGGGTTTGTGTTTGAAATCGATAATGATGCCAGAAGGCTGCTCCCCAAGATCATTCGCAATAAAGTCCAGGCGGTTGAAATCGCCGATGCTGCGGACGAAAAGCTTTCGGAGAGTTATCGGAAAAGACGGCGAATCGGTATCGTCTTTTCGGGTGGCCCCGCGCCAGGCGGCCATAACGTAATTGCTGGAATCTTTGATGCAGCCAAAAAAGCAAATCCCGATACGCAGCTCTGGGGGTTTTTAATGGGTCCGGACGGGATCATTGAAAACAGGGCTGTGGAACTTACAGAGGAACGCATCCGGCAGTATCTGAATCTGGGTGGGTTTGGCATGATCAAAACCGGCCGGACCAAGATCGACACGCCCAAAAAAATGGTCCTTTCCCGGGAAACCTGCAAAAGCCTGGGTCTGAATGCCCTGATTGTCGTCGGAGGAGATGATTCCAACACCAACGCGGCCTTTATGGCCCAGGAATTCCACGATGACGGTATTCAGGTTATCGGGGTTCCCAAGACCATCGATGGCGATGTTCAGGTTCGGGATGCAACCGGCAAGGTCCTTTGCGCCATATCGTTCGGATTCCATTCCGCCGCCAGGGCCTTTGCCCAGGAAGTCAGCAATTTATGTACGGACAGCAGTTCAGACATGAAATACTGGCATATCTGCAAGGTCATGGGAAGGTCCGCCAGTCATCTTGCCCTGGAAGTGGGCCTTCAGACCCATGCCAACATTACGCTGATAGGAGAGGATGTGGCGGACTACGTTGACCATAAACGGATCGAAGCCGCCGAAAATGCTGGAACTGTCGATTATACAGCATTCGGCATGACCCTGCGTCACTTGTCCCGTGTGGTTTGTGATGCCATTGTTCGCCGGGCGGCAGTGGGAAAAAATTGCGGGGTGATGGTCATTCCGGAGGGCATACTGGAGTTCATCAATGAGATTCAGGTATTTATTATCAAGCTGAACACCATTATAGGGGAATACAATCACACCCATGATACCGATTTCCATTCGGACTTTCCCGTTCTTGAGGATAAAAGAGACTATCTGCGGAGGCTGGCCAAGGCGCACCGGGAGACTAGCGATTTTTCGGTATGGAACACCCGTGATGATGATTTGTTCAACGATATCCCGGATTTTTTCCAGGAAGGGCTGCTTCTTGAGAGGGACAGTCACGGCAATTTCCAGTTTTCATTAGTTGAGACCGACAAGGTAGTAATGGGGCTGGTAAAGGACTATCTCAACATCCTGAAAGAGAAAGGCATCTATAAAATGGGGATTGAGCGCGAGTATTATCGCAGAATACTTGTCGCCGCCGGCATGGATCCCGATATTTTTGGCCCGGTTCTGTTCAAGAATTATGACAATTCCATGTATCTTCTGGTCAAAGAGAGCATCATGTCCCTTAAAACTCTAAAGCAGGCCTTGATCAGAGGCAATCTTATGGAGGAAGATCAGAAGATTCCTTCTGGAATCGAAAAAATTTATAACAAATCAGTTCCCCAGTTCAAAACTCAGACCCATTTTTATGGATATGATGGCAGGGGAAGCATTCCTACGGAATTTGATTGCGTTTATACCTATAACCTGGGATGGACGGTCTTCAGCCTGATCGCCAATGGTGCCACCGGGCAGATGGCCGCCATTCGAAACCTGGAGAAGAAATTTTCCGATTGGGAGCCGATTGGCCTTCCCATTGCGCCGCTGATGCACCTTGAAGAACGAAATGGCAGACTGGCGCTGGTTCTGGAAAAAAGCCTGGTGGATGTGCGTTCGCCTGCGTTTCTTGTGGCAAAGGCCCTTCGTGAAAAATGGCTTGCCGCAACTCCTGGAGATGACGATTACCGAATACCCGAGCCGGTTCATTTTACCGGAAATGTGGATGACGACCGGCCTATTACCCTGCTGCTGAATGATGTCGGCGCCAAATGAAAATCCTGGTCCCCTCTTTTCCAAATGGGGGAATCGCACAAAAAAGCCTGATAGTTTACCGGATAAGGATGTGAATGGAATTTGATATGGACAGAGAAGATTCTTCATTGAAAGGGCAGTTTCTGATTGCCATGCCAAGCATGACAGATCCGAATTTTTTTCAGACCGTTGTCTGCATCTGCGAACATACGCCGCAGGGATCTGTCGGCATTGTTGTCAATCGCCCACATCCCTTTCTAACGGAAAAAGATATTTTTGACGAACTTCAAATTGAAGCCGCCCCAAACAAGGCATCTATGCACATCCATTCCGGAGGCCCGGTTCTTCCCAATGAAGTATTCGTTCTGCACAGGAAGCCGTTTGGCTGGAAAGGCTGTTTGATGGTCACGCCGTCCATGGCCATGAGCAATACAATAGATATCATGCTGGAGATTGCCCAAGGCAGGGGACCAAAGTCGTATATCCTATCGCTGGGCTGTGCAGGCTGGGGGCCGGGTCAGTTGGATACTGAAATCAGGGAAAATGTCTGGTTGACCAGTGCGATGTGGGATGCAATTATTTTTGACATCAATAATGAAGATCGGTGGGGTGCCGCCTTAAAGAAAATGGGGGTTGACCCGCTGCTGCTGTCCGCAGCGGCTGGCCACGCGTAGCCATCATGGCTGTTCGTCTTTTTCTTCTTTGGAATCTTCTTTGGAATCTTCCTTGCTTTTGGACTTGGGTTTTCTTTTCTTCAGGCAGTCCTGGTCTTTTCTGACAAAGGCGCAGAGCTTGGGATTATAGTATTCTTTACAGTTTAAGGGATTGTACAGTGGACACTCAGGATTTTTTTCTGACATCGTTTAAATTCCCCCTCATGGTCATATTCCAGGTAAAGTATCATAAACGCATGGATTTTACAAGATATTATGTCTTCTCTTTTTTACTTCCTTCCGCCAAAACAGAATCCGATATTCAAATCGTTTTGACAATGAATCAAATAACATGTAGTTTAACTTGAAAAATATTCTCATCCCCTTTTTTTCCAAAGTGGGAAGGGATCATCAAACCTGAAAGAATCCGGTTGATGCCCTTGAGCGGGCAAACACAGGTGGCTTTCCAGAGAAAGGATTCGGATATTTCTATTCGGATAATATTGGCCGATGCGTTCATTTCATGTTCTTAAAGAGGAGCTGTTGTGTACTGCCAGAAACATGGCGGAGCTGTTAACCATGGCTCAAAGCATTCCGGGGCTTTCTGGAGCCATTCGAAATGAGTGGGAGAAAACATGCCTAAATATATCCCACCCGATTTCGGATGACAGGCTGTGCGTGGCGGTGGTCGGATCCATCAAATCAGGGAAAAGCACATTCATCAATGCTTTTCTGAAAGGGGACTATCTCAAGCGGGGCGCCGGCGTTGTTACTTCCATTGTCACGCGGGTTCGCAAAGGCCAGGGTCTGAAGGCGACACTGTATTTCAAGTCCTGGGAAGAGATTCACTCGGACATGGAACATGCCATGGTGCTGTTGCCGATGCCGGTTGCTTCCGAAGCATCATCCTTTGATTTCAGACAGGCCGCAAGCCGGTTGGCGCTCCAGACTGCTCTGGCGGATCTGGGCCAGGACCGGTTGATCAGCAACGGCACACGAAACGAAAACAGCGTGTTAATGGCCTCCTATGTCAAAGGGTTTGAAAGCGTCAAGGACATAATTTCGGACGAAACCGTAGTCCGTTGTTACAAAGACAAGGATTTTTCGCTTCATCGCGACTTTGTCGGCAACGATTCCCTGGCCGTTTATTTAAAGGATATCGAGATTGAAATCAACGCCGACGTTCTGGACAGCAACCTGGAGATGGCCGACTGTCAGGGCAGCGATTCCCCCAATCCACTTCATCTTGCCATGATTCAGGATTATCTGCTCCAGACCCACCTGATCATTTATGTGATCAGCAGCCGAACCGGTCTTCGGCGGGCGGATATTCGCTTCTTGTCCATGATCCAGAAAATGGGACTGGCGGAGCATATCCTTTTTGTTGTTAACTGCGATTTCAGCGAGCATGACTCCGTTGACGGCCTGTTGCCTCTTATCGAACGCATTCGGGAAGAAATTTCGCTGATAAAGCCATCCCCCAGCATTTATACCTTCTCCTCCCTGTACAATCTCTTCGAGAATATCGAGCCCAGCCTCAGCGAAAAAGACCTTATGCGGCTTCTTCAGTGGCAGGAAGAAAGGTCGTTTACGGCGTTTTGCGACATGGAAACCCAGCGATTCATGACCGATTTTGACGGAATGCTTCTACACGAGCGATTTGCGCTGCTGCTTCGAAACCCGATGGAGCGCCTCGCTGTGATTTCCGCCGGCGTGGATCACTGGATTGATATCAATCTGGATATGCTGAACCGTGATTCTGTCAGCGCCGACGAAATGCTGGAAAAAATAAAGCGACATGAAGCCAGAATTCTTCAATTGAAAACCATGATGAAAAGCACTCTGGATGGGGCGCTGCAAAAAATCAGGCAGGATATTAAAACAGATGTGGACCGGTTTTTTGACATCCGCTACGGGGATGTTCTCTCCGGCATTCTTAGGTTTATCCGTCAATATACGGCGGTTATTGATCCTTTTCAGGAGAAAACCCCGAAAATCGGCTTCACGCAGGCCCTTTTCCTGGTGTTTCAAGAATTCAAGCACAGCTTAGATACGTTTGTAACTGAATCCACGATGCCGGAGGTGATTCGTTTCGTCCGGGAAGAAGAGGCAAAGATTGTGGCGTGTCTGCTGATGATCGCCACACCTTATGACGGCCTGCTGCAGGATGCCCTTTCTGACTACCGCATCTCCATGAGCAGCTTGGGGTTTACGTCGGTTCAGAACAGAATTGACCCCATCCACATTCCTGAACTGGATGCAGTCAAATCCCGATCCAAGCTCAGACTGCCATCTGCTGGCGTAACATTGCAATATTCTGCTCGAATCAAAACCGAAGCAATTGTGAAGCTGGGGTGTTACACGCTGGTCACGCTGGTGAAGCGGCTATTGAAGAAATCAATTGAAAACAGGCAGGAGAATGAAATCCATGCTCTGAAAGATGGGATGGATCGTATGAAACAGGAAACCGAACGATCCATTATATCGCATTTCAAGGATTATCAGGAAAATCTGAAATTTCAGTATATCTTAAAACTTGCGGATGCGGCTTTTCAGTCTCTGCTGGAATGCCTAATGGAGCGATTTGACACATATTCAACAGACATCGCCCGAATCATGCAGTGGGCGGATGGTCACCAAACCGACAAGGGCCAAGTATCCAGGACCCTGAATGGGATGCGGCTAAAATCCCGCGAAATCGCAGAACAGATCAGAAGCATCCGGGAGCAGATGGACGCAGAAAAATGATAGCTTTTCCCTAAACTCCCTCCCCCAGTGGGGGAGGGTTGGGGTGAGGGTTCAAAAACGCAGGATTATACCCGTTCGCAGTATGCTTTGCCTGATGTGTTTTGGCTGCTATGCTCCGGGTTTTTTATCGTCTTCGATCTTGTCCGGTTCTTTCGCTGTGTCCTTTGTTGCTTCCTTGAAATTCTTTATGGCTTTGCCGATGCCGCCGCCGATTTCTGGGAGCTTTCCGGCTCCGAAAATAATCAGTATGATAACCAGAATTACGAAAAGTTCCGACATTCCCAGACCAAACATATAATCCTCCTATTCATCAAGACGATTCTGCTTTAACTCCTGTATCAACTGAAAAAATTCGGGGGTTTTCAGATATCTATCCGTTGCTGCCTGGTAATCAATCCAGCTTCTCCAGCTTTCGAACCAGGCATCGTTATGCCAGTAGCAGGCAGGATCCCCTCCGCCTTTCAGTCGATTGACGAAATCCCTGTATTCATCCTGGCAACTCTCGCAGAACCGGTAGGGACATCCGATGGAATGGTCGTGATCACTGCGCGTTTCGGGGCTGAGTTCGTTGTGTACGCCGCATTTTTCGCACTTCTGAACACAGCGGGAACACTGAAAGACTTTTTGAACCGCCAGAATCTTTCGTTTCCGAACGAGCGCATCCCGTCTATCCTGAGACATCTGAAGTTTGGTGTTCAGAGAGAAGATTTCCGCCATTGCTGTTTCGTTATCCTGTGTTGCATTTTGTGATTGATTATCGTGATTTTATACCACCTTGTTACCACACTGTCAATGAGAACCCGTTACGGAAGTCCACGGGAAGCAAGGTCACTTTAAAAATATTGATTTTGGGTAAAGGAATGCGTATAGACCATAAGAACGCCAACATGAGCGGCATCGGCATTGTTTATGAACTCATAAAAAGTCAAAATACGGAGAGTCACCATGTCCAATCTTTCTGAAAAAACACCACCAACCACGCAGGCATTTTTTTCTCACTGTGAATCCCCGGACCGCATCCAGGCTGGTGTCCTGGACCCCATTGAGTATCAGTACCGGAATCGAAGGGATATCGATATCACCATTTCTCAGCCCGAATATACGTCGCTCTGCCCCATGACCGGCCTTCCGGATCTCGGCTGCATTACCATCCGGTACCGTCCTGATGTCCTGATCATCGAGCTGAAGTCTTTGAAATACTACTTGATGCAATTCCGAAATGTCGGTATTTTTTATGAACACATCGTCAACCGAATACTGGATGACTTGGTGCAGGTTCTGGATCCCAAACGCATGGAAGTGTCCGGGGATTTTACGGCCAGAGGCGGTGTTACCACAAGTGTCACTGCAGTTTATGAGAGGACGAAATGAGCCTTCAACCCAGAAAAATTCCGATTCTAATTATGCTGTTGGCAACTGTTTTATTGTGTGGATGCGGTACCTATTCAAATTTGAAAAAATCCACGGGGAACATGGTTCGGGATTTCAGGGCTCCGGACGATGATCTGAAGAAAATGGTTTTCATGGCCGGGTTGAACAACCAGGTTGCAGTTGCTCAGCAGGATATGGGCGCAGTGATTGAAAGCAGCTATCTTGGAGCACTGCCCAAATCCTGTCCTAATCTTTTTATCACCGGATCAGAGAATTTAGAGGCTTCACAGGTGCTGAACCTGCTTTTTCAGAAACCCGTCGGCCCAGCAGACAGTCTTGACCTTATCAGAATCGGAAAACAACTCGGCATATCGGCCGTTATGAACAGCCGCTTTTCCGCTATAGCAGTTCGGCAGCAGGATTCGGGATTTCTGTGGTTTCGAAAAAAACTTCCGTTTGCATGGGTCAGCGCCACCACTGAAGTCTATGATACGGAAACCGGTGCCAAATACCTTGATGAAACATTTACCCGCGAACTGAAATTGACTGATGAAGCGGCTGAGAGTATTCGAAAGGGTGAGATCAGTTCGGTTCCTGCGGTTGAAAAGGCGGTTTTCGAAATCATTCAGGAGATGGCGGACACCGTATGCGATGCCATCATTCGCAAACCATGGAAAGGATACGTCGCCAAGGTAGCGGGCACAAGAGCGTCTGAAGAAGCCCTTACCCTCTCTTCCGGTAGCCAATCTGGTCTATCCGCCGGGCGTGTGCTGAAAGTTTATGAACCGGGTCAAAGAATTCAGGGCACTGAAGGGCAGACATTCCTGCTTCCCGGAAAAAAGATCGGAGAAATAAGGATCACCTCTGTTTCTTCAGACAGCGCCGAAGCTGTGGCGACTTCCGGCGGCGGGTTTCATGTCGATAATGTCGTCAAAACAAAATAAGGTATCTTTCTTAAATTCGATCACCCCGTATATGAAAATGATACTTCCCCCTTTGGGAAAGGGGGATCGAGGGGGATTTTTCAGGTGGATGGCCTCCTAAATCCCCCCTGGCCCCCCTTTTTCAAAGGGGGGGAAATCCTTTCGATGAAATTTAAGAATGATACAAAATAAGAATGACTGAGTTTTTAAATTGAAAAGTGCAGGTTATGTCCGCGTACAGTATACAAAGGCACTGCATACATAGACAGGGATTCGCTCGTATTGATATTGAACTTTATATATTCAGTACATATTGACCTTATGGATGGTTATCCGCCCTTCAATTCCCTTTACGGTCACCGAGGGAAGTGCTTCGGTCCGAAATTTCGCAAACACTTTGTCCCGAGTGCCGCTACAGATCATGATTTCGCCGGCCATTGCCAGACGTTGCAACCTTGATGCCATGTTGACGGCCATGCCGATCGAAGTGAATTCCCTTTTATGAATCGACCCAAGAATTCCAGAAAAAACCTTTCCTGTGGAAATACCGATGCCGATGTTCAGCCGGAAACCACTGCCGATATCAAGCGCAGTGTTGATATCGACGGCTTTTTTCTGCATGTCAACGGCTGCCTGCACGGCTTGGACCGCGTCATCGGCATGCAGTACCGGAGCCCCAAAAACCGCCATGATGCTGTCCCCTATGTGTTTATCCATGGTCCCGTTGTGCTGATGAATTATCTCCGCCATGGGCGTGAAATAATGATGGTTCAGGAATGTGGCGATGTCATGGGGTTCAGCCTCGCAGGACATTTTCGTGAAATTTCGAATATCCGAAAACAAAATCGTGACCTCGTGAAAGCGTGGTCTGAGCGCATCTGGAGAATCAATGATTTCCCGGTAAACCGGATCCGATACAAATTGCCTTAGGCGTTTTCGAATGGTGATTTCATGGATTTTTGCCCGCAGTTCGCGGTTGTCGAAGGGCTTGGTCAAAAATCCGTCAATGCCTTCATTTGTGGCCTGAATGGCAGTTTCCACGGTAGCATAGCCGGTCAGAATGATGCGGGTAATATCCGGATTCAGTTTTCCGATGGTTGCCAGGGTCTCCAGTCCGTCAATGCCTGGCATTTTAAAATCGGAAATCACGGTACTGATATTTGCAATATGGTCTTGGACAAATTGTATGCCGGCTTCCCCGTTTTCTGCGGTAAATATCGGGTAGGGTTCCCGCTGCAGCGCGCGGACGACCGACCTCCGCATGCCTTCCTCATCGTCGATAAACAGTAGCCCGTTCATGGCGCTCACCCCCTGTTGTTCTCATTGTCGAAGCCATCATTGTTTTTCACCGCTACGGATCATTAATATCACAGCACACAGGATGACGGTGCCGCCCATGTAGCTTTGAACGGTAATAACCTCACCCCACCAGAAATACGCAACAACTGCCGCAACAACGGGTTCAATTGTTGCAGTGATGGAGGCCCGTCCGGCATCAAGATATTTCAGCCCTATGTAATAGCAGGAGTTTGCACCATAAGTACTTATAATTACAAGCAACATCAGCGCCAACCAGCTTGTAGGAGTTTTTGGGGTAAAAGTGACCCATGGAAGCAGTCCCAGAGCGCCTATGAGCAAGACATACAGAAAGAGATTATAAGAACTATAGCGTCCGGTAAAGTATTTTCCAAAGATATAATACAGGGAATAGCAAAAACCGGATGTCAATCCAAAGACGATTGCAGAAACGCTGATCGGGCTGCTGCCTTGGCCCGCATCTTTGCCCATTGAAATGGCCGAGATACCGATGAGTGTCAAAACCAGGGCGAATATT
The DNA here is from genome assembly GCA_903839535.1 of uncultured Desulfobacteraceae bacterium. Lineage (GTDB taxonomy): Bacteria > Desulfobacterota > Desulfobacteria > Desulfobacterales > Desulfatirhabdiaceae > RAAP-1. The sequence continues at coordinate 13,510 of CAIMCT010000549.1, forward strand.
TTGGTTGGGGTTATGGATTCTTTCAGAAATATCCGTGACAGAATGATTACCCAGGCCGGCGCAGTGTAAAGGAGAACAGCCGCCAGGGCCGCCCCGCCCTGCTTCACGGCCATCTGATAAACAAAATAGAAAAGGGAAACACCGCATAACCCAAATACCAGAATGTAAGGAATGTCCTTTGGGTAAAGTCTTACTTCGCGCCGGATAATTGCATGACCGCCAAAAAGAATCCAGGCCAGCAGCGCCCGCCAGAAAGCAACCTCCATGGGTGCAACGCCTTCCTGAAAGGCCAGCCTGGAAAAAGGGCCGATCATTCCCCACAACACCGCTGCAGCAACAATAAATGCATATCCCTTGAAAACCATTATGGCACCTTATTACTTTGATGGCAGATGTAATGACTTCGACACATTTAATCCAGGTTCCGGAAAATATCAAACCATAACTGCATCATATTTGATTGACTCACGGTAAAAAGCATGGCATTTAAGCAAGATATGTCATAAAAACGATATTTTTTCAGTGAAAGGCGACCCATGAAAAGACCTCAACAAATCACGTCCGTTCCAGGCCCCAAAGCATTAAGCTGGATTTCAAGAGATTCGAAGATGTTATCTCCATCCCTTCCCAGAGAATATCCATTAGTTGCGGTAAAAGGCAGGGGACAGTGGATTGAGGATGTTGACGGAAATGAATACCTGGATTTTACTTCGGGGATCGCCGTCTGTAACACCGGCCACTGCCACCCGGAAGTGGTTGCCGCGGCTCAGGCTCAAATCGCCGATCTCATTCATATATGCGGTTCGGATTTCTACCACCTGCCTATGATTGAGCTTGCAGAATGCCTGGCAGCCATCACGCCTGGCAGTTTTGAAAAGCGGGTGCTTCTGGCCAACTCCGGAGCGGAAGCGGTCGAAGCCGGATTCAAGCTGGCCAGGTGGCACAGCGGGCGAGACAAGGCCATAGCCTTTCTGGGAGCATTTCATGGACGAACCATGGGCGCCCTGTCGCTTAGCGCCTCAAAGGCTATTCAGCGCAAAGGTTTCAGCTCGTTTGTTCCGGGAATTACCCATGTTCCCTATGCCAATTGCTACCATTGCGCATTCCGCATGACGTATCCGACCTGCGACTTCGAATGCATCCGGTTTATTGAAGATCACATCTTCAGAACATTTATTCCACCGGAAGAAGTGGCGGTTATCGTTATCGAACCGATACAGGGCGAAGGGGGTTATATAGTGCCGCCCACGGGTTACCATGGCCGCCTGAAGGCCATCGCCGAAAAATACGGCATTCTCTACATGATGGATGAAATTCAGGCAGGCATGGGCAGAACCGGCAAATTTTTCGCGATCGAACATTTCGGCGTTGTTCCTGATATCATGACGCTGGCCAAGGGCATTGCTTCGGGAATGCCCCTAAGTGCGCTTGTCACCCGCGCCGATGTGATGGACTGGACACGGGGCGCTCACGGTTCCACTTTCGGCGGTAATCCGGTTTCCTGTGCGGCCGCTCTGGCTTCGATCCGCGTGATCCAATCCGGCCTGATTCAGAATGCAGCGGTTCAGGGAGACAAACTCCGCGCAGGTCTGAACAGCCTTCAGCAGAATTATGAGTGCCTGGGAGATATTCGCGGACTGGGGCTGATGCAAGCAGCAGAACTGGTCAAGGACCGCAATACCAAGATTCCGGACAAGTCGCTGCGGGACAAACTGCTTCAGGGATGCTTTAAAAAGGGGCTGCTTCTACTCAGTTGCGGCGAAAGCGTGATAAGATTCTGCCCGCCGCTGATCATCTCTTCAGATGATACGGAAGTAGCTTTGGAGATTTTTGAAGACGTATTGAAAGAAGAGCTTCTTTCAACCCAATAAACAGATGCATTAAAAGCACACCCAAGTATCACTTTCGTGCATGGAACCCCGGACTGCGGGTTGAGGTGAATATTCTGGAGCCTATTGATAAACGTTTTGTTGTCGGAATTGATTTGGGGACCACCAATTGCGCCGTGGCATATTCGGACCTTGGGGAAAAGGTTGCCAAAACCAATATCCGGCTATTCAAAATTCCGCAGTTGACCGGACCGGGGGAATTGTCCCGGCTTCCGGTACTGCCATCCTTTCTGTATCTTCCCGGTGACTACGATCTTTCTTCCGAGGCGACTCAACTGCCATGGGGCGTTTCGCATGACGCAACTGACCATCCTCAGTTTGTCGGCGCCTTTGCCAGGGATCATGGCGCAAAAATTCCTTCACGCCTGGTCTCTTCGGCCAAAAGCTGGCTCTGTCATCCTTATGCCGACCGAAAGGCCCGCATCCTGCCGTGGGGAGCTGGCGGCGATGTTTACAGAGTTTCACCCATTCAGGCGACCGCCGCCTACCTGGAACATATTAAAGCTTCCTGGAATAGTTTTCGCGGGGATGACGAAGATCAGTATCTGGAAAATCAGCTCATCGTCCTGACAGTTCCAGCGTCATTTGATGAAGTCGCCAGAGAGTTGACGGTAGAGGCAGCCACAATGGCCGGTCTGAAAACGGTCACTCTGCTGGAAGAGCCGCTGGCGGCTTTTTACAATTGGCTGATTCGCCATGAACACCGCTGGAACCAGTTTGTATCTCCCGATGAACTCATCCTGATCTGTGATGTTGGCGGCGGTACAACGGATTTTACCCTGATTTCCCTGAGGGAAATTGCCGGCAGTCCCCGGTTTGAACGTATTGCCGTGGGCGATCACCTGATACTGGGCGGAGACAATATGGATCTGGCTCTTGCTCGAAGCATCGAAATGCGATTGAGTAAATCAAAGGCTATATTAACCGGAGATCGCTGGAAAACCCTTTGTCACCAGTGTCGGCAGGCAAAGGAAATGTTGCTGAACGGAACTGCCAAATCCCGAAAAATCACGATCATGGGCGAGGGCAGCCAGCTTATCAGCGGAACCATTTCTGCGGATATGGATTATGGAAGTGTTGAACAGACAATTATAGATGGATTTTTTCCACTTCTGGATGCAGGTGAAAAGCCGCCTGTTCAGTCTTTTCGCAAAGGCATCACCGAGTTCGGACTGCCATATAACCAGGAACCTGCCATCACCCGTCATCTGGGGTGGTTTTTGGACCAGCATAAGGACGAAGTCTCCCGATTTTCGGGAAAGACATTTCACGCCCCGGACTGCATCCTCTTCAATGGCGGCGCACTGAAGCCGCCGGTTATTCAGGAACGCATTCGGCAGGCCATCCGTCGCTGGTTTCATCAGGATGACACTGTGTTTCCGCGTGTATTGGAAAATCCTGACCCTGATCTGGCGGTAGCCATGGGCGCTGCTTATTACGGACTCGTAAAGATGGGCCGGGGAGTAAGGGTCGGCAGCGGCAGCGCCAGGTCATATTACATAGGCGTTTCAACCGAATCCGCCCCAACTGATAGTGAGAACAGTCGCCAGGCCTTATGTCTGGTCGAGCGGGGACTGGATGAAGGCAGCCAAATTCAGATTGAGAACCAAGATTTTCAGGTGCTAACCAATGAACCGGTCAGTTTTGACCTGTACAGCTCAAGTTTTCGCTCCGGCGACCGCGCTGGCCATCTTGTGGCCATAGACGATTCCCTTACTCGTTTGCCGCCGATTCAGACCGTCATTCAGTATGGTAAATCAGGCCAGCACAGTAATATTCCGGTTGCAATCGAGGCTAATTATACGGAAATCGGAACTCTGGCTCTATGGTGTAATTCACGGACCAGCGATCATCGCTGGAAACTACAGTTTCAAATCCGGGAAACCGATGCCCCTTTTGATATCGGTGATACTGAGACTTTTGAAGCCGCTCAGGTAGAAGCTATTCACGAATGTCTTCGGACGGCTTTTTCACAGCCGGCCAGTGGCCCCTTTCTGGAATCACTGGTAAAGGATATTTCACGGATTATCGACAGGCCCAGGGAAAAATGGCCGCTGTCGCTCATTCGCAGCATGGCGGATGTCCTTCTTTCCCTCATTCAGACCCGGCAAACGGCTCCGGATTTTGAAAGCCGGTGGCTGAACCTTCTGGGCTTCTGTTTAAGACCTGGGTTTGGCGATGGCTTTGATGAGCACCGCATCAAGACGCTCTGGAAGATTTACAAGCAGGGACCGGTTTTCAGTCAGCACAGCCAGGTCAGGTTAGACTGGTGGATCCTGTGGCGGCGGATATCAGGAGGGTTGAGCGCCGGTCATCAGCGTCAGTTTTTTCAGGATCTGACCCCCATTCTATTTTCCGCAAAGGCAGGCAAACAGCGAATCCTGCCCCAGGAATATCTGGAGATTTTTATGTCAGTCGCCAGCATGGAACGCCTGACGGTTAAAGACAAAATCAGGCTGGGTAGCCAACTGCTTACCGATCTTAAGTCCAAAAAAGCCAAACCACAGCACTACTGGGCTTTTTCCAGAATAGGCGCCAGAGAGCTGTTATATGGCCCGGTTGACCGGGTGATTCCGCCCGCAGAAATCCTCAAATGGATCGAAGCCTTGATTACAGGAAACTGGGCGAATCCCGCGCTGGCAGGGATGGCCCTTCTGCAACTGGCGCGAAAAACAGGCGACCGCGCCCGGGATATAGATATGGCGGTAATCGAGCGTATCCACAACCGGCTGTCACAACAGGGCTTTTTGGAAGATCAGCTTCGGGTTCTTTTGGAAGTTATGCCCTACAGAAGGCAGGAAGCCGGAACCATTTTCGGCGAAGATATGCCTTCAGGGCTGATTCTGGGAACCCCTGAAACATTCTCTACTGCGAACGGGCATAATTTGAACTTTCCATAAACTCCCTCTCCCAGCGGGGGAGGGTTGGGGTGGGGGCCAAAAGTTCAGATTATGACCGTTGACAGTATATACAGAATGCAGGTTTTGCAGTTATTTAACTATGAGAAAGCAGAAGACAATCAAACATCAATCTGTTCGTAGCTCAAAAGCGCACAGATCGCAACAGACTTCCGGAAACCTTTTGACGGCGGTGGTCGCCAGCGCATCCGGAGAGATATTTGAGATTGAAGGGTATGCGGCAGTCGGTATGGACGGAGAGCTGATAGCTCCGTTGGCCGCCGACTATACACAGCAACTGCCTTATGGCAGCGAGCTGATGTTTCTTCCGGATCGTATGCCCATATTGCACAATCTGTCAACTGGCAAACTCGAAGTGATGCAGGAAAACCCATATCAACTGGGCAGTCCTTTGTTTCCAGTGGCTGCTTTCAATTCTCCAGGGTATGTGGTGACGCACAACTGCGCCTACCGGGAAGCGGTCACAGCCAAAATGCTGCCGCTTTTTTCTTATGGAGCTGTTGGCTGGCATCGGGGACAGTTTCGCTCTGCAGTTACCCTGGTGGACGATGAGCCTCGGCAGGATCTGCGGTTTATGAAGACTGAAGATGTGATGAAAGGCATCAAATCACTACGAAAACAAATTCCCTCCAACCGGCTTCGTGCTCACCTGGAGCATTGCGCCATGACCTACGGGTGTCCGGCGGGGAAAAACTTTTTTCTGGGCCGGTATGAAGCGCCTCTGCCCACTTCCCAATTTTGTAATGCCCGGTGTTTGGGGTGTCTGTCCCTTCAGCAGAAGGAAGCTGGGGACTACGGGCTGGTAGCCCTCACTTCAAACAGCCAGGAACGCATTGCCTTTACGCCCACGCCAGATGAGATTGCAGAAATTGCTCTTTACCACATCCGCAGGGTAAAGGCTGCTGTGGTCAGTTTTGGCCAAGGTTGCGAGGGAGATCCCCTGATGTCAGTTGAAGTAATTGAGCCGGCTATACGCCTGATCCGCTCCAAAACTTTGGAAGGGACCATCAACGTTAACACTAACGCCGGCAGACCGGAAATCCTGGGTAAGCTTATCGAAGCGGGCATGGACAGCATGCGTGTCAGCATCAACAGCGTTCGAAGCAGTTGCTATGAAGCCTATTTCAGACCAAAAGGCTATGGATTTAAAGATGTTGAAGCAAGCATTGATCTTGCCATCAGTCGTGGTTGTCATACGGCTATCAATTACCTGAACTGTCCGGGATTTACCGATACTCCTGAAGAAGTCGAGGCGCTTATCGGCTTTTTATCCAGACATCCCCTTCACTTTATCCAGTGGAGAAACCTGAATTTTGACCCGTTACGATATCTGAAGGAAATGAATGCGGCGGCGACCCACAGCCGCCCGATCGGAATGAAGGCTGTTCTTGAGTTGGTTCAGGAACGATTTCCAGACATTTCCCATGGGTATTTCAATCCTCCCAAAGAACGATTTTATGTATCACTCTTAAATGTTGTGGAAAGTGAAAATTTTGTTTGCAAATAGAATATCAATGATTGTATAGGCTGATTCAAAATGCAAATAGAAGATGTTACCAAAATTTTGGAAAGTATTCTGATTATAACGGATTTGGGGGTTGTATAATTGCAATGCCAAAAATCCGACCAAGCTCCGTAGGAGCATTCTGTTTGTAGTGATGACAACCCCGTATTTTTTCAAGCCCCGTGGGGGCGACCTGTTACCGATCGAAACAGGCCGCCCTTACGGGGCTGATAAATCGAAATTACGACGGTTAATAATGCAACCCCCCAAATCCGTTATAATCAGTAATTATTAGCATTTATGATCCCACCCTGTCCATAAGGCTTTGACTGCCGATCTCCCCCTAATACAAAAACCCCAGCAGCCAAAGCGGGATACTGTTTCCGACACCATACTCCTCATCGTCTCTTAGCACATAGCTTTCCGGAATGTTAGCGATTTGACTGAAGGATTTATTTTTACCCCCAACTTCAAAAAGATATCGCTCCTCCACCCGGAAGTCTCCTTTGGGGGGATAATGCAAGCGATACCCGGCATTGCCGATCATGGCGGCGGCAAAGGTTTCCCGGATCGTGCCTTCCAAAGGATTGTCGCAGAGTACACTGAAAAGATTCGGGTTGTCAAAATACAGTTTTTCCGGCTTGTTCAAAAGGCTTTTGGAATCCACCCTGCGGATGAGGCTTCCTGTCTCCATGTATCCCAGGTAGGCATAAAGGGTGCGAACATTGATACCCGCAGAGTTTGCCAGTTTGGTGATCTTGAGTTCCATGGGAGGGGATCGGCAGATAAGTTCCAAAATCCGGTTCAGTTTGTGGAGATTTTCCTTGTCGATAGCGTAAATAACCGCCAAATCAGAATCGATCATCTGCCGAACCACCTCAATCAGTTTGATCGGATAGTCTCCTATCCCCTCCCTGTAAAATGGGTATGCGCCGTAGGTGAGATAGTCCCTATACAGTTTTAGAATTTTATAGTCTTTGAGACGATGGACGATATCTATGGAAATTCCGGGATGCTCCTGAACGATTGTCTTCATATCAATTGACGAAAATGTGGTGCCGGTTTCCAGTTCAACGAATTCACGAAATGACAGGCAGGGAAGGGAATGGATCACAGCTCTTCGGGAAAGGTCCACTTTGGCATGATCAATGTGAAGCGCCGAGGACCCGGTAAATACGACTTTCAGGGAAAAAGTGTCATAGATGGCCTTGAGATCAGCGGCGAACCCGCTTTGTTTGTGAATTTCATCAATCACAAGCAGTTTTCCACCGATTTTCTCAAAGGATTCTGCAATGTCAAAAACTCGTGCTGCATTGACGCGGGGATGATCAGCGGTGATATAGATTACTTCCGTGGCAGCATAGCCAGATGCTTCAATGTATTGCTTGACCAGGGTGGTTTTTCCGGCGCCCCTCGGACCTTTGATGCCGATAAGCCTTGCTTCGGGACTCAGCTTTTGATGGAGGAAACGCTTGTACGTTTCAGTTTTCATACCGAGGGTCATATTGGAAAGCAGGATCAAGTGGTCGATGTTCATGATTCTCCGCGCTTGTTTCGGGTGATGGGCGGCAATAACGTGCTTTGTATTCATATACAATGAAATTGTAATAAAGTTTGTATTTGAATGCAATAAATAATCAATAATCTGTTATCATTTTCATATATGGGGTGATCGAATTTAAGAAAGATACGATTTTATCATCAAAGTATGCCTCAATGAAATGGATGGGCGGCGTTTTCCAAAGACAAACGTATAGATTCTTCATCCTGGAAGTAAGGCGGCGTGTGACAGAACATGAGTTTTGTTCTGTCACCTTTTGAGAATCGGCAACGCATCAGGATCATGATCAAGCAAAATCAGGGCGCTGCTAATGGCTCGACTTGGCAACAGGTCGCAGCTTTCATATTTCTGGAATGCACGCGGCCCTCCGCCAATCATCAATCCGGCGGTTTCTTGCGTAAGACGCAGTTTTTTGCGTATTCTTCGAATATCCTCCGGCTCAGGAAGTCCTTCGCTGCGGGCCTTGACGCGATTCAAAATACGATCGGACACTCTCATGTCTTTACCGGTATGAATGCTCTC
>CAIMCT010000550.1 GCA_903839535.1 uncultured Desulfobacteraceae bacterium
ATATTTTCTTATAATTAAAGTGTGCCTTCCGACTACCACCGGGCTTGTCCAACAACCGGTTCAGATTGTGGTTCGCTTCGCTCACACAATCTAACCTTATTCGTTAGGTGTGTAGAGTAGGAACGGTTTGGAACAATAACAATTAGATAATGAGGGTTCAGAAAATGAAGAAGAACGATTTTAGTTTTACCTCTATAGTCATCTTGCTGATCGTGGCGAGCTCGGTAGGATGCAATGGGCCAGCAAGTCCACTCGACCCGCCACCAACTAAAATCGCTTACGCTCACGTTCTGGGGGATGGCACGCTTGATACTGCTCGCTCGAAGAACGTTGTTGCAATGGGTGGAGGGAATGGTTTGTATTGCTTCGATCTCACCTTTGTCCCAAAGAGCGTAGTCGCGACGATAGACAATGACCCCGTTGGCCCAGAGCAAGGTTTAGGCTTTGTCAAGGTCGCTCTACCCCCAACCGCGCTTTTTACATGCTCTGCTATCCCTACCCCCGACGCTACCGTCATGACGGCCAAGGAGACAATGGTTGGCGAGGGTACCTCGGATGGCGGATGGCCTTTCTATGTGTACTGGACAGAATAGCCAGAGGAATAACTGAGTAAATCAATATCAAGGTAGAACAGCTAGTTACCCGACTGTCCCCCTCACAAATCCCGGCGTGCGAAATTACCGCACCGGGCTTTTCAAAACTGCTCGCTTTGCACATAGTGGTTCTGTAATTCTCTGAGGGCAAGATAGATACGTGACTTGGCTATTTCAAATTGCTTTATCAGTTCTTCGAATCCTTCCCTGTTGTAGCTTTTGCACTGGCTGCGCCTGTTGAGCCACTTGAAAAGTAATTCTGTCACTTGATACACAAAGCTGTTTAAGCTTTTAAAGTTTCCAGTTACACCATAGTAGTTATAATAGCCAACCAATTTCCTATTGAGTTTTGCAAACAGTATTTTGTTCGGCAAACCACTGTATTTCTGAATCCATATTTTGAAACACGCTATAGATATATCAATGGATTAATCCCCTTAATCAGTGCTTCAGTATCAAGCGGAACTCGCCTTTTCGTTCGGTGACGTACCTGATCCATGAACCGCTAGATCGATTTCTCTCAATACTTGTCACGTTCTCTGACACCGGCAAACCCTCCAGAATCTCACCAAAATGATTTCTTAGTTTTGGCTTCCATCATAAGTAAGATATCGCCGTTTGCTTTATAATCTAAAGATGCTGAAATAGCTTCGGGGACATTTAAATCCCCTGTGACCTATACAGTTCTCGGTGTACGCTTCACCTATTTTTGTTCACATTGTTGTAGTCGCAGCCATATACAATATTCTGCCAAAGGTGCAACACTCGATACTGGTGGCGGGGTAGACCTTTGAACTCATTCCTTTGATCCAGGCATGAACTTTCACCTTGCAAGAAATGACAGGCTTAGCTTGTCGCACACTTATTGAAATTATAGGTATTTGTCAGTTTAAGTGACGAAGATGGGCTAAGCGAACAGCGAAGATCTGGCTACTAAATATAACATATAACGTCAATTGCAGACTAGGTCACGTCCTACCGGGATGCTGCATTGGTCGTTACATTAACGGCAACAGATGTAATGATTGATGAAAGTGACACAGTTCGTGACGTAAATAAAATGCTTCGAATCCTTGATGTCGATCCGATTGACGATCATGAAAGTGAAGTGTGCTTAATATAGATTTTGTCGATACTCTATATTTACAGTCATTTTACCCAAACTTCCACGCGTCGGTTTTTCACGTTGTTTTCATGGGTACCGTTGGGGGCTATAAATGCTTCGGCACCAAGTCCTACGGCTCTCTGAACTTTCACGCCCATCTTATTCAAAGTCTTTTTCATGATGTCCGCCCGACTTTGCGAGATCATCTTATTGTATTCTGGCGAACCGCTAGCATCGGTAAAGCCGATGAGAATGACTTCTTTACCCGAATAGGGCGGATGGCTCAAAAGATTGACTATGCGCTCAATGTCGCGGTTAGCGCGGGTATCCAAATCTTCACTGACGCCGCTAAAACGGAAGCGGGTTGCTATCTCGGTGGCACCCTTCGTCAAGCTCCGCCAGCGGGTAGATCGGTTACGCACATCGTTGGGATCGCGGCGGTCTATGGCAGCAGGGGTTGGGTCTAAGTTGATCAAACC
>CAIMCT010000551.1 GCA_903839535.1 uncultured Desulfobacteraceae bacterium
AGATACATCGCGGACACGAGTTTCAATCTGCGTGCAACGAACAACCTTATCATCAGCGAACAGTATGGAAGGCATCAGGGATTCTCTTTAACCAGAACAACGACACAGATATTGTTTGTCTGAGAAATTTTAAAAAACCTTATTTCAGATTCCTTATACGGGCAGCAAAATGTTGTCAAGGAATATTTGAGATTACAGACAGTGTTCCGAATCAATATCAAGAATCAGGGCAATTGCTTGTTTGACAGGATCAAGATTGTGTCCTGAAATTCTTCCTGTTTTTTTCAGAAATCTCTGGTGGCTGACAGACCTGATTTGAAAACAGTCAACCACTGACCTTTTTTCCAGGCAATTCTGCTCATCAGGCTCAAGCAACACAAAAAAGGATTATCTTTCCACTGTATCTGCCATCTCGTTATGGGCACAACAATGGTCAGTTTCAAGTTTTTTTCGTGCCCACCGTTTAATATCAAAACCGGTCGTTTCTTTTGGATTTCATCGCCAATCGTTGGGTCCAGGTTCACCACATAAATATCACCTTCGGGCAAAATCTTCTCCCTCAAGGGATTCAAAAACATTTTCATATTCGGCCGACCGATTATATCCATCTGATATTCAAGGCTTCGGCCAGTTGCGCTTGTGTCAATCCCACCTGTTTGCGGATTTCGGCCAAAAGCATATCCGTCATAATTTCCTTTGCCTTCATCTCGGCCCTGGCCACACGTTCCGGAGCCATTTGAGCTTCCAATTCTTTAAAATTACGGGGCATCAGCTTTTATCCTCATGTTACTGTGCCTGGATTGCTTTACGGTGTCGGCATACGGACGTGCAAGCGATGGGCCGATGGCCTGCAGCAACTTGACGCTGACAGTAAGCGAATCCTGTTCGTCTTCGGTCAGGGTTCCCCACCATTCACCAAATTCATTTGAAAATTCGACATCCCACATGGCATCAATATAGCCTGATAGCTATATTTGTCAAGCTGTATGTGGGCATTGGGGAACATTAATTCAAAGAATTTACCAAAGGTATGCTGGAGCTGAAAGAGTATCATAAACAGCCGGCAGGATGCCGGCTCTATGTCGAAAGACTTCTATATTTTTCTAACTTGATTTTACACCATAAAGGTGTATACTTTTGATATGACAGTTAAGCTGAAGCCGACTTACGATATTGATGCTTTCAAAACCGTGTTCAACAGCAAGGAAAAGATTGCTGTCACGGGTACTGCTTTACGGAGTGCCGCAGCGCTTGGCTTTGGGCTCGGAAATTGTTAATACAGATGATGTGGAGGGAGCATTTCTATAAGTCCATGACGGCTCATGCCGATTATCGGCTATGGCAAGATGTGTATCATGTTCCTTCGTCAGTTGGCGTGCTGTACGTCAAATTTACTGCTGATGTTGTCACTGAGTTTTTGTTGCTGTCGTTTAGGGAGAAAGACGATGACTAACCCCATCTGTCCGAAGACGAGCGCTCCGATGCACCGCGATGTGCGCTCCATGCCGCTGACTTACAAGGGCGAGTCGATTACCTTCGACATGCCAGGGTGGTATTGCGACCAGTCCGATGAGAGCATTCATACCGGTAAAGACATGAGAGTGTCCGATCGTATTTTGAATCGCGTCAAGGCCCGCAGCGAAGGACTTCTTGAGCCGGAGGATATTCGAAGAATACGCAAAAAACTGCGTATTACGCAAGAAACCGCCGGATTGATGATTGGCGGAGGGCCGCGTGCGTTCCAGAAATATGAAAGCGGCGACCTGTTGCCAAGTCGAGCCATTAGCAGCGCCCTGGTTTTGCTTGATCATGATCCTGATGCGTTGTCGATTCTCAAAAGGCGACAGAACAAACCTCATGTTCTGTCACACGCCGCCTTACTTCCAGGTTGAAGAATCCTTCGTAATGAGCTTCAATCAAAAACAGGATGTTATTTAGATAGGAGATATTTGAAGATGCAGAATTTTGCTAAATCCGTTGAGTATTTGCCGAGCGGTTCGCCTTAACACAAATGGGCTCGATAAACTGGAAGAAGCAAGAGAAAGCGGAGTCGGCGAGTTTCCTGACCGGATGGTTGAGGAGATGAAAGATGTCGCAGGAATAACTTTTTTATAAATATTTGTGAGAGAGGCGTTGATGAAAACGTTCTGCACGGAAGGTCCCATTGATACGGATCGCAATTATTGTGTCCCCCGAACCGGATTGCTGGAAGTGGGCATGAAAAAGGTGAATGACTGGCGGTATTTCACCCTGTTTGCACCTCGGCAGAGTGGAAAAAGCACGTATTTTCATTTTCTTATGGAATATATCAGCCGGAAAAACCTAAATTGTCTGCCATTGTGGCTCTCTTTTGAGGCCTATTCCGACTTTGACATGGACTTTTTTATTAGCCGTTTATTTTATGATATGTCTCTGGAACTTGAGCGGGTCGGATCAGAAGATGTTTCAGCGAAACAGCCGGAAAAACTCATTGACTTTTCAAATTATTTCAAGGCGCTTTCTACCTCAGTCGGAAAAGATATTGTCTTGATCATTGATGAAGTGGAAGGGCTGACAAATATAACGGTTTTGAATAAGTTTCTACATTTGATTCGTTTCGTCTATCACAAAAGACAACAGATTGGCCTTCGCAGCGTGATAATGGTCGGGGTGTCAAACATTACGGGAATTTTGCAGGATACAGCCAGCCCATTCAATATTGCGGATCAGATTCAGGTCTCCTATTTTACGTTTGAGGAAACTCAGGATATGTTGGCGCAGCACACACGGGAGACCGGCCAGGTGTTCGAATCTGAGGTTATACATGGGATATACGCGAACACGGCCGGCCAGCCAGGTCTGGTGAACGCCCTGGCTCGGGATCTGGTTGAAGTTCGATGTCAGGGTGAATCCGTGATCGGGATGAAAGCCTTTTACCAGACGCTGGATGCATTTATGCGCGTGTATGTGGACAAGAACATTGCCAATGTTGTGAACAAGGCCAGGCAGTATCCAGAGATTATGAAACAAATTCTGTTTGACGGACCGGTGCTGTTTACCATGGATGATCCGGCTCTGTCATTTTTGCATGTCAATGGTGTGATCGACGACGATGCAGGTGTATGCACGATAAAAGTTCCATTGTATAAGAAACGGTTGTACCAGACATTCAAACCGCTGTTAAGCGGCAATGGAGAGTTGCGGTATTTCAAAGACCCGCTTGTGAGTGTAAAGACCTATTTGGGAGCAGACGGTTATTTGGATATGAAGAAGGTGCTGGGTCGTTATGCGGCTTATGTGGGTGAACGGGGCAACATATTGTTCAGCGCTGGGAAGGCTCGTGAAGGGATGTATCACTATAATCTGGATGCATATTTATCTTCTTTTCTTGAGTTTTTAGATGGCCGGGTCTATCCGGAGGTACCGGAGGGGGGAGGCCGGGTGGATCTGCTGGTGTTGCAAGGCGCGAGACGATGGGTCGTGGAAGTGAAGCGATTTCTGGGATCGGACATGCTGGAGCGGGGCAAACGACAGTTGGCTGCTTATGTGAAGCGATCTGGATTGTCGGTTGGTTATTTGGTGGTATTTTCGGATGTTCACAAGGAAGGCGGATGCGGTCGGGAGGTAGTGGAAGGGCAGGAAATTCTGTGGTGGATATTACCGGTGTTGACGAATACACCAAGTCAGGCGTAAAAGACTGTCTGAAAGACAGTCCACTTTTTCCAAAGGGAGAGTCAGGAACATCCTGCGATCTCCGGTTTTTTGGGACCAGCGGCAATTTGTATTTCGCCCATATCCAGAAAACATACCCGCTCAAATCCCAGTGCTGCAACCACAAAAGACTTCAGATGTAGTCCGGGGTATTTCCTGGCCAGACGATTGCCGTAATCCAGAACCTGCTTCTTTGCATCGTTCAGGGTCTGTTTTACCAACGGCAAATCATGAATGTCCTGTTGAGACATGGCCCGCAACTG
>CAIMCT010000552.1 GCA_903839535.1 uncultured Desulfobacteraceae bacterium
AACTGTCACAATCTGCACTTTTGGACCCCCACCCCAACCCTCCCCCGCTGGGAGAGGGAGCATAAGGAAAGTGCAGATTATGCCCGTTTGCAGTATAAGCATAAAAAGAGCATAAAATCTTTCGATTGGAAAACGCATCATCAGAAATCTGATCGATTACAACCACAGAATTGAATGCAACCCAACCATGTCGATTAATAACTCGCCACTTGACCAGCTCCGGGATTTTCTCAACAAACTCTTTCAGTTTGAAACTCAGGACCTCGATTTCGGAGTCTATAAGATTCTACGTTACAAGCGGGAAGAGATTAAGCAATTCATCGACGATCTGCTGGTGAATACCGTCAAAATCCAACTGCAAACATTGACGGGCAAACAGGTCCTCGAGGCCAGGAATCTTATGGAAAAGCTGGCCACGGAAGATATTATCAAGGGATGGCTACGCGCAGACCCGGCGGAAAAGAAAATACTGGAGAAAATTGGGTGGGAAAAAATTCAAGAATACCAGTTATTTCAAGACATGGTGAATACTGTCCAGGTATCTGAGGATACCGAAAACCAGATATACAACCATCTTGCAATTTTCTTCTCACGGTATTACGACAAGGGCGATTTCATAAGCAAACGACGGTTCGGCAAGAACGAAAAATACATCGTACCGTACAATGGCGAAGAGACACATTTTTACTGGGCCAACCATGATCAATATTATATTAAATCATCGGAAACATTTAAAAAATTTTCTTTTAAAGCCGGACCTAATAAAAACAGCCAGACCGTCCATTTCAAACTAACCGGAGCCTTGACCGGGCAGGGCAATGTAAAGGCGGATGAAAACAAATACTTCGTGCTTTCCCCTCATGAACCGGTCCAGACCTCTGAAGAATTAAATATTTTCTTCGAATACCGAAGTCTTACGGACAACGAAAAAAAAGATATCGGAACGCGGAACGTGCAAGACCGGCTCAATGAACAAGCCGCCGAAACCCTGGAAGCGAATCTCAAGAAACACCCGGCGACCGCCCAGCTTTGGGATATGGAAAACGACGCAACCGTCTTGCTGAAAAAACTCCACCAATACACCCGGAAAAACCAGTATGACTTTTTTATTCATAAAAATCTGAAAGGCTTTCTGCAGCGGGAGCTTGATTTTTACATCAAAAGCGAACTGCTTCATGTCGATGACCTTTACATCAGCGAAACCGAGCTGTTTATGAGCTCAATTAAACAAAGCTTCAAGAAAGTCAAGGTTTTCAAGCAGATCGCCGATATCATCATTGATTTTCTATCTCAGATTGAAGATTTTCAAAAAAGGCTTTGGGAAAAGAAAAAATTTGTGCTGAACACCGAATGGGTCATCACCATCGACCGTTTAGTGGCATACACGGGCGAGGACGCAGCCAAACCCATCATCGCGGAAGTGCTGCAAAACAAGGCTCAGACAGCGGAGTGGACCGTATTATTTGGCAAAAAAATAATTCCAACTGGTAAATTGACCATAGAGAGTCTGCGGTCCGATTTATTCGCCTGGCCGAAATTGCCCATCGACACAGTTCATTTCTCAAAAGCATTCAAGGAAAATTTGCTCAATACACTTTCCGCAAAAATCGACCTGGAGGCGATGGCGGACGGCTTGGTGATTCATTCGGATAATTATCATGGGTTAGCCGAAATTCAGGAAAAGTTCAAAGGCCGCATCAGCCCTGTCTATATTGATCCGCCATACAACACGGACGCTTCCGCAATAATTTATAAAAATGACTACAAATCATCATCCTTCCTTTCTTTAATATCCGAGAGAGTCAAACTTGCCAGACCGCTTTTAAAAAAGGATTCGATGATATGTGTTGCAATTGATGACGTGGAAGTGATGGGTCTGCGTCATATTTTAAAAGAGCATTTTTTAAAGGAAGTTGGGATAGTTGCTGTCAGGTCAAACCCTGCTGGAAGAAAAACCAGGGGAAAATTTTCACCAGCTCATGAATATGCCCTCTTTTTTGGCCAATCTGAAAATGCAATCCCATGCTCTTTGGATATCACAGAAAAAAGATTAGACCGGTATCCCCAAAAAGATGATAATGGAAAATTTTCATGGGCCAATTTCATTAGATCGGGGACAGGTGATAAAAGAGAAGATAGGCCAAGTATGTATTATCCCATTTATGTAAGCCAAAATGATGAGATAAGAATACCTGAGATGGAATATGATGATATAAATCAGAAGTATATAATTTTAGAAGAACCAAGAGCCAATGAAGAATCAGTATATCCCATAGTTTATGATGGAGATAAAAAAACAGAAAAAAGATGGCAAAGGGGACATGAGAGAGTTAGGCAGGAACTGGATGAATACAGGATTAGAAGAGATAAAAATGGAATAATCAGTATCGATTTTAAAACCCGAATGGATGAGAATTCACTCCCGACCACATGGTGGGATAGAAAAGAGTACGCTTCAGCGAATTATGGCGCTGCGGAGTTGAAGGAATTGTTCAATATCAAACCTTTTGATTTTCCAAAAGCCAGAATGCTTGTTCAGGATTGTATTCGCGCGGCTGGAGCATTGGCGAAAAGATCAATCACTCTTGATTTTTTTCCGGGTTCGGCAACAACATTTGATGCTGTTCAACGCTTGAATAAGGATGATAACGGACAACGTAAATGTATTTTGATTGAACAAGGCCATCACGTTTATTCAATTATCATCCCCCGAATTAAAAAAATTGCTTACACTTTTGACTGGAAAGATGGCAAGCCCAAGAGCGATACCATGAACGGTCTTGGCGTTTTCTTCAAATACCAGCGGTTGGAACAATATGAAGAAGCCCTGGAAAATATTTCCTTTACCGTTTCAAAAGAAACCGCCCAGAAAGCTCTTGAATTCGACCAGTACATTCCCAAATATTTTCTGGAGTTCGAGACCAGGAGCAGTCAAACCCTGGTAAATACCGAAGCCATGCTGGACCCGTGGGGTTACGAACTCAATATCTGGGACGGACTCACATATAACACCCGGCAGGCGGTTGATCTGGTGGAGACATTCAATTATCTGATAGGACTGAACATGCAAAAAAGCATGACTCGGGAAATACAGCGCCGAAAATATCAGTTCATTTACGGAAACAACAACGCAGGCAGTCAGTTGATGGTGGTCTGGCGCAATACGAAAAACTGGGAGATATCAGACTACGAGGCCGACCGCGATATTCTGAAAGAAGAATTAAAATCCTTTGTGTATGACGTGCTGTACATCAACGGCCAGGCGATTCTTGACGGATATCAGCCCATCGAGGAAATCTTCAAAAATAAAATGATTCCATAACCATGCAACTCAGCAAAAAACTCATTCTGTTCCAATTCATCCTCAAACAGTTTGGATACGACGATTTTGTGTCCCTGAGAGCGGAATTTAATATCAGGGAAACCGGGTCCAACGCCTCCGGACGCTCGTATTTTGCGGGAATTCTGGTCAATCGGTCTAAAATAATCATAGAGAAACACACTTTGTTTGCTTATGATGAGGCCATTCAAGGTTATGAAAAAAAGCTGCGGGAGCACCGGGCTGAACCTCTTTTTACCTTGAAATATTACCAATGGCTGGCCCTGCTGTTCACCGAGTATTATCTGGATCGTTACGCAACCAATAAAATCGCCTTTATCCGTGACCTTAATGCGTTCATACAGCATCACTCCGATTTCAAGGGCATGGATGGTTACACCGAAAACGACTTAAAAAAACTGGCTTTCTGGATGGCCACCGGCAGCGGCAAAACCCTGCTGATGCACTGTAATTATTGGCAGATATTAAAATACCTGAAAGACTGGGAAAATATTATCCTCATCACGCCCAATGAAGGCTTGAGCCGTCAGCATTACGAGGAATTCATCCAAAGCGGCATCGGAGCTGCGATATATTCCGGCAGCGAGGAAAGCCTGAAAACCCTGGATGGCGAAGTCCTGATTATCGAAATCACGAAACTGACCACGAACAAGAGCGGCGAAGGTGTCAGCGTGGATGTGGATTATTTTTCCGAGTCCAAAAATTTGGTGTTTATTGATGAGGGACACAAGGGTCAGCGGTCAGAGGAAAAAGCCTGGAAAAAGCTGCGGGAACATATCACCCGGGGTGAAGGTTCGTTCACCTTTGAATATTCCGCGACATTTGGACAAATCATCGGCAGCGGAGACAGCGATCTGCTCCGGGAATACGGGCGATCCATTATTTTTGACTATTCCTATCGCCATTTTTATACCGACGGTTACGGCAAGGATTTCGCTGTTTTCAATATCGACGCACAAAACGATTACAGCGAGATACAGAACCGGCTGCTGCTTACCGCCGGGTTGTTGGGCTTTTATGAGCAACTGGCCCTGTTTGAAGAATATCGGGAAGAACTTAGGATATACAATATTGAAAAACCGCTCTGGATATTTGTGGGTAGCAAAGTCATCGGCAGCGGTTCCAAAACCCTCTCTCTGGCGGACAGACAAAATATTTCGGATGTGTCGCACATTGTGAAATTCTTTACATTCGTATTGTCCCAGCCTGCCGAATTCCAGAAGGACATTGATAAAATACTGTCTGGACGGTCAGGACTGAATGCAGCCAGCGGCGAAGATATTTTTAAAAACCGCTTTCAATCCCTGCATATCCAAAAACCGTCCGCAGAACAAATCATTCAAACGGTTTTTAACGGGACCGGCGGCATTGAGGCCTTTCAAATCAAACAGGCGGACGGCGAAATTGCTTTAAAAACCAGAACCAGCCACAGCGACCACTATTTTGCTGTGATCAACATCGGCGATGTACCCAAATACGCCAAAAAACTGGAAGAAGATACAGGAGGCGAGCTGGTCGTTCAAGACAATCTATTTACAACGTCCCTGTTTCACGGGATTTCGTCACCCGCATCCAAAATTAACATCCTCATCGGGTCCAAAAAATTCATCGAAGGATGGAACTCGTGGCGGGTGTCCAGCATGGGGCTGATGAACATGGGAAAAAGCGAGGGGCCGCAAATTATCCAACTGTTCGGTCGGGGCGTTCGCCTGAAGGGAAAAGGCCATTCGCTGAAACGCGAAGACGCTGATGCGCCATACCATGTGAAAGCACTGCAAACCATATCGATTTTCGGGTTGAACGCCTCCTACATGAACCGGTTCTTATCGGAAATTGAAAAAGAAGTCTGTGAATATACGAATTTTACCGTTGATATAAGGTTCAATCGCAAGGAGCAGTGGAGCGGCAATATTGTGACATTCGAACGACAGGGAGATTTCAAGGAACACAGCGTCGCGCTTGCCTGCCTCCCCCAAGTTTGCAGACGGGTAAGTCTTGATTTGAGAAACAAAGTGAGTGTGGCGGCCGGCGGTTTCAACAGTCAGGTTGCGGAAGACGCAGGGGCGTTCAACGTCAATTTTCTTCTGAATTTCATTGATTTTATCGATTTTAACGCGCTGACCCTGGAAGCCTGCAGATACCGCCTGCTCAAAGGCTATACCAACCTGATTGTCATGAAATCCGCCATCGAGGCGATGGTTCGCGGCGACGATTATTCCTTGCTCGCTCATCCGGGACAATTCGGCCTGGCTGAGGCGATCAGCGGCAAAATTCAGAATATCGCCGCTATTCTCATCAAGGACTACATCAACAAATTTTATGCGGACAAGGAAAAAGCCTTTTTAACTCGGCATCTGACATATAAAATGCTGAACCCGAACATGCATGGGACACTATTTCCGGAAGCAAATCGCATCATCGTGAAAGCGCCCAGACAGCATCTATCCGTGATAGAAGAACTGAAAGCTGGCATCGAAGAGCTGTATAAAAATGACAGTGAAATTTTGCCGACGATTCATTTTGGAAACCACTTATATTCCCCCATCGCTTCATGGGAAAAAGGGGAGCGGTTCAATGAAGTTAAAACTGTTCCTACACGGTTGAACCAGGGGGAGCGAGATTTTCTTGTACATTTGAGAGGCTTTCTGATCGAAGCCGCCGATCGATTCAAGGACAAGAATGTTTTTGTGCTAAGGAATCTTTCACAAAAAGGTATCTGCTTTTTTATCGAAAGTTCATCCTTTTTCCCGGATTTTATCCTATGGGTGGTGGCGGGAAACGTGCAGCACATTTATTTTCTTGATCCGAAAGGCATCCGGGAAACCAGAAATTTCAACAATCCAAAAGTGATTTTCTGCCGGGAACAAACAGCGGATATTGAACGGAAAATCAACGAGGATTTAAAAAATGATGATTTGGACCTGTCCGTCACTGTTTCCGCATACATTCTTTCCGTAACACCATTCAAGGAAATCTCGCTGGTCTGGGGAGAAGGTAACGTTACTTTGGAAAAATTCACGGAAAATCATGTGCTTTTCATCAACGAAAGCAAGGCGTATCTGAGTCACATTTTTAAGAATTCAGATCATCCTTTGCCAGCATCTACACTCGGTTGACAGGCTCCTTCAATTTTCTTCAATGCTATCTTTGCCGACGATTCATTTTGGAAACCACTCGAACGTATCGTAATATTATTTATCATTTCCTTTTCTAATCCTTATGTACAATATTTTTTTTCTTGACTTATGGTCATATCCTGCCTATTTACCTTACAATAGTTACAATGTAATTAAAATGTGATTCGTGTTCATTGTTATGATAAGCAATTCTGACCCCCCCCCAACCCTCCCCCGCTGGGAGAGGGAGCATAAGGAAAGTGCAGATTATGCCCGTTCGCAGTATATATTATCTTTTACACTTTTGTTAATTCATGGTCTCCGGTGAACATCTTACGACATAAAGGAGTCAATCGTATGAAATTAAAACAAATATCCATTTCCATAGAAAACTCTCCGGGCAGGCTTTATGAAATCACCCGAGCCCTGGGAGAGGCTGGGATTAATTTAAGGGCATTGAATCTTGTGGATAGCGGCGATTTCGGTATGCTCCGGCTTCTCGTGTCCGACTTGGCCAAGACCAGGCGAATCATGATGGAAAATCACATGCCGGCCCGGGTGGACGATGTAGTGGCCGTTGAGATTGCAGACAAGCCAGGAAGACTGTCCGAGGTGCTGAAGTCGCTCATGGATGCCAGAATCAACGTCACATATATGTATGCGTTTATCGGCATGTCCTCAAACAATGCCGTCATGATTTTCCGTTTCAGCGACAATGATAAGGCAATCGAAATACTTCTGGCCAGCGGAGCCAAGTTGCTGGATGCCAAAGCCTTCGATATCCTGGAAACCGAAAGCTGACGTTTTGATGTCAAAAGGGAGGATTATATATGGTTGAGAAACCGGCGTTTTGTCCGCGATCCTTTGCGGTCATCGGGGCAGGTCCTGTAGGATGTATAGTGGCGGCTTTTCTTGGCAGGGGCGGATATGATGTGACCCTGTGCGATGTCATTCCCGCATTGATTGAACCCGCAATCAGCCCTGGAATTCTGATTGAGGGTGCGGAAAATCTTCAGCAGTCCGTTACCAGGGTCTGCACTCAAATTGATGAGCTGGCGGATCATTCGCCGGATGTGATCATAGTCACGGTCAAGGCCAATGTGCTTCCCCTCATATCTTCCGCCATTGAGGGGTTTTACCGGGAAGGTATGTACATAGTCAGTTGGCAGAACGGGATTGATACGGAACTCGAAATCGCCAAGGTTCTGGGCCGCAAACCTGTCATGCGGGCAGTTGTCAATTACGGGTGCGGATTGATAAAGCCAGGTCATGTGAGAATGCCCTTTCACCATCCGCCGCATTATCTGCAGGAGATGGATCCGGACTCCAAACCGGCGGCCATTGCCATTGCCGAAGCACTGAGTACAACCGGGCTGTTGACCCGTCATACCGATAGCATTATCTCGATGGTCTGGCGAAAAGGAATACTGAATGCCTGTATGAATCCGGTTTGTGCAGTGACCGGACTGACCATGGCCCAGGCCATGGGAGATCCCATCGTGTTTCAGATCGTGGATGCCTTGGTCAAGGAGTGCGTCAAGGTGGCAAGGGCCAATGAAATCAACCTGGGGTGGGATTTTTATCCAGGCGCCATCGAATATATGCGAAAGGCAGGCGATCACAAGCCTTCGATGCTTATGGACATTGAAAACAAGCGCCGTACCGAGATTGATTACATGAACGGTAAATTCATCGCCTATGGCGCCCAGGCAGGCATTGAAACGCCCTATAACATTATGATTCGCTCTCTGGTTAAGGCCATCGAATCCAAAAAATAACGAGCTTCATGACTTTACTGCGAACGGACATAATCTTTTGACGTGGAGCCGGCATCCTGCCGGCTGCAGCAGCCGGCAAGATGCCAGCTCTACCTGGGCTGATGAAAATGAGCGGCTAATCGCCTCTGGGATCGCCGCACCCCAGTGCGGCAATTATGACGACGCTCTTGTGGCGGCTAAAAGCGAAGTGGGCCGCACTGGGGTGCGGAGATCTCAGGAGGATAGGCGAAACAAAAATGGGATCAGCTTTTAACTAAAATATATGGCGATTTTCATCAGCCGAGGCTCTACCTGTAACTCTTCCACCAGCGGGGGAGTGTTGGGGTGGCGTTCAACAATGCAAATTATGCCAGTTTGCAGTATACATAAACAGATGGATTCAATCTCATGAAAGATTTTCAACCTGTATTCGCCGGCATTGACGTTGGCGCATCACGAACCAAGGCCGTCATTCTCGATTGCGCGCAGCAAATTATCGGAAGAGCCGTGGTCAAATCCGGTACGGATTTTGAGGCGGCTTCCCACCAATGCCTGACGTTGGCTCTGCTTATGGCAGGCTGTACGGCCGAGCAGATTGCAAAAGCAATGACCACGGGCTATGGCAGAAAAAATGTCGCCATTTCCCAGGAATCCAAAACCGAGATCAGTTGCCATGCCAGGGGATGCTATTATTATTTTCCTCAAACCATAACGATCATAGATATCGGAGGCCAGGACAATAAAATCATCAAACTGGATGAATCCGGAAAACGTCTCAGCTTCAAGATGAATCGAAAATGCGCTGCCGGAACCGGGGCATTCCTGGAGGAGATGTCCACGCGTCTGGATATCCCCCTGGAAAACCTGGATGGTCTTGCTCGGCAGTCCATGTCAATGGTTGAACTGGGGAGTTTCTGTACAGTGTTTTCGGCAACCGAGGTGCTTGAAAAGATTCGTCAGGGGAAAAAGGTTCCGGACATAGTAAAAGGCCTGTTTTTTTCGGTCATCAAACGGGTCATGGAAATGGACTCATTGTCCGAGCATGTAGTGATGACAGGAGGGGTCGTGGCGCACAATTCCTATCTGGTTAAGATGACGGAGGAAATGATCGGCAGGCGCATCCTGGTTCCGGATTTTCCTCAGCTTACCGGGGCTATAGGAGCTGCCTTGTACGCACAAACAATTATGAATTATGAATTATGAATGCGAAATGATGATCAAAGCTCAAAGATTTTTCTTTTAGCTTTCATCATCATCATCATTCATCATTTACAAAAAGGTGATATACAATGGCTGAAGAAAAAAAAGTGGTTCGAAAGAAAATTGAAGCGGCGGTTCAGATGAATCGCTATATGTCGGATTATTTTTATGAGCTGAATGAAGCTGATAAAACACGCAGCCGGAAAATCGCCTGGTGTACCAGCGTCGGGCCTGCTGAAATCCTGAGAGCCATGGGGTTTTTGGTGCATTTTCCTGAAAATCACGGCGCCATGCTGGGCGCTACCCGAATGGCCACCGATATGATACCAATCGCCAACGCCAGCGGATATTCACCGGAGATATGCTCCTATCTGACGGCCGATGTCGGCGCCTACATGAAAGGCGTTACCCCGCTTTCAAGGGCCTATCCCGGAATTGACAGGGTTCCCAGACCTGACGTGCTGGTTTATAATACCAATCAATGCCGGGATGTTCAGGACTGGTTCGCCTGGTACGCCGCCGAATTCAAGGTTCCGCTGCTGGGAATTCACACACATCGGGGCGTGAAGGATGTCGGCGATGCCCATGTTGCCTCCATTGCCAGCCAGATGAAGGCCCTGATTCCCCAACTGGAAGCCATTTCGGGTAATAAATTTGACATTGACGAGCTACGCCATGTTCTTACGCTTTCCAAAGAATGTTCCAGTCTATGGAAAAAAGTTCTGGATACAGCTTCGGCCATGCCATCGCCCATCACTTTTTTTGATGGTACCATTCACATGGGGCCGGCTGTCGTGCTTCGGGGTACCCAGACGGCTGTGGACTATTACAATCTGCTGCTGGCGGAGCTGAATGTCCGGATAAATAACAAGGTGGCGGCGGTTGAAGGCGAACGATTCCGGCTGTACTGGGATGGCATGCCGGTATGGGGAAGGCTCCGAGACCATTCCGATCTGTTTGCTGGAGCCGGCGTGAATGTTCTGGCTTCAACCTACTGCAACAGTTGGATATTTTCTGCTTTTGACCCAGAAGATACCTTTAACAGCATGGCCAGAGCCTACACTGAGCTTTTCATCGTGCGCGCCGATGATGCCAAGGAAGCCTATATCCGGCGCATGATCGAATTTTTCAAGGTCGACGGCATCATCTATCACGATGCCAAAACCTGTCCCAACAACTCCAACTGCCGGTATGGCATGCCTCAGCGCCTGGAAGCTCTAACCGGCGTTCCCAGCCTGACCATCAACGGAGACTTGAACGATCTTAGGCTGGTTTCCGATGAACAGACCAAAACCAATGTCGAGGCATTTATCGAACAACTTGAGGAGAAATGATATGCTTGAAGCCTTATTCAGACCCAAATCGGTCGCCGTGATTGGTGCTTCCGCCAAAGAACTTTCGATTGGAAACCGCATCATCAAAAACCTGATCGATTTCGGATACACCGGAGCGATTTATCCCATCAATCCCAAATCTGATGAAATCCGGGGTGTCAAGGCATATCCATCCATATTTGACGTTCCGGGCGAGATTGATCTGGCCCACATAGTGATCGCGGGTAAATTTGTACCCAATGCGGTGGAGGACTGCGGGAAAAAAGGGATTAAGGCCATTATTATAAATTCCGCCGGATTTACGGAAATCGGTCCGGAAGGAGCGGCTCTTCAGAAAGATTTTCTGGAGCGGGCCAATAAATACGGCATTCGAATCCTTGGACCCAATTGCCAGGGCATTATAAATACGGACCCGACGCTGAGGGCCTATTGCAATTTTACATTTACCAAACCCGAGCCAGGATTCATTTCAATTGTGGCCCAAAGCGGCGGTGTCGGCGAACTGATCCATCAGGGATTTTCACAGATGGGCATCGGGACACGAATTTATGCTTCAAATGGCAACGCCAGCGATATATCCATTACAGAAATTCTGGAATATCTCGGTGATGACGAAGGAACCAAGGTGATTGCGCTGTATGTGGAGAGCCTGTCCGATCCCAAAGCCTTCATGGATGTGGCGAAAAAAGTTACGTCCAAGAAAATTATTCTGGCCATGAAAGCAGGCAGAACCGCCGAAGGCGCCAAGGCATCCTCGTCTCATACTGGCGGGCTGGCTAAAACAGATATCGCGATTGAGCTGATTTTCGAAAAACTGGGCATCCTGACGTTTCGGGATGAAGGAGAGCTTTGCCAGGCTGCGGCTGCTTTTGCCGCGCAGCCCATTCCCGCTGGGAACCGGGTGGGGATCATTACCAATACGGGCGGTCCGGCGGTGATTGCAACCGATGTTCTTGTGGATGCAGGGATGCAGATCCCCACGTTGTCGGAAAAAGCAATGCTGGAGCTGAAAGAAAAACTCTTTGCAGAGGCTGCGTTCAGCAATCCTGTTGACGTATTGGCGACTGCCGATGCCGGCCATTTCCGGGCTGCAATGGATGTGATGATGGCGGAAGATCAGATCGACAGCATCTATATAAATTTTGTCACCCCATTTTTTGTGGACACGGAAAAAATCGCCCATCAGATCGCCGAAGTAAACAGTCAGCGGAAAAAGCCTATCGTCTGCAATCTCATGACAGATCCACGGCAGTGGATGGGGACACTGGATATTCTAAAATCCGGCGGAGTTCCATGCTATGGCTTTCCAGGTACGGCAGCTCGGGCATTGGCGGCTTTAAGCCGGTACGGCGCGTTGCAATCTCGAAATATCGGTGAAGTAAAGCGGTTCTCCGATGTGGATACCTCCCGTGTGGAGGGGATTCTGAAGAAAGCTGCCGATGCGGGGCGCGATATGTTGTCGGCTGGTGAGGTTTATCCAATACTGGATGCGTACCGAATTCCCTGCGCGGCATGGAAAATGGCTGATACTGTTGCGGATGCCGAGGCAGCGGCGGACGCCATCGGATATCCGGTAGTGATCAAGGCTGATGCAGCATCGGTTATTCACAAAAGCGATGTCGGGGGCGTTGCCGTCAATCTGCAGAACCGGGAGGCGGTACGGGAGGCTGCTTCGAACATGTCGGCTAAAATCGGCGCAACCGATCTGAAGTTTTTGGTTCAGAAATATCAACTGGGCGGCAGGGAAGTGATTATCGGGGCCAAAGCTGAAAAAGGACTTGGGCATCTAATCATGTTCGGGCTGGGCGGTATATATGTCGAAATTCTAAAAGATGTCACATTTAAAATTTCGCCTATTACAGAGTTCGAGGCTGCCGAGATGATTTCATCGCTTAAAACCGCAGCGCTGCTTAAAGGTGTCAGGGGAGAGGCGGGCATTGATCAGTTGGGTGTTATTGATGTGATTCTGCGCCTGTCTCAATTAGTCACCGATTTCCCCCGGATTCAGGAAATGGATATGAACCCGGTCATGGCCTTTTCGGATCGGGTCATTGCGGTTGATGCCAGAATTGCCTTGATTAGGTGATTTCCAACAAAGAATACCCCGAGATCGAAGGTTGTAGCCAGACCGGAGTGGTCTGGCTGCTAACTGATTCTTCGGATTTCAAGATGTTTCCCATTTACAGGCCTCACAGACGATTTGGATCAGATCGCCAAGATCGCATGGCTTGGTGAGATAATCAAAAGCTCCGAATTTGATGCCTTCCCGTGCAGCAGTCTCTGATCCATGGCCGGTCAACATGATGACCGGCATCGTGGGGTCCATTTTTTTAAATATTTTCAAAACCTCAATGCCATCCATATCTTCCATTTTAAGATCCAGAACGGCGCAGTCGAAGCGAATGATGCGAAGAGTCTGAATGGCCTCGTTTCCATTCGAGGCGGTGACCGCAACGATATTTCTTTTGGCCATTCGCTTGGCGAGTACGCTTAAATAGCCGGGCTCGTCATCCACAAGAAGCAGTTTGATCGGATTTTTATGAACCATTTCTGTGCCAGGCATCATCTGTCCCTTTATAAGGGTCGAGCGACGAGGGGCAAGTTTTTTCCCTGTTCTTCGTCTCTCGATCCAGCTTTAAAATCATACCACATGCCGCAGTGCAATCTCCTGAATCCGCGCCTGAGCAATCTTTTCATTATGCTTGTCTTTCTTGGCCTTGGCTTCCTGTACCTTCTGCAACAGCATATCGATCGGAACCCACCTGTTATTGGAAAAAATTATTGATGATTATGGTGTTCGCTTTTTGGCACCGGCAGATGAACATGAAAAGTGGTGCCCACGCCCACCCTGCTGTCAAGGGTGATGTCACCGCCCATTTTTTTGATGATTCCGTAACAGATCGACAACCCCAAACCCGTTCCCTTCCCGACAGGTTTGGTGGTAAAGAAGGGATCGAAAATACGATTCACCATCGCGTCTGGAATCCCCTGCCCGGTATCGGCCACATCAATTGTCACAAACGCACCATCACGTCTGCTGGTGATTTCGATGTTTCCACCTCCGGATCCAATGGCATCAATGGCGTTGTTGATAAGATTCAGCAACACCTGCTGCATTTCCGAAGGAGATGCCCCCACCTTCGGCAGTTCCGGATCCAACTGCATGACGATTTTAACCTTGCTGTATTTGGCTCGCTGCTTCGAGATGCTGACGATTTCCGCGATAATCTCGTTGATCAGCACTTCACGCACACTGAAATCGGATTTTCTGGCAAAACTGAGCAGTTTGTGGGTGATTTCCTTGCATCTGCCGCCCTGGGTTTTAATCTGATTCAGGGCCCGGCGGAATTCTTCCAGGTTCTGGCACTGTACCAGGTCTTCTTCATCCAGCAGATCTCCGATCCAGCCGGCTTCTTCAACCATGATGGCGATCGGATTGTTGATTTCATGCGCAATGCCAGAGGCAAGCTCTCCTACGGATGCCAGCTTTCCGGCTTCGATCACCTGCTCGTTCATCATCTCCTTGCCCTTATCGGCTTTTTTAATATACGCGACCATTTTCCTGGAAAGCAGAAACGCCATGACGATGATACCGATGCCCCCGATAACCAGTATGATGATGGACAGATTCCGCGTTTGATTCAGATCGGAAAAAGCATCCGCGTCCTCCTGCTGATAAACCAGAATCCATTCCTTGTCTTTCAGCGGCGTTGTCAGATAAAGGATATCCCTGCCCGCATAATTGACCTTGCCAACGGATATTTCCCTGTCTCCGATGGATTTTCCTTTGATGGGCGTAATGAAGATGTTATCTGACTCAACGGATTTGTTCTTCTCTGAAGCATCAAGGAAATGGTGACTGCTGATAAATTTCTGTAGAAATTCCTGACTCAGATTGGATCCCAGACGGGGCTTGGTCTGAAATTCCGCATCCTTGTTGATGATGAAGGCGGAACCAGTCTGCCCGATATGTACATTTTCCACCAGCGCGTTGAATACCTCGAAATCAATCGTGGCTCGAAAAATCCAGTCTTTACCCTCATGTTTCTGCCTTACAGTGATGATAAAATGGGGTTGCCTGCGAAGGCCAAGAAACACATCGCTGATATAATAATTCCGATTGATGGCTTTTTTGAACCATTCCGTTTGACCGTAATCTGCTTTTTCAAGTTTGAAGGCCCCGGCGTAGGCCACCTGGACACCCTGATCATCCACCACCCCCAGATCTACAAAAACGCCCATGTATGATTTTTGCAGAATGGTCAGTTTTTGATTCAGATACGTTTCGTCTTTTATCTGGTTATATGAGACCGAACTGGCCAGGTTCACCACATAAGCCAGTTTATCGTTCAAGAACATCGTAATGCCCTGCTGGTGTTTTTGGACCACCTCCATCAGGTGCGCGTTCACTTTTTCGCGATATGAATTTTCAAAGCGGTATTCATTGAGGGCGCTGATCAAAAGAAGGGGAGCGAGCGACACCAGAATGACGATCAGCATCATGTTTCGCATCAGTGCCCGGTAATAAGTTTGAATTTCCATAAGCTCCCCCCTTTATGTGATTTCAGCGGATAACCGTCAATTCGGCAGCCGAGATGTTCGAGCCCGTTTTCCGCAGGGATTGTGGATATCCCTCCGATGCCGGCCTTCAGAAAAGCGATATCCACTGCATAGATGTATGTCAGTTTGCTGGTGTGCTGTTTATGCCAGAGCAGCCGCCTCCATCGCTGACGATTATGCAGTCGCCAGTGTGGTTGGAGTTACACCCCGCGCATTCAATTAAAAGGCGATGAGCAGATAAATCATGCTCATGGTTACGGTGATGATCATAGGCCACCAGCACATCTTCATATATTCCAGAAAGGAAATTTTAAAGCCTGCTCTTTCCGCCATGCCCACGGTGACCACATTGGCGCTGGCTCCTATCATGGTGCCATTACCGCCCAGGCATGCCCCCAGAGACAGGGACCACCAGAGCACGTTGTCTCTGGGCAGACCGAAGCTTTCGCTCAGGAACAGCACCACAGGCAGCATGGTGGCAGTAAAGGGAATGTTGTCGATAAACGCGGAGGCAATGGCCGAGACCCAGAGGATCATGATGACGGCGATGGTTAAATTGCCCTGGGAAGCTTCGAGCACGACATTGGCGATTTGCTGGATCATACCAGTGGATTCCGCGCCGGCAATGACCACGAACAGGCCGATGAAAAACATCAGGGAAGCCCATTCCACCTCTTTTTCCAGCATCTCGACTATGTCCACCTTGGAAATAGCCAAAAGGAGCAGGGACCCGATCAAGGCCGCCACGGATACCTGCATGTGCATGAGGCCATGCAGGGCAAACAGCAGGATGGTAAAGCCCAGGAGAATAAGGCCCTGGATCATCAGCTTCCGATCGGTGATCTGGTATTCTTCCCGCAAATGGGCGATGGTTTTCTCAACATCTTTAACATCTGCTTTCAGGTATTCATCTTTATGCCACCACAAAAAGTAAACACAGGAAACGACCAGACAAAGAAAGCAGATTAAGGTAAGGTTGGTGACAAACTGACCGAAGGTGAGGCCGGCGTAAGAGCCGATGAGGATATTGGGCGGATCGCCAATAAGGGTGGCGGTGCCGCCGATGTTGGAAGCAAATGCTTCGGGGATGAGAAGGGTCAGTGGATGAACTTTCAGGGTCATGGCGATCTCGATGGTTACCGGGATAACCAGAAGCATGGTGGTGACGTTGTCCAGAAAGGCTGAAATCACTGCGGTAAGGAACTGAAGGACAAAGGCAAGGACAAAAATATTCCCCTTGGCCCAAGCATAGGACTTATAAGCCAGAAACTGGAACAAGCCGGTCTTTTTCATCACTCCAACAAAGATCATCATTCCCATCAGCAGGAAAATGACGTTCAGGTCGATGGCCCCCATGGCATCTTCGAAGGAGAGAATGTAAAAGGATTTATCAAAGCTTCCAAGGGTATAGGTGATAAACAGGATGAGGGCTGCAGCCAGAAGGGCGGCCAGGGTGCGGTGCATCCATTCGAAGCTGATGATCATATACACCCCCAGAAGAATCAAGGTGGCGATCCAGAAGGCCGGGGTGACAGCCCGTGTCATGGTAAATGTGCGGGCGGACTCGAAAAGGCGGTTCCCCTGTTCGTCATTTCCTGCTGGCACAATTTTTAGCGCGGCAGGAGAAAATGGCTCCCAGGAAGGCTTAAATGCCTTGACCTCCACTTTGGCTGCGGGAAGCGTCCCCGAAGGCAACTGGAACTGTGCCGAAAAAGCGCCTCTGCTGCCGGAGCTGATCTCCGCATCCTTGCCTACGGGCCTGACAACCTGGCCGTTTACCAGGACTTCGATTTCCACTTCCTTTACCGGTTTGTTCTGGGGGTTAACAAAAGCCCCGGACACGGTGAGTCGGTCCGCTGGAGCCGACAGAGCAAGGGAAGAAAGGGAGAAAAACACGGTCACTAGTGCTGTCAGAAAGAGCAGCGAAAATCGTTTGATCTGATGCATATTGGCGATACTCTCAATTTCAGGTTGATGAATTAATTATTGATGACTTGGGTTTTCGCTCTTCAGCGCCGGCAAATGAACATGAAAAGTGGTGCCCATTCCAACGCTGCTGTTTACGGTGATGTCTCCGCCCATTTTGTTGATGATTCCGTAACAGATCGACAACCCCAACCCCGTTCCTTTCCCGACTGGTTTGGTGGTAAAGAAAGGGTCGAAAATGCGGTTCATCAACTCTTCCGGAATCCCCTGCCCTGTATCATCCACATCAATTGTCACATATTCACCCTCGAGTCTGCTGGTGATTGTTATCCTTCCCCCTCCGGATTCAATGGCGTCGATGGCGTTGTTGATGAGATTCAGAAGCACATGCAGCATTTCTGAAGGCGACCCAGCCACCTTCGGCAGTTCCGGATTCAACTGCATGACTATGTGTATGTTGCTGTCTCTTGCCCGCTGTTCCGATGCGATTACGATTTCTCCGATAATATCGTTCATCTGAACATCCCGCACCCTGGAATCGGTTTTTTTTGCAAAAAAAAGCAGTTTGTGCGTGATTTCCTTGCACCTTCCGCCCTGGGTTTTTATCTGTTGCAGCGCCCGGCGGAATTCTTCCAGATTCTGGGGATTTGCAAGGTCTTCATCATTCAGCAAGTCGCTGAGCCATCCGGCTTCTTCAACCATGATGGCAATGGGATTGTTGATCTCATGGGCAATGCCCGAAGCAAGATATCCCACGGAAGTCAGTTTTCCGGCTTCGATCTCCTGCTCTTTCATCTTTTCCTCAGTCTGCTTTTCTACCAGAATCATTTTCTTTGCCTGAGCGTTTTTTATTTTCTCAGCCAGTGTTTTCAAATCCGCTGGCTTTTCCATCAAATCCATTGCTCCGAGCTTCATAGCCTCAACGCTTTTTTCAACTGTTGCATGGCCGGTCAGAAGAATCACCTGAAGTTCAGGTCGGTTGGCCTTCAGCGCTTTCAGTGCTTCCAGTCCGTCCATTCCCGGCATCTGTAAATCGAGGATAATGGCATCGAATGATTCTGCCTCTGCCATTTTGATTGCTTCTTTAGCTGAACTTGCGGTGGATACATCCATTCCCCGGTTCTTCATCCGTTCGGACATAATGCTTAGAAAATCAGCTTCATCGTCAACCAGTAATATTTTCTCCGTCATAAGCACCTCCAAAGGTGGCATCTAATTCCAATGCGCAAGCAAGATATACTGCGAACTGGCATAATCTGCGCTTTTCATAAACTCCCTCTCCCAGCGGGGGAGGGTTGGGGTGGGGGATCAAAAACGTAAAATTATGCCAGTTCGCAGTATAGCATCATTCATTGTACATGGATTCTGTAGGAACGGTCAACAGAATCTCCTGGCCGCCCCTGCCATGGTGCCAACATGGACGCATCATAGAATAACATAAATCATTCAATTAAAGGTATCATTCTTAAATTTCATCGAACGCTCTTGTGCCCGCTAATCTAAAATACTAAAATCTAAAGGATTCCCCCCCCCCTTTGAAAAAGGGGGGCCGTGGGGATTTAGGAGGCTATCCACCTGCAAAATCCCCCTCGATCCCCCTTTTCCAAAGAGGGACGTATCATTTTCATATATGGGGTGATCGAATTTAAGAAAGATACAAAAATCGTTCCTTCCGCTGCACCGGTGGTTTGGACAGCTCGGCCATCGAAGTGTCTTTAAATCCTTTTTTGGCGAAAAACTGCATTGCCACTCGAAGAATAATCTCTTTTTTTTCATCAAAAGGTCCCTATAAAATTTATACTGAGTACTCAGTCAGTTTTTAAATATCGCAATGAAACAGCGGTGTCAACCTAATTTTCATTTTTCTCCACAACGTGCTTCTTCCCCACCCCAGGCTCTCAGTGGCCTTGCTTCAAGATCCCCTGGCCTTCAACTCTTCCGTGCTTGTTTTCTAACCGCACCAGTGAACGCTCCTTTTTGATGGCCGAAAAGCTCGGATTGAAGCAAGGTTTCGGGCAGTGCGCCACAATTCACCTTGATGAATTGATCCTTTCCCCGCTGTGATCCATGATGGATGGCCTCTGCCACAAAATCTTTTCCCGCGCCTGTTTCGCCGGTAATCAGCACGGAAGACCACGCGAATTACCATCCTAATGTTGTTTGGATTGCCGCCCCATGGAGTGGCCTACTTCGCTTTTGTTGTCATAATTGCCGCACTGGGGTGCGGCGATCCCAGAGGCTGGTGTGATGAAAGATCATCAAAGAACTGGTTTTAAATTTTTATTTAGATTGTTCGATGAAATTTAAGAATGATACGTCAGGCGCTCATAAATTCCTGGAGAAGATCCTTCGATGATTATGGCATCCACAGCCTTGACGTAAAATTCGGCAGGACCGACACCGCCAATAATGCCGTAAGCATACCCGCCGTCCTTCATAGTATGAAGACATGAAAGCAGAAGCATTGTTCCCACACCTTTTCCCCTGGCGTAATCGGCCACACCGGTCGGGCCAAAAAAATTCAGGCGGGTACAGTCGTAACAGGCAAAACCGATCAGCACATCGTATTTCACAGCGATGAAGCAGGACGGGGGTCTTACAGCAAAGGCAGTTTCACATTCCAGCGCCCATGAGAGACTGAAATACTCTTTGACCCAGTCCATAAGCAGCGGCCTTTCCCAGACATTTGGACGACGCACCCGAACTCCGATCTGTTCCATTTTTTTAGTATAACCGCAC
The DNA here is from genome assembly GCA_903839535.1 of uncultured Desulfobacteraceae bacterium. Taxonomy (GTDB): domain Bacteria; phylum Desulfobacterota; class Desulfobacteria; order Desulfobacterales; family Desulfatirhabdiaceae; genus RAAP-1. Next base: position 19,973 of record CAIMCT010000552.1, read on the forward strand.
AAATCGGGAAGTTCGTACAACCGAACAAGCATGTCAGTCATTTTTGCATTTCCTTCACTCGTCTATAGGTTTGCCACTGTTTCAGCCGCCGCCATGCTGTAATCAACGAGCACTCGAGCAGTCTTACTAATTGCTCTATAGTGATAACACGCTGTTGTCTGAAAATTTCAAGAGCATAGTTGTCATCCATATCCCATCTGATAAAGTATGCACATTAAGGTTGTTTTTGAGCGTACTTTAGCAGATTTTATACACAGTTCAACGTATCATTCTTAAATTTCATCGAACAATCTAAAATACTAAAATCGAAAGGATTCCCCCCCCCTTTTTTGAAAAAGGGGAGCCAGGGGGTATTTAGGAGGCTATCCACCTGAAAAATCCCCCTCGATCCCCCTTTTCCAAAGGGGGAAGTATCATTTTCATATGTGGAGTGATCGAATTTAAGAATGATACTATTAATCCTTGATTTTGTAAAGATTAACTGTTTTCAGTGCAATTATACTTTTCAACTATTAAATACAGATTATTTTAGCATAACAATTTGTTTTAATTATTTAAAATTTCATCATTACCTGTTTATGATTACCTGAATTTTGACAACAACCTTCTGCATCGCGATGTTTCCTCTGTGGGTTATAGGGTTACACTAAGTTTCAGACCGATTACCGTGGCATCGCCAAAATCCTGGGAACCGTTGGGATGGATGATATATTGGAGGGTGGGCATCACCTGAACGCCATAGTCCAAAACTATGTTGTAGTCCAGCTCGAAGACGGTTTCATCTCCCCGTGTCTTGTTAGAGACAAAGTCGTGCGTGTAGGTATTGTATTTGGAGTGATCGGCCAGAGTGACCATCAGGCCCAGTTTATCGTGGTCCCGCGTCGGCAGTAGTCCTTCATATACCAACCCCAGATTGGTGGATAACGGCAGGGCGGCTGTCTCGTCATTCGTATTCCAGACCACCGCGCCCAAAAATGCCAACCCCTGGGTCGGGTCGCCGGATTCCCGAATCAGCATCCAATCGGTCAACAGGTACAGCGATGTCTGCCCCCCGGTCTGCCCTCCGGTTTTGAAGTTGTCGAAATCACCGGTGTTTTGGTTGACGCCGAATTTCACCACCCGCTGCGCACCGCCGCCTTCGGCGCGATCTGCGTAAACCTGCGCCTCCCCGGCAGCGGCGACCCCGTTTCGACCTATCGTCCAATCCCAGCCGTTCGGGTACTGTTTGGTCCAGCCGCCATCAAATATGCCACATTTTAGATCCAGAATCGAATTTGCCCGGTAACGGACATGAACACCTGCCGTTGCATCCGGATAGGCGTTGAGTGCATAGGGGGTGAAAACGCCTTTGGGGCTGCCGCAGATCGCATTGTTTATGAAGTTGCAATAGAGATCGGAGCGCAGAAACAGATCGTTCATCACCAGCCGGCCGTAATCGAATCGCCATTGGGTGGTGGGCTGTGTTGTGAACTGAAAATTGACCAGCTTGGTGGTCTGCCCGCCATAGGCTTCCTGGCTCTTGTTGTAATACTCGCCATAGAAGTAGCGACCGTCTGCCGTGGCGGATGGAACGATATACTTTTCCGAGAGATTGTCGCCGCTGCGGCTGGAGTACTTAACCAGAAACGTAGTGTTTTTCAGGCCGAACAGTTTGTCGATGTCCATGTTGAGTTCGGCATTGATATTGTGGAGATAGGTATTGTTCTGCTGATAGCCGCCAGCGATTGAAGCCGCCGGTTCGGTCGTGTAATTCAGCCCGATATCAATACCTTTCTCGTGCAGACGTGTTCTGTATCCCGCCCAGTCTCCCGTCAGGTATTCGCTGAACGTGTAGCGATCCCCGCCAATGGCCGGTGACATGGTTACAGTCAGCAGAATGAATGTGGTGCATAGAATCAAACCTGGCAATCTGTTCATGTGGCTCCTCCCGTAATTTAGGTAAACTTGCGATTAATAAAATTTTTACGAATTGCCCCTCCAATCCTCCGTCAGCGCCTTGAAGGCCGCTTGAGCCGGGTCACTGTAAAACTCGATCTGCACTTTGTCAATCACTTCATCGGGCAGGGTGGCGAAGTCTTTTCGATTTGCAGTTGGAATCATTACCCGTCTTGCCCCGGAATCCATGGCAACGCGCAGCTTATCACCAAGACCTTCCATACGACTGAGAACACCGTGAAGACTCATTTCTCCCAAAACGACCAGTCCCGCCGCCACGGTTCTGGACAGAATGGCAGAGACCAAACCCACGAAGAAAGCCACCCCCAGATCGTGGGCATCTTTGCCCTGCATCAAGCTGATTAACTGAATATTCACGTCACAACTGGAAAGCTCCCGATCTATCCCTATCTTTTTCGCATTAGCCTTTAGAAAATCATAAGCCATTTTAGCCGATTCACGGATATTCCTGGAAGAGGTTCCCACCAGGTTAAACTTCCCTGAACCCACACTGATATTGATCTGGATTCGATAAAGGGAATATCTTGTTTCCGCCTGATCATAACCGATGGTGAAGATATCGCCAGGCGGGAGGGGAGTATCGGGGATCAACTGGATGCTTCCCAGTTCCGGGCAACCGATGAAGTGTTCTTCCCCTGTCTTTTTGTCGATATAAGAAAAGTTGACCTTCGCGTACTCAATGCCGCCCATACGTTTAAGCTGCTCTTTGACACGTCGCCTCATTTCCAGTGCAAAGCTCACATATTCTTCAACCTCTTGGTGTGAGGGATCATTCGCCGGATGAAGCAGCTTGACCAAGCCGGAAACTGTCTTCACGACTGCCGTCCTGTCCCGCGCTTCCAGGTGGTTGCCGAAGGTAAAATAGCGCTCATGAATATCGGCGAAATTGAGGTTCCGCATCCCTTCGTGGAATATCTCTGCGATGTAGTCAGAGATGAAACCCAAATGATCCGTGAAATAGGCCGTCTGCATCTTGGGAATTTCCCAGCCCGGCAGATAGCCGTGCCAGCGGTCGTGGAAAGCCATATCGTTTCGAATGGAGTCCGGCAGGGCCGAAAAGAGATGAGAGACCCGGGCAATGGATTCAACATCGCCATCAATGTTGCCGTTGAAGACGATTCCCGCATCCGCCTGGATCGTTCCTTTGTCATCACCCCGTGAAAAGGACCGTTGTTCCATGTAGCCCTTGTACATCTGCTTGTCGTTTTCTTTCTTGAAATGTGATCCCGAAACCTCATCAAAGGCGACCAGATCGTAGCGAATGACAAGACCCGGCTTGTCCTTCCGGTTCTTCCAGCCAAAGAGATCAGCCACGGAACCCTGTCCCCCGCTGAGCAGAATCACATAAGGTGATATTTCCCTGTAAACATAAGACTTCCCTGTTCCCCTCGGCCCCAGCTCAATAAGGTTGTAATTCTTCTCTACCATGGGGACCATCCTGGATAGAAAAAGCAGTTTTCTACGGGGTGTAAAATCACCGTTCGTAGGTTCGTAGCCCATTGTCCGGAGGAGAATGGCGATCCATTCATCTCTTGTGAACATTGCCCGCCCTTCGATGAATTCCTGCAAATTAGCGCTGGCAATCTGAATCGGCTGAAGACGGTTCAGAACAAAAGGTCTTGTCATCCCTTTATGTACCCGCGTTTCGTCGTAGGCAATCTCCAGATTGGCCCAGATGCCTCCGGTCAACAGGCGCTCATGCTCATAAACAAGCGCTTCCGAGATATGGACATGATCCATGCCCGCTGTGGCCAGGCTGGCCCAGTATTTACCCCCTTCATCTTTTTCATCGAAAGAGACCATAACCAGGTCAATCAGCTTATGGCTACCCTTTTTCTTCAGATTGGATTTGATCAGTTCCCCCCGGTCGGCCCTGACGATCCGTTCGGAAATAACATCTTTGACCCGCTTGATTCCTTCTGCAATTTCAATTTCATTGGTGGTTGAACAGTACTTGCCAAGCAGATATTCAAGGACGTAAACGGGAATGTTGTCACCGACCTTGAAACGCTTGACAAGGTCCTTCCGTACTACCCGACCGGGAAAGACTTTGAAGAGTTTCTGATCCAGGGCATCAACCCAGTTTGTCTGATTTATCTGTTCTTCCTTCATAGCCATTCATCCATATCAATTTTCAATGTTACATCAGCCGATGCTAATATCTCCTCGTTATCGGCATCGAGAATAAACAATGTCAATTTTTGCCCATAGCGGCCTTCCGCTCCAGAAACCTTTACCAGCTTTACCTGTCGGATGTCATCTTTCGGACTGACCGCGATATCTCCTGATTTGAAAAGGATATTTCCGGATGCTGTGTCCCGAATCTTGACGACAATCTGTCTGCCAAGATAGCTGCCGTCAATCTCACCTAAGATGTCTTTCTTTCCTCTCGTCTCCGGTTCTATTTCGACAACCGGTTCCAACGTTGTAATCTCAGCAACAGGCTTCAGGACAATACCCGTCTTTTTCGCCTTTTTCGTCCACTGAATACAAACCAGGGGGATTAGCCATTCCTGCAAAGTCGCACCTCGATGGAAAAAGCCGATGCCGCCATAGGTCCTGAAGGCGTTGACGCTTCGGGGGGTCAGGCATTCCAGGTCGCTGCCGGCAACTCTTGTCCGAATGGCCGTCTTGTGTTTAAGATTTTTTCCTACGATGGCCCGTCTCGCCTTCCAGAGGATATCCCCATCGGGTTTTTCCATGATTTCATCGTCTCCGGTGACATAATGGAAATAACCGTGATCCGTGGTCAGAAAAATACGCATATAACCGGCATCCCTGAGCTTCCGGATGACTTGCGCATAACGTTCGAGGTAATCTCCGGTGCCGGAAAGGGCAAGCTCACCTACATGCCCCTGAGCGTCGAATTCATCACCAAAGAGAAAAATGAGCTTCCCCACGGGCAGTTTAATGCCGTTATTGATCACATCTGTCACTGCCATGATATGGGATGGCTTCACGCCATATATGGCGTTCAACCAGCTCCGCCGAGAGACCGCAAGGGATAGATTCTGACTAAACCCTTCAGCATGAACGGCCCAGCCCTTTTCCTGATCTACGGTGACCCGCAGGCTTTTCGCGAGGATAGGCAGGGCATAGGCCATACCCAGTTCCGTCGTAGTAGGTACTGGAGCCATACATGGGCGTACAGAAGCAGCAGGTGATGTCTGGCCTTCATTAATCATCTCGGCCAGGCGTTTCCCCAGTTCGAAACGGAAAGCGTCAATCACAATGACTGCTGCTGGTTCTTTATTTTCCTCGATGCTTGCCTTCAAAGCTTCCCCGGCATAGGGCAGGTGAGTTTGCTCCGGCCAACCGGAATCATGGGCCGCGAATTCGGAGAAAGCTGTATTGGTCCGATCAAGGATGATCCAGAACGCTTTTCTGAGTATCTTCTGTACCTCACAAAGGTCTGCTTCTTCAATGGACCATTCCTGCATAAGACTATCTCCTTCAGTATCCACCTGCCATCCATGACCGACATACCAGTCAATGGCATCCTTCAGAGTGTGCCAGTTTTTCTCTACGCCTTCATTTTCCCGGAGTACCTGCGCTGCTTTTCCCAAACCCGCCAGGATATCCCAGGGCACTCTTTTTTTTGTCCATTGGCCCCAGAAGCTTTGAGCATGATGCAGATAGTTTTCTCTTTTTCGGGTAAGATAAGTAGCCAGCTCCAGGAAATCCTCAAATTTGTTGATCTGCTTTATTTCGTTTTCAAATGAGGTCTTTTCCGCCCTGTAGGAGGCGAAGGGCTCTGACAGGGTGAAGGAGCGCTCCATCATCATGGACTGAAGGTTCAGAAGGGCGTCTGCTTTTTTTGCCAGAGTCTCTAATTTCGATTGAAGCTGAATATCCCGTTGCCACTGGTCCAAAAGTTCCATCGCCCGTTTTCTGCTGTTTCCCGACGGGATGATCCAGTCCGATGTGGAGAAGCCACCCTCTCCAAGTTTGAGCGCTGCATCTGTGGCCATGAGTCGAGCCACTGCACGGATACGCCATTTATCCAGTTCGTCCAAATCCGGTGTCGGAAAGCCGAAATCAACGGTGACGCGGCGTTTGAACAGGTTTCTTTTCTCTTCGCTTATTTGATTTGCGATGGGCTTGCCCACATCCGCAAGTACGAGGAGAATCGTCCCCGCCGAAATCAGTTCATCGGGAGTAATTTTTTTCCATCTGACGAGCGGTTCATCCAATTTTGCCAAGGCATAAGCCAGGAGGTCCTCCTTGACTTCGTCTTCCTGTGACCGTGTAATTTCCACACCGTATTCGCGCAATGCTTCCAGTAGGGAAATTTCCCTAAACGATGCCTCGCCGGCAAAAACCTGCAAATAACTGAGATACTTCTTCTTTCTCGGAAGCCAGATCACGCGGGGCCTGCGCTCTTCAACGGCTAAACGATGCCGGAGCAACAATTCGTGGCCTTCTTCCGCCCATAATTCATAAGTATCCCCACAGGTCTTCTGGAGAAGTTCTTTCCACTCTCTTGCAGGGTCGCACCAGATGATAAACGGCGCGGGTTCAACCGGTTTGGATAAAACTGATTGGATCTGTTCAAGCAGGTAATTTTTAAAAGAGCGATCTCTCATTTATTGATCAAATTCCTTTCCATTTTGTCAATGAATGCAAAGATATCCGGATTTCCAGAAAAACCTTCGACATGATCTGCGCCGATGTGAACAGGACATTCAATCAGTCGGGCTTCGATCTCGTTTAAATGGCTACGAACTATTTCATTCATGCCTATGCCTCCTGATTGAGCAGCGATAAACGCTTTTCGATGCCAGCAAGCATGTCAACGGTCGCCGACCATTCCACATAATCCATATCGTCGCCCATTGCCCCCTTCTCGTAACATGTGTAGAATTCTTCCGAGTTCAGCCCGTATTTTTCTTCCAACTCGGTTTTCTGCATTAATAAATGCTGTTTTAGTTCATCCATCCGAGAGGCCTCGCGTTTCAATATACTCCCACCAGCCCGGTTTGGGCAGTTTTCCTTCACGACACCAGCGCCGCTCGTCGTCGCGCCAGGCGGCTCGGTCGGCAATGGACTTCACCACATCCTTGCCTGCCAGTACGTCCGCTGCCAATAATCCAGCCTTCTGCAATGGTGCGATATTCACCCGCACGCCGTCGTTGATATCAGGCTGGTAAAGGCTTTCCTGCCGGATGAATTCCGCGACCGTCTGCGGCGGCGGACGCTTTCCATTCAGGCTGGACAGTTGATCATACATCGACTGTTCCGCAAGCCATGATTCATAGGCAAGCGCTTCCGGCCAAGACCAGGATTCAATAGCGTACCGCACAGCTTTCCCCCGACCAGACTTTAAAGTCAATTCTTTTTGCCAGGCATTGATATCGGATTTCATGGAATTGATTTTTCGATTCATGTCCGCCTGCTCATTGAAGTCGCCTTCTGGATGGCTGAATTGCTCTTTCAGCAATTGATGCTCTTTCTTTGCATCCCTGATTTTTTCGGAAATCGGTTTTAGTAACATGGCATCAAAAGTCTTCCACCAGACAGCACAGGCACATCTCAGGGCTTCTGTAATCATGGCATCCGATTCGGCGTAGATCATTTCCGCCAAGTCTTGTGCTGTGGGATCGTCGTTCAGGGTTTTTTCAGGCGGCGGCTTAGGGCCAACGGCGGCGCAATGGCAATCTATATGGGTTATGGCGTTCGTGATCCAGGTAGAAAATTCCTCATGGAGGCCCGTCTTATCGGCCTGATCTCGCCAGTTCAACAAAGGACCTGCCTGAATCGCACCGCTCAGTTTTTTTAGCCACCTGGCTTTGAGGCAGAGCATGGCATCGTTGATGGCATACTGGCGAAGCTGAGGCCGGAGAGCTTCCGGCCCAAAACCCGATGCACTGACTTCAGTCAAGACAACTTCGAAAGCCTTAAGTTCCTGGATTCGATATCGTAGAGAATCTTTCTTTTCTTTCTGTTCGTCATTAAGGTCTCCGGTTGCGTTCTCCAGGCTGCGTTGTTCCATCTCCAGACGTTTCAACAGCAAGATAACATATTGGTTTTTGAGCTTGGGCAAGATGTCGCCATCTGTTTTTTGGTAATAGATCAGGCATTCAAAGGCAGCATCCTGTCGGGGACGGCTGGCCCATTTGCTGCTGGAAATATGCCAGGCGATGGGGCGCTTTTTGAACTGGGAGGTGTGGTGGCGAAAGAAGTCCTTCCGGACCCATTCTGCCAGAGGTTTACCCATGATGTCTTCAAAAGTGTTTTCTTCCGATGATACCCGTTCATCTCCATAGTCGGCAGCCAGACGTCCCCTGATGCGGGCATTCAATGTGGCTTCATCCGTTCCTTCCATCAGGGGAATGATTCCATCATCATCCGCCCAGGCTGGAACCTCACCTGCTTCGATCTGCCTCGGCCAACGGTGGCCCAGAAGTCTGAGAATTAAGACCGTGAAGCGGTCCTTCGTCAAACGCTGTTCCTCTGGCAGGCAGCGCCAACCATCGTTTTCTATTCCTTCCTTGAGCATCCAGTAAACGGAAATGGGATGGACCTTCATTTTCTGGGAGAGTTCTTCGATGAATGTTTCGGCAGGAATAGGGATGTGTGCACCGGCGATTACTTGCTCTTCATCTTCGTCTGAAGCTGCTGTATTATCTACATTTTCTGTTTCTGCATTGACACCGGGGCCTGCTTTATAAAGCAGTCTCAGTTGGTACTTCAGGTTGGCTAAATTGTCAGGACTATCATATAGTCGCTGATGTAATCTCAAGAATTCTGATAGTCCGGTAGGTAATCCAGATATTAAAACGTTCAACGTGACATCCGGGAAGGTATCGTAATCACGCACTAACGGGAACCAAGCAGCCGGTGTGCCAGTTTCATGAAGTATAGCGAGTCTATCACCTTCATTGAGTTCGTAAGCATCAAATAACACGCTTTCAGAAAATCCTTCAATTGTGTGCAAGGCGGCAGCAATTGGATAGTAGCAAGCTACCTCAGAATCCAGCAGAACAAAGTTTGTCGGATTACAAGCTCTCTCAAGTGGATTCTGAGCAGTAAGAGAATACTTGAGATCAATACAGATACTCTCGATATCTCCAAACAGTGACTGCGGTAAATCAACAACAGGAAGGCTTGCAAGACTGCCCAAACTGAACATAAAGGACCGTGCAACAACGCGCAATAAATATGAATTAAATCTGGAATTCAGCATAGCAAGATAGCCATGAACTTCTTCCTTCGGGAAAATCCCCGGACCAGACTTACAGAAGGTCTCTCCCGCCCGTATTCTTCGAGCTCCTAATGCTCCTCTTGCTGCTTCCGTGTAAGTAATTCCTATCCCAAACATAAGTTGTTCGTTCCTGACATAGGAGGCACTACAACTTTTGATTCGAATCCCATCAAGTTCCCATTCAAGAACAAATCTTTTGAATCCCTCCCATTTGCTGTAACCACCCCCTCTCGAAGCCCAATACCAACGTGTGCCTGTTGGTACCTCCCAGTTACCTCTCATAAAACGTTCGTTATTCCCTGTAGTGGATGGTTCGGCAAGGTGAGCAACATCTTGGAGGGTCTTTCCAGCCAAAACCTTAAATAACCGCTCTCGTAGCCAGTAACACAAAGGCGCTTGTGGTATGTCAAGAAAGCGCATCTGGCGCGAACGGAATACAACATTCTGCGAGCAATCGGTAACTGAAGCCTTCATCTACGTTTCACGCCTCCCTTACGTCGCAGACCCAGTCCAAACAGGTAAATATCCGGAACGTCTATACGATCGTTGGTCCGCTCGCGGAAGATGCCCAACTCCACCAGATAGTCTATGAGCTCTCTTCCTGTTTGGGCGGGCGGGTTTATGTGCCTGTTACCTTGTCCCCAGGATTGTTTCCAATTCTGCTCCAGCAGTTCCTGTAACTCGCGCCGATTCCATGGGGCCAGCCTGTCAACTATCCGCTCCCTGACCCCATGCAGCCAGGGCCATTCATTGTGGATGGCCTGAATGACATGATCTGCCGAGACATCTTCGAGAGCCTGGCGAAGTGATGTGGGATGAAGGAGTTTGGGTGGAGTGGCGCGAGGGTTTCCACGTTCCTTCAGAGCTGCTTGCTCGAAGAGCCTTACCAATGCTCTTGGCGTGGCGCATTTGTGGCCGTCACGAAGATGATCAAGCACCCAGTTGAAGCTTTGCCCCTTGTTTGTGTTGGTGCCCATGTATTGTCCTACGGTACGTTCTATAAATGGGCGGGCATCCTCTGCTTTTTTCAGGTTCGGAATATGGCCGAATGTTTTGTGTGGTTCCTTGCTGAAGGGAATCCGAGCGCCCTTACAGTAATCGAACAACTGTTCATCAGTGTTTGCAATACGCTTAATGAGCATCGAGAAAAGATTCTGATCGCTCCAGCCAAGCTCAACCCGATTGGCGGCCAGTTTGGCCAGGTCCGCCCCCCCAATTCCCGCGTGGCGCCGGAACAGATCCTTTCGCAGGAATATCTTGGCCCGGAGTCTCTGCCATCGCCTTGCATAACTGGACCAGAATGCAACGAGCCCCTGAATGGCCTTGGCCATTGCTTCCCAATCGAAACCACCCAAAGTATCCAATTCGTCATAGCCGACAAACAGCCACTGATCCGCATCCTGGAGTTTCTGATCCAACAGGTCCAGAGCAAGTAATGGCTCATTTCCCGAATTTGCGAATGCATCGAGTACTTGATCCGGTGCGCCTCCGGGCAAATCAAGAAATTTCAGCTTTCCGGGATCGCTTATCTCGTCTTTAAGAACCCGTATGAGGTATGCGAACCAAAGATCCACAGCCTGATCCGGTGTCTTCAGAGCGTTCGTCAGGCCTCGAGAATCAGCAAACTGCGCACCTATAGGGTATCCTGGTATCAACTTGATGAGATCAGCGTTTTTATAGGGTAATCGCAACTCGGGAGCAAAAGGTGCCAACGCAGACAACAGTCTGTTTTTGAAAACCGCATTGAAAAGAGCAGATTTGCCTGTTCCTCTCTCTCCCACCACAAGCATCACATCGGGATCGAAGGCACGAAGGTGCTGTCTGATAGGATAATACCGACATGCGAAAGACTCCCCAGGTTCCGATTCTGCCTGGCCGTAACCAAGGTTCGAAAGAAAATCCAGGAGAGTCTTCTGCGTGTCTTTTCTGAATTTACTCATTGCTTGTCACCTCTGAACCGGTTGAGAATACGGTTGGCAAGACTCTGGTAGTCCGGCGATTCCACAATCGTTCCTGCCACTTCATCGATATTGCGAAAATCAGACAAAACTTCGTCGTAGCGAATTGGGACCGGAACATGCGGTGCATCACTGCTTTCAATATCTTCAATACTCCAGAAATTATCCAGGCCGGACTCTGCATAGTAAAGCTCCGTGAATTCATCACGGGCTCTGTCTGCAAATCTTTGAGTTGCTTGCTTATTCAGTTCGGGTGCTCTTGCAACCATCGCCTGAACCATAATGCAGTCGCCTTGCTGCTTGTCTGCCCGGACCCGCTGAGCACCCAGACGCTCGATAATCAGCCTCAAGCCACGCCAACTCTGCTCGGAAGAGGTACCAAACAGCACATGCAAATGGGCGAAACCACCCAAAACCATGCCGGCAGTCTCGGCGAGTCCAGCGCGGAGATCCACTAAAAGCCAATGAGGGCGAAGTTGCGTGCGCACATCCTGGAGGAGCATGAAAAAAGGATGCTTTTGTTTGTCTTCAGGCCTCGGCGGTTCGAAATCCAGGCGAGCCAGCTTACCAAGGTATTCGCTGTCGACGCGTCCTGATGGAATCACCATAATTTCCCCTTTTCCCGTCACCTTTTCACGGCGGCAGGCATGGTAGTAATCCCGAAAATCTACCGGCCCAATAGGTTGTTCGAGCAAATAATCCGCTACACCCCATCTCGCCGTTGTTCCTTCCTCGTCGGCGGCCAGCAAAGTGCCTATACCGGGGGCATCGAGGTCCGAATCAATGACAGCCACTCTTTCGCCCTTTCGCGCCCGATGAATCGCAAAGGCAGCCAATGCGGTGGATCGGCCGACACCACCCTTGAAGGAATAAAAAACCACAATAGGAGGCTGCTTGGTACTCGGACGAACCGGCTTTTCCCAGGGAGGCTGATCCATTGGAGAAAACCATGCACCGCGTGACCGGTAGCGATCCAGAATGCGCAATCGGGATTCATCCGGATGTGGTTTGCTTTCCTTCCATGTGTTGTCATATACAAACTTGTCAGTATCCGACACTTCCTTACTCACAGTCCAGATGTCATCTGTCCAGATACCCTGGACCTCTTCACCCAGTTGCTTCCGGATGTCGTCGATCAAGTCTTGATGAGCGCCTCCAGGCCATACCACAAGGCGAAGTTTGCCATAGATATCTTCTATCAGTACCATTTTGCAATCAGGAGGAGCATTTCTCAAAGCAGTAATCAAAAGCATTACCGCCGAATGGCGTGCTTCATCCAAATGCTTGAAATTTATTGTCATAGCGTTACCTCGCCATCTTTGATAAGGCCCCAAAGCACGTGCTCATACAGACGTTTGGCTTCCGCCACCCAGTCCGAAGCAGTTGTTTTCGGAATGGTTCCTTCACAATGGTACCGAAGGGTTTCTTTCCATCCCGCAGGGGGATTGCCGTATGGAAGCCTTGTGACTGAAGAACCCAAAGGAAAATACCGTGCCGTTCTGGAAGACGGCATAGTTGCCAGCCTTTGCGCATCCACACTTAATTTATTGATGTCGTGAATCATGGGCACTCTGGAAGGCTGGTTAACCTGAATAATGGTTTTGAGAATACATTCCACTGCATATCCCGCCAGATAAGCTGCGCCATCATAGCGGCGCCTGTTCATGAGGGCTCGTGCATCCGTGTAGTGTTTTCTTGCTGCATCGGGATAGTCCTCGCCTGATAATTGCCGCATGTTCGACATCAATTGCCGCTCCTTGAGCCATTTTCGTTATAGATGGAATTGAGCGCCTGACGCAATAGTCTATCTTTCTCCTCCGGGCTCTTCGGTCCGATAAGGCGAAAGGCGGTCAGGCGGTGATCATTAGTCGGGACTTCCTTGGATAGAGTGAAGAGAACGATATTGACTACCTCACCGGAGATTTCCCCGAAAGCGCCCGGGCCAAGATGAGCCAGAGTCTCGATTGTTGTCTCCCTGAGGACACCCTTGAAGTCTGTAGTTTTTTTTAGCTTCTCCTTATCGAGAGAGCGGAGATCGGCGAAGGAACGGAGGAACATCCAGGATTGCTGTGTGACCATCGCTACCCGTCCTATCTCTGGTCGAGCCAGCTCCAGGCAGCGAAGGATGAAAGCTGCGTAGAGATCGCGCTTCCCGGAGGTGAAGTGTTTTTCTACATATTGCTTCACCACGGGTCCCATGTTCTTAGAGCCCATATAGGGCGGGTTCGTAGCTACCACGTCATAGCGTCGGGACAGAAAATCGAAAAGGGACAAGCCTTTTCCTGCCGTTTCGCCGAAAAAACGTGAGGAGAAATCCGCGGAAGCAAATTCTTCCTTGAAATGGTCACCCAGTCGGGTCAATAGTCCGGATTTCCATTCTTTATATGACATAATGCCCAAAGGCAGTGATGTCTGCTCCGGTTTTTCCTGTTTTGCAAAGAGTGACTTCTGTTTGGGCGGTCCGGACTTTTCCTCATCAACGAGGGCCTTCAGGGATCGGAATTCCTTTTCTACAGGCTCTTCGATTTGGAGGAGTGCGCCCAGTTCGTCGGCGTGTCTTAAACTCGCAAAGATCATCTGGAGGGTGGACTTGAAAGGTTTGTCTTCCGGATGTTTGTCAAGGAAAGCCGAGAGATGATCCATGTTAGCGCCGGCATGGATATTAGTTGCCGCCAGATTGATGCGCGTCGGTCTGAATGCCCCATCCTTTTCCTTTGCCTTCATGTACAGGGCGCAGGCGGCAATTTGAATGGCTCGTTCATCAATATCGATCCCAAAAAGATTTTGGCTCAGGATCGCCTCGCATATATCTCCGGGCATCTTCAGCTTCCCTTCTTCCAGATACATTGCGTAGAGAAGATCAAAAGCCATGAGGAGAAAATGACCGGAACCGACGCAAGGGTCAAGAAAAGAAATCGATTTTAGCGATTTTTTCTTCATCTGCGCCCGGTCGGCATCACGGACGTAGTATTCCCAGGATTCGCAGAGACGGGATTCTGGATACATAGCCATCCAGAGGGCACCCAAGGAATTCTGAACGAGAAATTTGACCATGTAGGGCTCAGTGTACAACTGGGTGGCGGGAATGATATCGGCCTTCTCGATCTTTGCGCCCTTGACGGTGCGGATATTTGCAAACACCCGGTCCTTTTCTTCGGTGTTCCAGTATTGATAGGCCCAACCAAGGGTATCCGGTGCGGTGAATATTTCATCAGCAGCGGACAGCAACTGAATGCATTTTTTCAGGGCCGCCACGCCAGGTTTCAGGGCGATTACTGGTTCATCTAGGCTGAAAAGTAGGGGGAGTTCCTCCGCCCGCTCTACAAACTCAGCAGTAAGCGCGGCATAGAGGCCATCGTCTTCTCCGGCGCAGATCTCAGGGTTTTGCCTGGTCAGACGATGATGCTTCAGGGAGCGGCCACCATAATTGTCCTTCTGGATGATGATCTCGTCGATCAGTGTCCGAGCTTCCATACACCGCAGGGCGATGAGCCGGTTGACCCAGGTATAGGCTGACTCCTGAAGAAACTCTCCTATTGCATCTTCCCGTGTGCGTCCCGATTGCAGGGAAGATTGGATAAAAGCGTCCACAATCAGCCTGGTGCGTCGATCGTCTTCGCATAGATGGGCAAGCTGTTCGAGTGGCAGGGCTTCACGATTCTTACGAACACCCAGGGCAGCCAGACGCTCCTCCAAATCTCCAGGTTGCCAGATGCCTGTAATGTCATAGCGGCCTTCCAGGATATGACGGAGGGTGAGGACAATGGATTTGAGTTGGGACTTGTATTGAGTTTCCATCTCTCATCGCCTGAAAGGAAGAATGCGCGCCCGCGAACGATAGGGATCAATCGTGATGAGGGCACCCTGTAGAAGTTCCTCTTCGAATTGCCTGATCGCGTTCAAGACCAAAGATCCAATCTCTTCCGGAACAATATTTTGAGTGCGAACCTGAATGACGCTTGGCCCGGCAGCATCGGTGGACGCAAGCAATGCGCCGAAATCCAGAGCATGGGTGAAGACGATGAAACCATGTTCCTGAGCGTAGGCCATTATATCGCTGTCTTTGGCGGTGGGTGCGCCAACGTCGGACCAATGGATACATTCAACACTTTCAGCAGTCAAGAATTGCACCCATCTGGGTGGTAAATTCATGTCGAGCAACAGTTTCATCCGGTCGCTACCTCAAGTTCTCTCTCTTCTGATCGCCATGCTGAGTATGAAAGGGCTTCCATGATATCATTTCGCTCCAGATAAGGATATTCCGCAAGAACATCCTCTATTGTCTTACCACAGGCAATCAGGCCGACAATGGTTCCTACGGTTACCCGTATGCCCCTGATGCAGGGTTTTCCTCCCATTACCATGGGATCTATCGTAATCCTTTTCAATGGTTCCATCCCATCCTCCTATCTTCATGACTGTTGATGTGTAAATCCATTCAGGTCTTTACATTACAACTTCCGTCAAAATAGTTCCACCTCATCACCCTGATCCAGGGCAGCGTTTATTTGTGCATCCAGATCTTTTTTCAAATCATTCCATTCAGTTATGTTTTTTATTCTTCTGGGGGAGACAATCAACTTGATCTTCCTGACTTGTTTTTTAGCGACACCACCACACCCTCCCGTATCCTTGCTTTTAATAAGCCGCTCCAGGCGCGCACTCAAATCGTTGACTCGGCCTGAAATTTTGTCCGGGAGCAGAGCGATCTTGATCAGATCGGATTCTTCTTCAATTTCTGTGGTCAAATTCTGACATGCTTTTTCAAATGGGGCGATTTCTTCCGTAGTCAGCAGTTTCGTTGTATTATCTTGAACAATGCGGTTTTTAAGGGGAAGGACAGATTCAGTCGCTGTTTGCCGCCATATTCGTTTCAACGCTTCCACCTCAGTCAGGACATGAGCCCTGTTGTCCTGGAGCTTCCGCCATGTATCTTTTTTATGAATTAATGCATCATTACAAGCCGTTACATAATTATTGAGAAAATGAAGAATAATATTCTCTTCGGGTATTTTGTACTTGATGCTATGTAGAGTGCTATAAAGCTCTCTGATTCCCTTGAAAAGTTCAGCGTTCTTGCCGTAAAATGCGTGGACCGCAAGGACTTCATTTAGTTCATCTTTTATGGCTGGCGATTTCGCCTCCCACTCCTTGACGTGATGTACAGGGTTGGTGAGACTCAGGAGAGTTTCTATGGTTTCCATGCCTGCCGTGAAGAATTCCGGCAGCGGAAAGTTTGCGGCTTTTGCCCAGATATGTGCATCATCGCCTTTCTTTTTTATATCTGTCAGATATTTTACTGAAGCAGCGGCAATGTCCGACGGAGTTTCGTCTATCTTGCGATTCCCCGTCAGCTCGATCAAAAGAGTCCGGACAGTGATTAAAACGGTCGTATCCACATCCGTCTCTTCCAGAATTACTTCCGCCTTACTGAAAGCTTTGCTGTTACGCATTGTGGCAATCAGCTCTGTATCGGCGGAATTGGTATATATCTTTTTGCTTACGGAAATCTTGATCATACCCGCTCTGACTGCCGCCGCGATACCGATGCGAACGGCATTGGGGTCCCAACCATAGGGCGGAGTTTCGAAATGATTGAGTATTTCCTGCCCGAGAGTTCGCTGCTTTTTATTCAGACGGTTTATCAGATAGATGCGAATTTCATCGATCAGCGGAATGTGAGCGTCCAACTGGCCGGTCTTGTCGTAAAGCTTCAGGGACTTCACATCCGAAGACAGATTCTTGGCCCCGGCCAGTACATCGGAGATATCCTGTTGTTCCGACTTTATCCGGATGGTCATTTTGTCGTATTTTGGATAAAGTGTTCCGAAGTAATGGCTTATTTCACTACGGATTGCATCACCCGGCTTTTGCGATTTGCTAACAATAGCGTGGCTACCGCCCCGGAAGATCAAGTGTCCCTGCTTCAATCCCAGACGGATAGATACTTCAACGGCATCCTTCAATTTTGGCAAATCGACAGTGGCCTTGCTGTTGGCCAGTTCACGTTCTGTGACTGATTTATGCGAGTCACCCTGCCACTTGTCTAACACTTCTTTCATGGCGACATACCGGTCCAGTTGCTCGCTGAATTGTGCAACCCGGTCGCAGAAGACAAAGATCGTCTGGTTATTCTCCGGTTTGAGGCTTTCATTTTCGTAATCGCCGATGGTTTTTCCTGAATAATGACCAAAAGAAGAAATGATCCGGATATCCACATGACCATTTTTTACCAACATCTTGTTGTCAAAAAACAGGCGTGTCTGAAAATCATGTCCCTTGAATGGAATGGTTTCAAATCCCAGAATATGGGTGCTGATAAGCTTGTTCAATCCTTCTTCGCGATCTTGAAATTTCAATTGAGCGGTGACGGTGCCCACCGCTTCTTCAAAAGTGCGCCTTTCTCCCGTCAGAAACTCCCATTCATCGCCGATTCTTGCAACAATCTTGGCCTTTTTTAATTTTTCGAGTTCAGCTTCAATCATTGGTTGCAAGGAAGCCAGGTCCTGCGAGGTGTCGGAGACCAGAAGTCTGGCGAGATTAGCCGCTGTCTTGGGGATGTAGGCCAAATCACCGATCAAAAAAAGAACTTCCACGAGCTTGGGGGTAAGATCGGTAGCGGCAGGCACAACGCTTGGGATTTTCGATATTTCACGGCGGATGTCAGCCGAAATTTCCCCTTCCTGAAGCAGATTATAGTAGATTTCATCGAAGGATACTGTTTCCCCCACGGCCGCCTGAAGGTAATTTCTGCGACCGGCGCGGATAACATCCTGGGTGATGGCCAACAAAGTGCGTGTGGATCCAGACAGCGAATCGGATCGTCCCCCCTTGGAGCGAAGGGCTTTCACAATTTCAGGGATCAGGTGAATCTGATAGGGAAAAAAAGGATAAAATTTTACGAAGTTCTCGCTGCTACATCGTGGAAGGTTCTGAGAAACATTGGCCAGCTCCCCCATACCACAGATAACGCCGGCGTTGTCCTGGTAAATCGCTTCCACATTCTTCTTCCCAGTCAGCGTTTTCTTGAAAATCCGGTCTTCCAGAACCAATTCGATGTTTTCCGTGGTCAACCCGAATTTAAAGCGAAAACGAGTTTCTATTTTCTTGAAGTCGCTGTCAAGTGCATGAGCGTTCTTATAGACAGACCCCATATCCTCATGGGTGGTAACCAGTATCCATATCTTTCCCTGTCCGACAATGGCCGCCTCTTCAACCAATGCCTGCAACTGGGCCAGCCGTCCATGCTGATCCTCTATCCATTGCCCGGATTCGTCCAGTACAAAAAAAATCCGGACGGGCTTTCCGGTTTCTTTCTCCTGCGTTTTAACGTCGGTAAGAATTGTTTTAATCAGGAATTCAATGTTGAATATCTCCCCCTTTTCGGCGTTGAGCAGAGCTTCAGCAACCTCCTCCGGCATTGAAAATAGCTCCGGGGCAATGTCACATACAGCCCCATAGATGTGCTTCCTGTAGAAATTCGGATTGGCCTGTATATTTACCCATGATTTCCCCGACCTTTTTTCCACCCCCTGGTGAAAGGCAGGCAGTTTATGGAGTTTATCCAGCTCCGCCTCAATGACTTTGGCAAAGATATAATTGCTGCTGTATCCCTTGGACAGATAATACTGAGAAAGGAGAAGCGAGGGCAGGAGAGTGCTGCGGCTGTCTGTCAGGGTATTGAGATTGAAGGCCAGAATGGTCGTCGCGCAGTTGTTCAGAAGGCTTAAGGAACGATCGATGGATTTCTTTCTTTCCGCTGACTCGGGGACTCGGGCGTTAAATCGCTTGGTCGCCGGAATACCGTCCAAGGTGCGATTTGCCGTAACCTGAGCCAGCATCTTAGCCAGGTGAGACTTGCCGGAGCCGAAATATCCGGATATCCAAACGCCGATTTCCGTGGTCTGCTTGCGGATCGTGTCGGTATAGTGATCGAAAAAAGAATCCGCATACTCTTCAATATGGGGAGTGACAACAAAACTTCCTATTTCCGAGGCGAGTTTCTTTTCGTCCTGAACTTCCCCCACCTTGATGACAGGTTCGATTTTCTCTGTAATCCGAGTCTCAAAAATTTCACCGATTTGCATAATTAAATCTCTCCACATGATGCGTTAAAGAATGTCGCCACGATACATGAACTCCTCTTTCGTGTTCAGAAAAAGATAAACCCGCTGTTCCAAAAGACATCCGGGAATAAAAACGACTACCGGGCAATGGATGATCTGACTATGCAGATCCCACAATTGCTGAAGTAAAAATCTCGGTCCTGCCACGGGATACAAGGCAGCCGTTTTCTCTATCACCAGAACGGGGGGTTTGCTCCGGTGCTCAGCAAGCTTTGTCTGGATCGCGGCAATGATTTCGGAAATCCAGAGATTGGCCAGTTCAGTTTCAGGATTCGCCCCCGGCATGGGGTCCTCCAGGGCGGCGATGATGTTCTCAACGCCTAATTGATCGTCGCATCGGGTTGTAATATCCAGAATATCCATGTAGATCAGGTCGTACTGATCGGTGAAGATGCCGGCCTGGGCGCGCCATTCCTTCATGGTCCACAGTTCCGTCTCATGGGGAAAGACGATGGCCAGAAACGGCGCTCCTGTCTGATGTCCAATGAAATCATATCGGTCCTTGATGCGGGACACCGCTTCCTTGATTTTCCAGGAGATGTCTTCGTTCACGATTTGTCCTTCTCAAACAGTCTTTTCGCTGTATTCATCGCAAATTTCAAGATTAACAATATTTCCCGATTTTTCGTATCTTATCCATTTCTCCTGAGAAAGTTTTGTCAGCATTCGGGCAACATCCTGCTGATCCCAGAGAAAAATTCGCCAGTCTTTGGCCTCAATAATTTCCTTGCCGGAAAAGCCTTCATTGTTGAGCAACTGGACAAGATGGAAGGCTGTTCGCGGAACAACTGGCGGACGACTGATCGTGCGATGTTTTGTTCCTGTCACGAGACCGAAGTCCTGAAGTGTGGAAACCGTGTTGCGGATCAGTTTTCCTTTTGATTCGGCCGTGATTTGGGGGAGCGAATCGTTTTTTTGTGATAGTTTCATGAAGAACCGGCTGCTATCTTCGCTGCCAATGGTCAGATCATGGGCCAACCATTTTGTCCAAATGGCTTCAACAACAAATTCGAATGCCAGTTTATCCCTTAAAATGAAATAGAGATAGAGCAGAGAAATAAATTCTGGCGATTCCGGGCCATACTGACTTGCCAAAATCAGTTCGGAACGGACCCATGGGCATGAAATATTGAAGTAACGTGTTCGGAATATTTTCCACAGCGCCATGCGAGTACTATAGGCATATTTACCAAGAAGGACTCCGTCCGCCAAGTCTCTCCTTACCTTTTCACCGTTAACATCTTTAGATAGTTCATTTAAAAAAAGCCAGCATTCATGAATACATCCGGCCCTGATAGTGTTTCTGAAACTGTATCGGTCATGTTCTCGGATAATAAGCATTCTCTTTATTAATTGCCTTATTCAAATAACGTTGTCCACGGCTTCAGGGGTAAGTTCAGATGTAAAAGCCAGGGTGGTCATCAGTCCTATTAGAGATGCAACCAAAATGATCTGAGCAGTTTTATACCATCGAGCCATCAAGTCCTCCTTGTTTTTATAAAATTCTCATGAGCCATTCATCCAAAAATTACCCTTACGATAAAGCCTCCATGCCTGTCAAACGAATTAACGCATTTGCTGATGGGTGACCGCCGGAATAATTTGCTTGAACTTTCCTTTTTCTCCTGCTATTTTCAACGATTAATTATACTGTACACTGGCATAATCTTTCGCCGTAGAGCCGGCATCTTGCCGGCTGCTGCAGCCGGCAGGATGCCGGCTCTACTTGCACTCCCTCTCCAGTAGGGGAGAGTTGGGGGGT
>CAIMCT010000553.1 GCA_903839535.1 uncultured Desulfobacteraceae bacterium
AATGCACTCCAGCTATCTTGGATGCTTCTTTAACACCAATCTCTTTGGCATTCTCAACGATTACAACCTTCTGCTGCTGATCAAACTGCTTTTTGCTCATATCACTTTCTCCTTTCTTCTCTCGGGAGAAAGTGTTACCTTTTTCAAGCAAATTTTTATGGATTCTTACTATCAGAAACACATAAGAAGAGGCAGGGTTCAAACCGGCACCTAATGTGTCCAATAATGTTCCGATCATTGCTTCAAGACGATCAAACCTTTCCTTAAAGGTGTCAAAAGATTCTCTGATGGATCCACCGGGGATTTCTTGCGGTTCTATTTGTTCCCAACCAGTGACATCAAACGTCCTCTTTTTGGCTTGGGGTTCTCCTGGCTGGATCAACCCTGCTGCGGTCAATCTCTTTGTGGACTTGTTGGCGCACTTACGGGATAATCCTGTGGCGCCTGCAATGTCATCTGATGATACTGGTTCCGGGTTCTGTAGAAGGAAGAATATTGCTCTTGTGTCCGTCTTAAAAACGGGATTCGATATGAGTTCGTTGACGAGGGAATCAGGTATCTGCATCATGATCCACCTCCCTTATGGCTGCTTGCAGTTCAGATGATATTCTGGCCAGTATCAGAGATAACCCACAAGCACATTTTCCATTTATCTCAATATTCGCATAAGATAAAACGACTGACAAGAAATCCAGTTGCGGATATATCATGTTGATGGCATCCACAATATCCACCGATTCTGTATTGGTCATTGTGGTACCTCCCCACCATGATGGCATACAACGGACATCAGGAAGTTGATGACACAGACGGGAAGCTGAAACGAAAACAGAAGGGATGATGCAAGGAACTGGAATTGATTCATGTTATGACTCCTTGTGATTTTGTTGTTTTCGCCAAAAGAGTTGGCGGGACTCAACAACCGTCACAAGACGGCTGGCCTTATTCCCGTTTCCGGTTATTGGGGCCTATCATCCCGCCTGAATGCGGATCATCTTACTGATTCAGTAAAATGATAAGGTGTCAGAAACAAAAAAACCGCACTGACGGCGCGGGTACCGCTTGTGATTGCTGTACCTCCCAAGTATCAAACCCAATTTTGAAATGCAATGATTATTTAAGAAAATAAAAAGCCCGTCTTTCGGATTAATCCAAAAAACGGGCTTCTGTGGACGCGCGTCTTACGAGAACCCAGAATTGCACATCTGGTTCCACTATCTCTGGTTTCGGAAAAACACCATTGCCTCTACCGGATGATTTCAACCCGACTGCCAACCTGGTGCTTCCCCGAATTGGTTTACGCGGCAGGAAAATCAGAATTATCTGTTAATGCGGTGACGGTTGCCGATGTCCTGGTGGAACATGCGGCAGTATGGAATGGCTTCATTCGGTAATTTTGGGGTTTATGGCTTTTTGGCAAATCGCCGGATAACCCTGATTGCAAGCCGTTTATCGGTTTCGCCGTCAAGTTCCCGATAATATTTGAGAAGTGTTTTTTCGTCGGGGCTTGGGTACTGTACTGATTCATCACCTTTTGTGGAATCAGTATATGAAAAGAACAATGTAACAGGTATATCCAGTGCCTTGGCAACACGTTGAACATTCTCAACGTTCAACATACTGGCACCATTTTCATATCGCTGTATCTGCTGATACGAAACACCTACCTTTTCTGATAAATGTTCCTGCGAAAGCCCGAGTTCCTTCCTGCGGCTTCTGATGATCACCCCAATTTCCCTTGTAGTCACGATGTCTGTTGGCATGGCGGCATATTATCAAATTCGCCATTCTCAAAAAACCGCATATATTGATTGTGATTTTGATTGATAAATACACTTAATAAATGTATTTGTCGTGGACTACATCACAAGCCAGCGGATTACGGCTGAAGCAGAAAAGATCACCCTGCCGATCCTGGTCCTGCATGGTGGAGGCCGACAAGCTTGTTGAAAACGATGCTTCAAAGGTATTTTATGACCGGATTCGTTCGACTGACAAAACCCTGAAATCTATCCAAGCGGTCAAGCGGAGGGCGGGAAAAGTCCGTCGCTGTTTACCAAAATTTTAATTTCCCAACAAAAATATGAAGAGAGATTTCCCCTAAATGGATGCTATCGACAACCTAATTGCCCAGATTGAGGACAAGGCGCTGCGCGAGCGCCTACAGAGGGAGATCAACCGCATCACCAAGGAGAAGAAGTTCGGCCTGGTGTTCAAGGAGCACCTGCCAGAGCTGACCCCCATCTACAACGCCAAAGTCAAGAAGCACAGCAAGGTGGCGCTGCGGAGCGGGCCGCTGACAGAGATATGGCGCGTGCTATCCGTGCGCGACAGAGTGGCCCATTGCCGCAACATCGGCAGTGGTGAGGCGAGAGAGATTCCGGTGGATGATCTGGTGGTGGCGCGGCTGTTCGGCGAGCCGATTTTCCCGGCCCTCTTGCCGGTGGACCGGGTGCAGAACGGGCCTGACGATGCCCCCTGGCATACGTTGATTGAGGCGGACAACTACCACGCCCTGCAATTGCTGGAATACATCTATGCCGGAGAGGTTGATTGCATCTATATTGATCCACCGTATAACACAGGAGCGCGGGACTGGAAATACAATAATGACTATGTGGACGGTAACGACACTTGGCAACATTCAAAGTGGCTATCATTCATGTCAAAGCGTCTTAGGCTTGCAGAAAACCTTCTCGGACCCAACGGTGTTCTGATCGTCACAATAGATGGGCACGAAGTACATAACTTGGGCGTTATGCTTTCCCAAACCCTAAAGCGAGTTCGAGAGATTCAAATGGTTACAATAGTTACCAATACGGCTGGATCGATGTCTCCTGGTAAGTTTTCCCGTGCCGAGGAGTACGCTTTCTTTTGTTTCTTCGGAAATGCTAAACCAGTACCGATGGGGACAGACATGCTATCCGATGCAAAGCCATTGACGCAGTTTTGGTTCCCCTTGTTCCGAAGCAGGGGGTTAAATGATCGGCCCTCGAAGCGACCGAATCTCGTTTATCCTGTGGCTGTTGATCCAGAAACTCTGAAAATCACGAATATTGGTAGATCTTTAAAGGAGCGTTTTGAAGCTGGTGAGGTCACTGGTGATCTTGATATTTGGAAGCCCGATCTTAACGAAACAATTAATGGTAAGCCTGTTGTTTGGCCAATCTTGGATACTTATGAAATTACTACTTGGCAGGTGAATACTCAAAGTCTTTTGGATCTCGCGTCCAAAGGGTTCGTCCGTGTTCGCCGTTCGAGGAATCCAACCGGGCCTCGCCCATTTACTATCTCGTATATCAAAGCCAGTAACCGGAATAAAATACTCAACGGAGAAGTTGACATTAGTGGACGAGAACATAATGGAGCATACATCCTTCATAGTGGTGCTCGAACAACAATTCCGAAATCAACATGGAAGGTACCCAACCATGACGCTCGTCTATACGGCACAACCATGCTTCGAGCTTTGTTGGGACAAACATCTTTCACATATCCTAAGTCGCCTTATGCTACCAAGGACGCGTTATTGACGGTTTTGGCGGATAAGAAGAATGCACTTATTGTTGATTTTTTCGCAGGTTCTGGCACGACTCTTCAGTCGGTCGCGCTGCTCAACAATCTTGACGGGGGGAACAGGTCCTGCATCTTGGTTACCAATAATGAGGTTTCTGAAAATGAGGTGAAGGTACTGGCAAACAAGGGCCATCGCACAGGAGACCAAGAATGGGAGAAACACGGCATCTGTCAATCCGTAACTTGGCCACGCTCCAAATACACGATCCTTGGCAAACGAGATGATGGTTTGGAACTGGACGGCGAATATCTCACTGGCAAGCACATCGAAAAGGAAAAAGCCCGCAAGTTCCATCAAATCGCCTTCACCTCCATGGACGATCTGAATACAGCCGCCAAGAAAAATCAGTTAGTCGCACTGATCGACGACATCCCGCAATCGGAGGTGAAAAAGGATTCCGCCTTCATGGTCTCCGAGAAACACCCGGCCTCTATCCTATTCGACGACACACAGGCCGAAGCCTGGCTGGATGCGCTGGAGGATCAGGAGCACATCACCGATTTTTATATCGTCACGGCAAGAAAGGCGACCTTCGATGACCTGAAGACGCGCATCCATGTTCTGCTCGGTCCGGTGATCGTCACCGAGGAGGAGAAGCGCCCCATGCGGGATGGCTTCCCTGCCAATCTGGAGTATTTCCGACTCGATTTCCTGAACAAGGATCATGTGGCCTTGGGTCGCCAATTTCGGGAAATTCTGCCTATCCTGTGGCTGGGAGCCGGGGCGATCGGACCGCGTCCTGAGTTACCCAAAAACAAACCGATTCCGGCGATGGTGATCCCGGAGCACAACCACTTCGCCGTGCTGGTTAAAGAAGCCGCGTTCGCGGTCTTTGCCGCCAAATTTGAAGGCCGGGACGATCTGACCCATGCCTATCTGGTGACAGATTCAGAGGAAGCTTTCCAAGAGATGGCGGGGCAGTTGAAGGTTCCGAACGTGATCCAGCTTAACAGGGATTATTTGGAGAATTTCGTCATCAACAAGGAAGAGAGTGCATCATGAAGGTGGGATTGTTTGATTTCCAGGAAGACGCACTGACCGAACTGCGTACCAAGCTGATGGCGGCCCGGCTGCTGGCATCGGTCGAAAACCCGCAGGCGGTCTCCTTTTCCGCGCCAACGGGGGCGGGCAAGACCATTGTCATGACGGCGCTATTCGAGGACATCTTCTTCGGCGAGCCGGGCTTCGATGCCCAGTCCGATGCAGCCATTCTGTGGATTTCGGATATGCCGGAACTGAATGAACAGACCCGGTTGAAGATTGAGGGCAAGTCGGACCGCATCCGGGTACGGCAGTTGGTTACCATCGACGCCAGCTTCGACGCCACGAGGCTGGAAGGCGGTCATATCTATTTCATGAACACCCAAAAGCTCGGCAGCGAGAAGCTACTGACGCGGAGGGGGGACGGCCGGCAAAACACCATCTGGGAGACCCTGACCAATACTGCCATGTATGCGCCGGATCGTTTCTATGTGGTGATCGATGAGGCTCACAGGGGGATGCGCGGTGGCAAGGCGGCAGATAAGGCACAAACCATTCTGCAACGGTTTCTGCTGGGAAGTTCGGATGATGGTCTGTGCCGTATGCCACTGGTGATCGGGGTTTCAGCTACTCCGCGCCGATTTGAGGAGCTGCTGGCGGGCACCACACACACGGTGCACAAGGTCTATATCAAGGCCGAGGATGTGCGGGAGTCAGGACTACTGAAAGATCGCATCCTGATCCATTACCCGGATTCAGCCAGCCAAGCGGAAATGACGCTGCTGGGCGAGGCGGCGAACCGCTGGCAAACCATCGCGAAGCGTTGGGCAGGCTATTGCCAAGATCAAGATGAAACGGTGGTCTATCCGATCCTGGTCGTTCAGGTGGAAGACGGAACCAACAAGACACTGTCCAAGACCAACCTGAGTACCAGTCTGACGACGCTGGAGAGCGCCATCGGCCGCCGCTTGCGGGAAGGAGAGGTGACGCACACCTTCAATGACACCGGCGATCTGGATGTGGACGGCCGTAGGGTGCGGCGCATCGAGGCATCGCGCATCGAGGAGGAAAAGAACATCGGCGTGGTACTGTTCAAGATGAGCCTTTCCACCGGCTGGGATTGCCCCCGCGCCGAGGTAATGATGTCGTTCCGCCGGGCGCAGGATCATACCTATATCGCACAGCTTCTCGGCCGCATGGTTCGGACGCCATTGGCACGACGGGTGGAGGCCAATGTCGAGCTGAATGACGTACATCTGTTCCTGCCCCATTACGATCAAGCCACGGTGGAATCAGTCATCCAGGATTTGAAGAACGTCGAAGACGTGCCACCGTCCGAGATCGGCACCAGCCGGGAACTGGTGAGCATGTACCGCCGAGAGGGCATGGAGAAGGTTTTCGAGGCGCTATGCAAACTGGTGACCTACCGGGTGAATGGCGTACGCAAACAGAGCGCATTGCGCCGCATGATGGGGTTGGGACGTGGACTTACCCATGATCGCATCGACGAGGATGCACTGGAGACCGTAAAGACGCAGATCGTCAAGAAAATGGCGGAGGAAGTGCTGCGGATGCGGGATGCCGGAACGCTGGGGGAACGGGCCAAGAAGATTACAGGCATCGACCTGAAAACCATTGCGGTGGAACACGGAACTGACATCGCGGACAATAACAGCGAGTACACCATCGAGGCAGCTTCCGCCGACATCGACCGCCACTTTCAGCAGGCGGGGCGGTTGCTGAGCAACGGGCTGCATATGGATTACTGGAGAGTCCAGGGAGACCGGGATGCCGATGAAGTAAAAGTGGAAGTCGTTGTGCTGGCCCAGGACCACGAGGGCATGAAACAACTGGAAACCTTTGCGGAGAGCGAATTTGACGCTCTCTATTCCAAGCACAAGCGGGATATTGCCAAGCTGAAGGAGCAGCGCAAGCAGCATTTTCAGCGGTTGCGGCTTGCTACCAGCGTTCCGCAAACGATCCCTTGGGCCTTGCCAGAAACTATCGACTTCCGCCGCTCTCCAAAGGCCCCGGAGTACGACAGGCACCTATTCCTTGAAGAAGACCACAAGTTCCGCGCAGACATTGGAACCTGGGAGCAGGATGTGTTGCATGAAGAATTGGCTGATGTGTCAGTTATCGGCTGGCTAAGGAATGTGGACCGCAAACCCTGGTCGCTGGAGATTCCCTACGAGGATGCGGGAAGCGTGAAACCCATGTTCCCCGATCTTCTGGTTGTGAGGGAGGACTCAAAGGGTTTCTTGTTCGACATCCTGGAACCGCATGATTCGAGTTTGAAAGACAATGCAGCCAAGGCGGTGGGCTTGGCCAAGTTCGCGGAGCAACATTGGGCCTTGTTCGACCGGATTCAACTGATCCGCAAGAAGAAGGGTGCCGATGGGGTGGATCGGTATTTCCGGCTGGATGTCGGTAACAATGCCGTTCGGAAAAAGGTCTTGGCGGTGACCACCAATAGTCAGCTTGACCATGTATTTGATGAGGAAGGTTGCGTTAAGCACGCCACTTAACCCATAAGGTTTGATCTGACCGGGTAATGTAAAGAGCGGATAAAGAGAATATATTTAGGGTCAGGGCATACCATTGTTCGAGCAGTCAGGTTTGTAACATCTACTGTTTTTCCCATCCAGGTGTTGAAAGGCTAAAAACGATGGCTTTCCGAGGATATGACAGATGTTCTTGTGACATTGTTCCACGCCCCTTTTTCATTTTTTTTGGATAAAAACTGACGTATTAAGCAAAGCACATCATTGGGAGGGTGTCAAAGGGTTTTTAAAATAAATCGCTGTGTGAACCGGTTCTTTCCAGGTAAAGAGTATCCGCTTCAATCCTATAAATCATGAGCCAATCCGGATCGATATGACAGTCTCTGAAGCCCGAAAGATTTCCGGACAGAGCATGGTCTTTATATCTGATATCAAGGGTGTTTCCTGATGCAAGCACAAGAATTACTTCTTTTATCTTTTCAGGATTTTTGCCTCTGCGAATCATCATATCAAGATTCTTTTTGAACTTTTTGCGATAGACAACTGCAAGCATCAGATACCCAGTTTTTTAAAAAGATCGTCTGTATCCTTACTGGCGATGTATTTTACCCGTCCGGCGCTGGCATCTTCCAGGTCTTGCAGAGTTCCCTTGTTTGGATTGAGGTCACAACAAAAACAGGATGATCCGGATCCGTGATCGTTTATGATTTTACGAAAGAAAGCGGATATCGCAACTGATGCCGTTAAGCCGTGTTGATTCATAACCGCTATGGCTTCGGCTTTAAGAGCTGGATCAATATCATGAAGGGTGATTGTCGCCATACGTTTGAATCGCTTTAGGGTGGGGTTTAATGTTAGTAATTCGGGCACCGTGCCACAGGCGGTTTTTGTTTGTCAAGTGTTTTTACTCTATTTCCACATTGAGGTATATTTTAATTATTTCAGATACAAGATCATTATCGATATCTGCGACTTCAGATATTGTAACTGGTAGAATTTATGCCATGACATCCCCAGATCAATGACAGATGGTTTCTGTTCAGATAACCCAGAGTACCAAAATGCTCTTGAAAAAGAAAGTATATTTTGGGATATGTCTTGAGTATTAAGTTATAGTATGATTATGATTAAAATTTAACATTCAGAAAAGGATTCAGAAATCAATTGGGTGCGGCTCTTTTGTAACAGATAGAAAAACTTCTAATCACAGATAGTTAATCATTTTATGAGAGATAGATCAGGTACTTTGTTATGGCATAGCTTTTGT
>CAIMCT010000554.1 GCA_903839535.1 uncultured Desulfobacteraceae bacterium
CCCTCCCCCGCTGGGAGAGGGAGCATAAGGAAAGTGCAGATTATGCCCGTTTGCAGTATACATGCGGGAATGCCAGCATCTCGGCATTTTGGCAAAAAGCGTCCACTACTTTTGGGGTAATCTATTGCACTTCTTAATTTTTTCTCAACACTTGCCAGATATTCACCCTGCGCCGAGACATTCAGTTCTAAAAAACCACCACATATTCCAGCTTACTCTTCCGCACAATCGCCGTGTATTCATTGTTCATCTGCGAATCTCCGAGAGAAGTTACCTGGAATTCTTATACCATCTTGTCCTTGATCAGCAGTGTTGAAGGATCCAGGTAAAGATTCGCCTGTCCGGCAGATGGACTGCCGCCTTTCAACGCTTTAACCAGAACTTCCTTTCCCTCGGGCTGAAGCTGTATGGCCACATTAAAGAGTTCGGATATGCCGTCAATCTGGATTGGCAGACCATCCGATCCGAATTCTTCGTGGTGGTGAGTCCGAACCGCCAGCCATACCGGCAAGCGATAATCTGTTGCAAGCGCTTTAAGGTCCGTCAGTATCCGGTTTACTGGTTTATCGAATGGCAGGCCGTCCAGAATGATCATCTGGGGGAAAAATATGCCCTGGGCTGTTAAATCGGTCAGCCGCTCTTTGAGCCTGGGAACACTGAATCCATCGACCTGAAACGTCATGATGAACCGGTGCATCAGAATGGTTTCCCATAGTTCATTCATCTCGTGAAGTTCATAGGACTTTGTGATATTTCGAAATACTTCTTCATACCACAGGGATACTTTATGCACTGGCTCATTCAGGCTGATATGCAGCACGTTTTTATCCCTGAGCAGCGCGTTCAAGGCAATCTGCACCATCAGCGCGGTTTTTCCAACGCCGGCGCAGGCCAGCACAGCTCCAAAACCGCCGGCAGGCAGTATATCATCGGTTTCGTGATCCAGAAGTCTCAGGGGATTTCTCAGAATAAGATCCTTTCTCAGCATGGCAACATTCCTTTCCTTAAGATAAATGACATTGGCGGAATGCGGGATTAAAACCGCATTCCGCTGGGGATCTGAAACACCAATTCGTTTATGCGACATGTTTTTTAGTTTCGGATGCCTTTTTGATCAGTTCTTCAGAAACAGACTGAGGGACCTGCTTATAGGTTGAAAACTCCATCGTAAACTGGGCCTTGCCCTGGGTGGAAGATCTTAACACCGTTGAAAATCCAAACATTTCCGCAAGCGGCACCTGTGCTTCGATGGAACACATCACTCCCTCATCCTGAGCACCGACGATCATTCCCCGGCGCTGGTTCAAAAGCCCCATTGCCGAGCCTTGAAATTCGGTCGGCGTTTCAACGACTACTTTCATGATCGGCTCGTGAATCACGGCTTTGGCCTTGGCGTAGCCTTCCAGAAAAGCGCCTCTGGAAGCTGATTGAAACGCCATGTCGGACGAATCCACGGCATGTGAGGCGCCGTCGTTGATAACGACTTTAACGCCCGTAACGGGATAACCCAATTTGGGGCCTTTGGGAAGACAAAGCCGGAATCCTTTTTCACATGCAGCAATATACTGGGTGGGGATGGAACCGCCACGGACTTCATCTTCAAACAAAAAGTGTTCTTCAACAGGTTCCATATATCCGGCCACACGGCCATATTGTCCGGACCCGCCGGTCTGTTTTTTATGCGTGTAATTAAACTCCGCCCTGCGGGTAATGGTTTCCCGATACGCCACCTGCGGCATGCCAGTGCTGACTTCGGCCTGATATTCACGTTTCATGCGCTCGACATAGACTTCCAGGTGAAGCTCTCCCATGCCTTCGATGACCGTTTCATTGGTTTCATCGTTGTAGTGGGATTTGAATGTAGGGTCTTCCTTGGTAAAACGGTTCAGGGCCTTGGACATGTTAATCTGGGATTTGTTGTCTTTGGGCACAATGGCAAGGGAGATGACCGGAGCAGGCACAAACATGGATGTCAAGGTCAGGCTGAGGCCCGGTGCGACAAACGTGTCACCGGATGCGCAGTCGATGCCAAACAAGGCACCGATGTGTCCGGCTGGTATGGCTTCGATATCCTCCATCTGATCCGCATGCATCCGCGCTACCCGCCCGACTTTCACTTTCCGGCCATTTCGGACATTGACAATGGTGGAGCCTTTGGAAATAATTCCCTGATAAACCCGGATATAGGTAAGCTGACCATACTGCCCGTCTTCCAGTTTGAAGGCAAAGGCGACGACCGGTTTTTCCGTATCTGTCGTAAGGGAGACGACGGTCTCGTTGTTGTCCATATCCAGAGCTTCATTTTCAACATCTGATGGGCAGGGAAGCAGCCTCGTCACTCCGTCCAGAAGGGGTTGAATCCCCTTATTTCTGTAGGCTGATCCCATAAAGACCGGCGTTACTTTTCTCTCGATGGTGGCTTTTCGCAGAGCGGTTAAAATAAGATCCGACGGGATTTCGCGCTCTTCCAGAATGGCCTCGGTCAATTCATCGGAAACAACTGAGACTGCATCCAATAACATTTCGCGGTATTCCTTGGCTTCACTTATCAATTGGGCTGGAATTTCCTCTATCCGGATAGTCTCCCCATTATCTCCGTCAAAATAAAGTGCTCTCATGGCAACCAGATCCACTATCCCCTTAAGGTCTGCTTCCAGACCGATGGGAAGCTGCACGGCAACCGGATTATGCCCCAGTTTTTCCCGCAGTTGCTGAATCACCCGCGTAGGGTTTGCGCCGCTGCGGTCGCATTTATTGATGAAGGCAACGCAGGGAACCTTGTAGCGCTTCATCTGCTGATCAACCGTAATGGACTGGGACTGAACCCCGCCAACCGCACACAGCACCAAAATGGCACCATCCAGAACGCGCAGTGACCGTTCCACTTCTATGGTGAAATCCACATGTCCCGGAGTGTCAATGATATTGATCTGGTGGTTTTGCCACTCACAAAATGTTGCGGCAGAGGCAATGGTGATGCCGCGTTCTCTTTCCAGATCCATTGAATCCATGGTTGCGCCAACCCCGTCTTTTCCCTTGACATCATGGATGGTGTGGATACGTTTGGTGTAGTACAGGATTCTTTCTGTCAGGGTGGTTTTGCCGGAATCAATGTGAGCGCTGATGCCGATGTTTCTGACTTTTTGGATATTTCTTTCCATAGGGCTATTCCTTAATAAAAAAACACGGGGTATGAAAAAAAAACCCTCACTTGGAAAAGGCATCCAGATGGGGGTTTGAACACTTTTTATATTTAATCCGATTAGAATGAACTATCCTTGATTTATTGTCAATAAAAAAGTTGAGAAGGTTGAGGAAAGTTGGTATGCGGTATAATTTTTATATAATTCTCATCAACTGTCGGAATATTGAATGGAATCCACCGTCGTATCGTACGCTCCAGATGCAAACGGCACAATTTCTGTCCGTTTTAAAAAATAGCTTGACATAAAGAAACAATAGATGTTATGTTTCCCGAAAAATAAATATCAAGGAATTATTGTATCATGAAGCACAACATTTCAGGCAGCTATTTTTATGGGTATTTTTATTACTTTAGCGCCGATCTGCCTGTGGTGTGCTGATACCTTAAAACATTATCCAGCACTAAGCCGTGGGCAGACTCTGCCCGCGGCTTTTTTTATTTCTAAAGGTCGTGGAGAGAAAATCTTCACGACCTTTTTTATTTTAAAAAGGAGGATATCAATCATGAGTATTTTAGGCAAGCAGATTCGACTGGAGCGCATTATCAACCGGAATACCGGAAGAACCGTCATCGTCCCCATGGATCACGGCATGTCCATCGGGCCCATTCCCGGCCTGATCAATGTTAGAGATGCAATCCAGAAGGTTTCCGAGGGTGGCGCCAATGCCATTGTCGAGCATAAAGGGCTTGTAAAGGCGGGGCATCGCGGCCGGGGCAAGGACATCGGCCTGATCATTCACCTGTCGGCATCCACAAGCCTTTCAACATATCCAAATGCTAAAACCCTGATCTGCTCGGTGGAAGAAGCCCTTAAACTGGGTGCTGACGCAGTATCCATCCAGGTGAATCTGGGAAACGGCGGCGAAAAGGAAATGTTGCATGATTTTGGAAGAGTCAGTTATGATGCCCGGACTTGGGGAATGCCGCTGCTGGCCATGATCTATCCTCGCGGTGAGAACATAAAGAATGAATTTGATGTCAATGTCATCAAACATGCAGCCCGCGTTGGGGATGAAATGGGGGCTGACATTGTCAAGGTATCCTATACCGGATCCACAGAATCCTTTCGCGAAGTGGTCAAGGGCTGCTCTGTTCCGGTCGTGATTGCCGGCGGCCCCAGAATGGACTCCGACATCGATATTCTGGAAATGGTCAAGGGTTCCGTGGATGCCGGCGGCTCCGGCGCTTCCATCGGCAGAAACGTGTTTCAGCACAGCGATCCAACAGCCATGACCAGGGCCATAGCCGCCATTGTCCACGACGGCGCAGATGTGGACAAAGCCTTAACCTTCTTAAAATAAAGACCTAAGATTGAAGTGAATCAGAAAAAGTCAGGGATGGCAAAGAAAAAAGTTCAAGATCAAAGTGAGCGAGTTCTGAGGATGGCGTTACGCCTACCTTACGACGAGTAAGCTGCAATGACGAAGGATGTAGGGGCGGCCAAAATATCTTCTGGCATCAAAGGTGGGAACAATGACGCGTACTATCTGGGTCAAAATAGATACATGGGATAAGGACATGGCGACAACCGCCATTGAAAATGGCGCTGACGGAATTATGGTGCCACCGGGATTTTCCGAAAAAATAAAAGAGCTGGGCAGGATTCAGACTATTGCCATAGATGGCGACATCAAGCCGGGGGAAGATGTGGTCTCCTGCCAGATAACCTGCAAGGAGGACGAAGAGGCGATCCTGGCCTTATGCCGCGACAAGAAGGTCATTCTGGACTGCCAGGACTGGAGCATCATTCCACTGGAGAATCTCATTGCCAGAGGCGCCGATGTCATCGCCCAGGTTAGTAGCCTTGAAGATGCTCAGACCGCATTCGGCATTCTGGAAAAAGGCGTTCGGCATATTCTGATTCATGCCCCCGATCCGGCATCCCTCAAACAGACCCTGACCCGCTTGAGGTCTCAGGAAGATCAAACCGTTCTGGAGATCGCCGAAATACTGAGCATTCAGCCGGCAGGAATGGGCGACCGGGTATGCGTGGACACTTGCTCCCTGATGACGGCCGGACAGGGAATGCTGGTCGGAAACAGCAGCAGCGGCCTTTTTCTGATCCATGCCGAAAGCGTTTCCAACCCGTATGTGGCTCCCAGGCCTTTTCGGGTCAATGCTGGACCGGTGCATGCCTATACCCGAGTTCCAGGCGGCAAAACCCGATATCTATCGGAGTTTTGCGCCGGAGATCCGGTTCAGATCGTTGACCATGAAGGCAATACGGCAACCGCCGTTGTTGGCCGCCTGAAGATCGAAAAGCGGCCCCTGATGTTGATTACCGCGACTGTAAACGGCAGAGTTCTGACGACGCTGGTTCAAAACGCCGAAACCATTCGCCTGACGCGGCCAGGGGGTGAGCCAGTGTCTGTTGTTCATTTGTCCCCCGGAGACCAGGTTCTGATTGCATCGGAACAGGGAGGAAGGCATTTTGGATATGCCATCCAGGAAAGTATCACGGAAAAATAAGAACACGGAAAAACCGAAAAAAGCCATGGACAATCTTACAAACGTGTTGTTCATGTTTTTGATTTCATGCCGGAGCGCGGAACGATGGAACAGGTTCTGGAGGAATGTAGTTGACAAGTGTAAAGCATATATTTACACTCTGACGCTGATAAAAACTTCAAACCATGTTGATTTGCCTGTGTCGTCCCCCGCCCATATATGGGCGAAGATTGAAACGTAAAAAAATGATAGAAGACAGAGGTAATGTATGGCTATCCTACAAACATATAGCGCGCGCTATATGGATTCCTGTTCTTAAATGGCGAGATGATCATGATTGATGCAGCAACACAGGTGTTTGCCGTGATGGGAAACCCGGTCAACCACAGCCTTAGTCCGGTGATGTTTAACCAGGCTTTTGCGGAGACCGGATCAAATGGAGTATATGTGGCTTTTCAGGTCACGGCGATTGGCGATGGCGTATCCGCAATGCGTTCTTTGGGCATCAAAGGAGCCAGCATCACCATTCCACACAAAGTTTCGATATTGGACTTTCTGGATGAACTGGACCCAATAGCCAAACGCATCGGTGCCGTGAATACAGTCATAAACCACGAGGGATGTCTCAAAGGATATAACTCGGACTGCCTGGGTGCCGTCAGAGCACTTGAAGAGATCACCCGTCTGGAGGGAAAACGGGTCGCCATCATCGGTGCAGGTGGGGCGGCGCGCGCTATAGGTTCTGGTGTCAAATCCCGCCGATCCGAACTGACCATTATCAACCGAACAGTTTCAAATGGAGAAAAACTGGCGGCGGCGCTGGAAGCGAATTTTATCCCCATTTCGGAGCTTCGATCCCTTCCCTTTGACATTCTGATCCACACCGCATCCGTCGGAATGACACCACATATCCATCAGTCCCCGGTTCCTGATGCGTTATTAACACCCGACATTCTGGTCATGGATATAGTATATGCGCCGCTTAAAACCCGGCTTCTGAAAGATGCCGAAAATGCCGGATGCCAGACAATAAACGGCCTTGCCATGTTCATTCATCAGGCTGCTTTTCAATTCGAGCTGTGGACCCAAAGTCCGGCGCCTATTGCTGTCATGAAACAATCCCTGATAGATGCCCTGAATAATCCCCGAAAGAACCATTCATAAAAAAACCGTTGACCGTTGACCGTCAACGGTCTTAAAAATAAAGAGAGTCTCATGATTGAAATTCAAACGCGCCCAATTCGAAACGCCACAGTTGCAGTACCGGGATCAAAGAGTTATACACACCGCGCTCTCATCGTTTCGGCTCTGTCCGACGGCGAATGCGAAATCCAGAATGGGCTGGACAGTGAAGACACCCGGCTGACCCGGGACGCATTGCGGCTTATGGGCATTTCCATTGATCAGGGCCCGGCATCGTGGCGGGTCCGAGGGGAGCATGGTACGTTACAGCCTTGCAGCAATCCGATTTTTCTGGGCAATTCCGGAACTTCCATGAGGCTTCTGGCCGCGGTTTCTGCGCTGGGAAAAGGAAAATATATTCTGACTGGAACCCCTCGCATGCAGGAGCGGCCCATTCAGGATCTTCTGGAAGGACTGCATCAGATCGGCATCAGAACGATATCGCTTGGCTGTCCAGGATGTCCGCCGATTGAAATTGAAGCCAGCACAATTTCTGGCGGCCTATTGTCCTTAAACTGCGGCATCAGCAGCCAGTATCTTTCGGCTCTTCTTCTCATTTCGCCCTTCACGCAGAACGGCATGGAGATCACTGTTACCCAAGGCCCGGTTTCCAAACACTATATTGACATGACGATCGACATCATGAATCAGGCTGGTGTAAGCGTTAATAGAAGTGGGTATCAGCGGTTTCAGATTGCCGGAAACCAGGGGTATCGGTCAGGAAGGTTTTGTGTTGAACCGGATATCTCCCAGGCCGGATATTTCTGGGCTGCGGCTGCGGTTACTGGCGCAACGATCACCGTCTCCGGTGTTTCATATCGTTCCCGGCAGGGAGACCTTCGACTTTTGGATGTTCTTAATACCATGGGGTGCACGACCATTATAGAGCCGAATGGTATTTCCGTTACCGGCGGAGAGCTTACAGCCGTTGAAGTGGATATGGCGGCAATGCCCGACATGGTCCCAACCCTTGCCGTCGTTGCGGCTTTTGCAAAGGGTAAAACCGTCATCTCTAACGTGGGACATTTGAAAGCCAAGGAAAGCGACCGGTTGGGATCGGTTGTAGAAGAGCTTCAGAAATTGGGCATTGCAGCCGGATGCAGCGATACCGCTCTATGGATCGACGGCGGAAAGCCTCATGGAGCCAAGATCGACCCGCACAATGATCACCGCATAGCCATGAGCTTTGCCGTTGCCGGACTCAAAACGCCAGGAATCCGGATTGAAAATGAAACATGCGTGGAAAAATCCTTCCCCGAATTCTGGAAGGTCTTTGAAAGCCTGTATCCATAATTGATGTAAAAAAGTAAGTTCTCAATAACATCGAAAATGGGCGCACAAAGGCGCATCTATCCCTTAAAACAAAATTAGCAAATCCTGCATTTTGCTTTTTCTTCACACAAGAAATATTTTGGTTGTCAGAGGCTTTTTTTGCCACCTGCGCTTTTGCCCCCCACCAATCCTCCCCCGACGCGGGGGAAGTGGTATAAGGAAAGCACAGATTATGACCATTCGCATTATATCATAAGATTATAGCAAATTCATCGTATATGGGCCAAACCTTTGCTATCCTGAAGAGGAGAACCATACGCACCAGTGTGAGCCCCTAACCATGATAGCATCGTCCTTTCCGTCCCCGTCAATAAATTCAGGGCTGTTTCAGCAGCGAGGTCACATCGCTTAAACCGGACTTCTGCAAGTCATTCAAGCTCATTTCCTTGATTTTCTGCAAATCCCAGAGTTGCGTACAGTCCACTTTGAAGAAATTAAAGCCTTCACTTGTCCTAATATAATAAGCGCCATTTTTCGTGTCCCGAAGGGAAGTCCAGACCGTGACATCATAGGGTGCATTGGGAGCTGAGGCATCTTTTACTGTTCCGAGTGCAACATCAACATTATTGATGATGTGGGAAACAAGACTTAGCGCTTCGGCGGCATTCGCCGGAACTTTTGCCGAGTTGCGCTGGACAGCCATGCGGACGAAACGGCTGGGCGCCGTCATGTCCCCTGGAACTCCAAAAGAGCCATTGCCCATATTCGGGACGGTAACGTTGAGTCCCCCAAATTGCTTCTCGTGTGTTGAGACAGACGTGGTCTGCACATAATTCCTCAGATTGATCAGTTGCCAGTCAAAAACAGGATCGTTTGTAGCCACGCCAACTTTGTTGTCATGAACATTCATGACCGAATCTCCCGTTTTCTCATCCTTCACCCATTCAATGACGATCCCGTTGCCTGTAGCATCAAACAGGACGAGGTGAAATGGCATCTGCTCCTTGGTCCAGATGGCGACCTTGCCAAGATTCGCCTTCACCTCGTCAACCGTGGCGAACTGGCTGATCAGCCAGAGCGGTGTATCAACATTGGACAATGCTTGTAACTTCTTCTCTGGAGGAACAATTGTTGCGTAGTAGGAGGCATTGAGTATCTGAACCGATAGAATCAGCCCTTTCTCGTTCATGGTATCCGTGGGAGTGGTGGAGCCAATTACAGGCAGGCCAAAACTGGAATACTTCGTTGTATAGGAAAGACCGGGGCCGCCATCGGGATTTGTTGACTGGATTGTCTTTCCCCTGGGGGTGAGCGCCACATTGATCTTCATGGTCGCCGGATTGTCATCCATGGTACGGGCGACAACGACTGAACCATCTGAAGCGATTAGCTGCACACTGGTGCACGCAAGCACCGGTGGAACATGAAACATGGCGGCTGTTACCAGCAGTGCAACCAGTTTCAGGGTGATAGTAAGTCGATTTAATGTTTTCATCTTTCATTTTTCCTTTCAAATTGGGTGATGGATTATCGGCGCCATTGGTTAATGCTGCATACACACTGTCTTGATACCTCTTTTTTCGGACTATCGGTGAAAACGCTGAAGCAGCCCGTCAATAATATCTTTTGTCTGACGGAGAATACCGACTATTGCCATGATTTCGTCTTTTGTCGCATCATACGCCAGGCTTTCGGCATAGACCAGCCCGTCAAGCAGGACGAAATACCAGTGGCGGCCGATAATATAAGCACCGTAAATCGGGTGCGTATCAGGATTTGCCTTCTGCGCTGCAACCATTTCAGCCAGAAGTTGTCCTGTCGGATCGTTTGACGTGTCCGCCTGTTTCTTGTATTCATGCAGAAAAAAGAAGGGCTTTCTTGGCGACTGCTTTCCGGATGCCACAAAAAAATCAACAACACCCCACAGTCTCTTTCCCTCGGCATATTCGACAGACAGCTCTCGTTCGAAAAACGGTCGATAGTGAGGCTGCCAGAAATCAACAAAATCAAGAATAAAGGCAATGAAAAAGACCTTCAGTTCTTCTTCGTTCCAGTCGTGGACATGGGTCAGCAATTTTTGAGAAAGCCGGCGAAGGATGCGCTGTTCCTCATCAGAGACTGAAGGGAGTTCAGCGATCCATTCCTGAAGAAGTCCGTAACTGTGGTCGGCATACAGACCGAACTCTTCTTCAACTTCCTCTTTTGACCATTGAGAAAAGGGTTTCATAATTTTACCTCAATTATATGATGTTTTTCATTCCCCTTCTGTTCCCTCTTTGAAAGGGCCTATTGACAACTCGATGGCGCTGGTTTGTCTGCAAATCGATCGGCAATCCATCCGAGGAAATCCGCCTGCGCCCTGCCTGGCACCCGGAGGTGGTCAGTATCGGGGTAATGGGTGTAGGAAATGGTTGTGCCGGAAGCACATGCCGTCTTTACATAGGCCTCCGACGCTGCAGGGAAAATTATCGGATCATCGTCACCCTGGTAGATGGCTATCGGCACCTTTGCAGGGACAAACCCCAAGGCCATCTGCTCAATACGTTTCAACCATGCCTCCTGGTTCTGCGGGTCCGACCGCGTCGCAGACCCCTTCCAGGCCTGTATGTAGTCGAGTGACTGACCCATCTGTTTGTTGCACTGGTGTTTCGAGGCTTCCTTGATGTAATCAATGCCCAAGGGTGTCAGCACGTCGGAGAGCTTGAGTTCGGGAAAGGTCATGGTCATTGCATACTGCGCCATAGCTGTCTCGGCACCCATCATCGTAGTCAGTTTCTTACCTGATGCTACGATCTGCGCCTCGATCTTGCTTTGTTCCATGGCGTTGACAGGCGCCAATGCTACAGCGCCAAGAATCTTGGTGGAAGAGGCGACATAATCGGCAAGTTGGCCAGCCCAGACGGCTGCCTGGCCTCCCTGAGACCAGCCTAACACTACGGCCTGCTTCCCTGCTCCAGCCTGGGGAATCTGCTGCGCCGCCACAATAGCGTCCAGCACATTGCGTGCCGCAGTTGGACCAACTAAGTATTGGTGAAAACCCGGGGTTCCCAAGCCCTGATAATCTGTGGCTACCACAACATAACCAGCGGCAATCATTTGTGTTAGACCGGGAACACCTGCATCAACGGAATCCGGGCTGTCAGGAAATGAGTAGAAAGAGGCATCCTTGGCAGGGTTATCAACCAGGGTAATCGCACAACTGCGAGCCAGACCGGCGGTGCCGTGAGCATAAGTGACCACGGGGCGATTGCCGGTTTTTGCCTTAGCCGCAGGTGCGATGACCATACCCGAGACAGGAACCGGCGTATCGTGAATGTCCGTGGAGCGGTAGAGTATCTTCCATGCCTGTGCGCCGGGAATATCGGTTTTAATCTTGACAGCCCAGATAATATCGCCGTGCTTGCCAGGTGGCAGCGGATCGGGTGCGTCATAGACGGATCGCCCATTGGGGACTTCGCGCGCCGATTTCTCGGCGGCACCCGCGACGATGTTTGAAAATGAGCCTATGAGGACTATAACAGCAGCCAATAAACACAGATGTTTTATGTAATTCAGGTTTCTCATTTTTCTTATTCCTCTTTTTTTGAAATTCTGCTGCAAGTACCGCTCTGTGGATGCCCCCGGTTACTTCATCCTTTTGCCTGCGGCAGCGATATGTGGCTGGGCGATGTGGTTACCGATCTGAAGTGTCACCACCTCGCCCTACCCAAAAAAATGTTAGGGCAAGGCGTGACTCTCGTCAAATAGCATTAAATCCGATTTACAATCAGTGTCATAAGATTATGGCAAATTCATCGTATATGGGCCAAACCTTTGGTATCCAGCAGAGGAAAACCAAACGTACCAGTCCGAGCCTACGATAACTATTAGATCAGCCAACCCATCACCATCGATATCGGCGATTTTGGGCGTTCCCGAAATACCTATATCATATGGGCCGGAGCGCACCTGATGTTTCGAGGCAGCACTCCATGTGTACCAATTCGACCCCACTGCTATAACAAAATCAGCCTTCCCATCGCCGTCAATATCGCCTGCGGCGGGCAGGCCGTGAATGCCAAGATCGTAGGGGCCAAGGCGCTTCGTATAACCCGAAGATGAAGTCCAGACATACCACTGTGAGCCCCTAACCACGATAGCATCGTCCTTTCCGTCCCCATCAATATCACTGGTCAGGGGTTCGCCGTACATCCCTAAATCCAGGTCGATACGCTTCGTATAACCCGAAGATGAAGTCCAGACATACCAACGTGAGCCATCAACCATGATGAGATCGCCCTGTCCGTCCCCGTCAACATCGCCAATTACTGGTGTACCGAAAACGCCTCGGTCATACGGTCCATAGCGCTTTGAATATTGTTTAGAGGAGTACCATACATACCAGTCTGATCCCTCAACGCTTATGAGATCACCCTTTCCGTCCCCGTCGATATCACCGCACGCGCTACTGACGCTGGGAATGGCGGGGTAAGAAGACTCAGAAGAAGTTCCGAGAGACGGCTGGCCTAGAACGCAATTGAATTGATAATTTTGACTGTACACAAATGCCACTGCCACCTCTGCTGTAGAGGAATAATCCCAATATCCTGCTGATATGAACTGAACCCTGTTGCCTGTTGGTAATACCATGGAGTATTCCTTGCCACCAATAAAACAGGACACAGAGCCGTCACTAAATCCCGCCACGAAGGTAGGAAAAGGGATAGCCCCCTGCGGCGCCATATCTATAATGCTAAAATTATAGTCATTGTTGTGTATCTGGGTCCAACCAGAAAAAGAAGTGTAGTAAAGAATCGCTCCATCCATCATGGTTACAAGTACGTTTGGTTGCTGGTTGTTCCAAGATTGTACTTTTAGCTGATATACGGGATTAGACCAACCGTTATTATGAAGTTCAGTCCATCCAGAACCGTTCCAGTACTCAACTGCACCATCTCCAAGCCCTACCACCGCTTGAAGCTTGTTGTTCGAGTCCCAATATGCACTGAGCTGCATGATGGAAGTAGCCCAACCCATATCATGGAGTTCAGTCCACGAACTTCCATTGTAATACTCCACCGCGCCATCAGCCAGACCAACAACCACTTGCGGACTGCTTCCGCCCCAATTGACGCTCATTTGCAGAATTGCGCTATCCCATCCACTACTCTGCAAAACATGCGCATTAGCTCCATCATAATACTCTACGGAAGAATCGTCAAAAGCCGCCACGTATTGCAAAGGGGAGCCGTTAGGATTGCGGGACATTTGAACAACGGACCCGTTACTTCTGAAAGTCGTATAGCCCGGCGATTGAGGCGCGGCACTGGACATGTCAAAGCTGGCGATCTGGCCTGCAGTCGTACCTATACTCGCATTGGCTCCGGTAAATACTGCTATCGTCGATTTGTTATTCAAATTTTGAGAACTGAGCCAGGGTTTGTCATAATTATATCCATATATTTGCTGTCCCTGGACGAACGTTACTGGGGGCGGCGGCGGCGGGGCTCCATCGTAGTAAGTCCAGCCGGCCCAGTTCACTCCGGCCAACTTGTCTATATTGTAATCACGTTGTCCGATGTTTATGGCGTAATCAAAGATAAGGTCGGTGGAAAGATCCGGATCGAATCGCGCAATTTTCATTTCGAGATCGACGATGTCTGCAACAACTTTCGCTGCTGTGCCCGACAACCTGAAGCCCGATGCAATTACGTCCCCACATGTTTCGGTACTATATGTGCTGTCAACATAAGTCCCTTGCGATGCGGCAAAAATACCGGAATTGGAAAAACTTGCACATGGCGGTGTATCGTAGTTATATTCAACGTTGATTTGCTGATTTATAGCGGTGCCATTGTAGAAATTATAAACAATGTTGAATTGATTTTTATTTTGTATACCGCCTACAATCGCCAAGGCTGTGATTAAGTAAGTGGATTGCCCCGGCTGCAAAATCCAGGATGTTGAGGTTCCACCTGGGAAACGCGCGCCCGCTTTGTCATTGTTTTGCAGTGAGATAAAGACAGGTGTTTCAGCCGAGTTGGCGATATTGATCTTAGCCTGCCAAAAGTTTTCCTCACTCCTTGCATTGTTCGTCATGATGCCCAGAACTGCAAGTAGCAGCAAGGAAATAAATACATTTTTTTTCATGTGATTCTCCTTTTAATCCTTGAAATGTTATTCTGCGTTGGTTTCTTGTACTTAAACATAATACCTCCTAAAGAATGTGGTTAGAAAATGGGTTTTTACCTTTCATCACGAAACGGTGTAGTGGAATGCTTAGGGTTGTAATTGTAACGACAATAGCCCATGGAGTTATCGGACCCCACTGAGCACTCTCTTTAGCATTGTCCAGCCTCATACTCTGAACAGCTACCACAATAAACGAAACAAACACATTTTTCCATTTGATCCTCCTTTTTATAGTGTACACGGACATAAACTGCACTTTTCAATCCACCGCAATGACACAAAGGACGCAAAGAAAATCATAATTTCATGGATGGATGAACAGCCGTTTTTACCGATCCAGTTGCATCATCTGATCAATTCAATTATAGTACAAGGCAAATATGATGCCAAAGATACGCTATATGTAATATCAACTGGTTATGAGTCTGTGATGCCGAAAGTAGATGTGCAAAATGGATACAATTGATCATAATGGGTACTCATAATGGATGCCAGTGTTGAAAAAAATACTGGACGGCAAAGTAATGCCCAGGTTTTAACCGTTGACCGTGAGTAAGGGCGACCGGCCGGTCGCCCCTACCGACTTTGCGTGAGAAACAAAAGTCTATATCCAATAGGCAGCGGATCTCAGTGTACCATTTTCATCTTCAGCTTTTTCAGATAAGTCTCTATTTCCTCCGGATCAAGACCCTCCAGCCTGTCCTTTGGCGCGAGCCCCTTCAGCCTGTCCTCCGGTGTGAACATCGACAACACTTCATCGGTATCCATTTCTGGCAGATGTGCCTTCACATACTCCTTCCTGAACTATTCCATGGTATATGGCATAGCGATTCCCTCCAGCGAATATTAGCTGCAATTTGTTCGTTTCACCTGTCAGGGTAAGCATGCCAAAATTTTTAACTGCCCGGAATTTAGCGTAATTACATATGCAGAACAAAAATGGGATATGCTTTTCATTAAAATATATGGCAATTTTCATCAGCCCACCCGTTACCGCATTGATGTCTCCACCCGTTACCGCATTGATGTCTCCACCCGATACGCATT
The DNA here is from genome assembly GCA_903839535.1 of uncultured Desulfobacteraceae bacterium. Taxonomy (GTDB): domain Bacteria; phylum Desulfobacterota; class Desulfobacteria; order Desulfobacterales; family Desulfatirhabdiaceae; genus RAAP-1. The sequence continues at coordinate 15,326 of CAIMCT010000554.1, forward strand.
GATAGCCCAATCTATTTTTGCTTTTCTTTAGATTTCCGGCAACCGCCGAAGCCCAACATAATCCAGCAGGTCATCCAGCTCTTTCCTGGAAGACCACAGGATACCTTTTTCTTTCATAAACTCCTCGGCTTTCTCTGTAAACCCGCTATGAGCAAAAAACCAAATCCGCAGCGTTTTTAATTCATCACCAATATCATCTGCTACCCGTTCCGCTTTTTTCAATAGAATTTCAATCTCATGCAATCCAACCTTACGATCTGTCCACCATTTACTTTCGGCTATCCATACTTCTGAACCGGCTGCGGCATAGACATCTATTTCCATGTTCACAGCACCGCCCAATCGGACTCTATGCCGAATATATGAAAAATGCCAAGGAACGGAAATGTCTTCATCCACGTTAAAAAATATCCCCGGCAATGATTTATTCTGAGCATTCCATAAAATCTGAGCCATATAAATTTCACCGATATACCCTGAATGGTCCGAGATTCTGCGCTGAATTTTCTGGTACTTGCGAATCAGTGAATTCTTTATGTCTTTTAGATCGTATCCTTCAACTTCAATTTTCCCCCAAACTTTCAGGAATTCCAGCAAAATCGGATCCTGAACTTTCCTGAACCAACCGCCCAATTCCATATAATCCAGCAGATCGCCACGGGATAGCTTGATCAAAACATCCCGAATTATGTCAACCGATACATCCTTTC
>CAIMCT010000555.1 GCA_903839535.1 uncultured Desulfobacteraceae bacterium
GGAGGGGGCCGGGGGGAGGGCAAGTAGTTGGCATGACAACATTTCCCCCCTCCCAGCCTCCCCCCGCTGGGGGGAGGGGTCTGAACGCTTACCCATTACCAATTGCATGCTACTCATAGTCTGTTGACTTATATGCGTTGTTATATGATATCGCCCGTACATTTCAAATAGGATGCAAAATGAGCTTAAGAAAACCCAGTACAGAACTGATCCGAATACTTTCTCAAAATCTTCGCTTTTTGAGAAAGCAGAAAGGGTTGTCACAGGAAAATCTTGCAGAACTTTGCGGAATTCATCGAACATACATCGGTTCAGTCGAAAGGGAAGAGCGAAACGTCACCTTGAGCACATTAGAGCTACTTGCTAATGCCCTGTCAGTCAGCGTCCCGAATCTGCTTACCAAGAGACTATGGGGCGATGATGATAGAAATCAAAAATCCGGATCAGATGCCGTTACCCGGCAACTTCCTTGATTAGACCGAAAGCTTGCTATGCCAACCTGTCTATTTGACATTTTAGGCCGTCAATATTTTGTTGTAAATGATTTTTGCCAGAATCAATTATGGAGGAATAATGGATGCTCAATAATTTGATTTTTAGAAAAGTCCAAGAGTGGATTAACTCGGACACTTGTACTGTTAAACCGCTTTTCGAACACATAAATCGTAACAACAATTTACGCGAAGCACAAATTCAGGCATTACTTGTGTACTTATTTCTGAAAATCGAAGGCGGAAACAAACCACTATCAACTCTTTTTAGTGAAAATTTCTTCGGACATGATGAAGATTTATCCATTTTGAATATCAATCAGAATGTGCGGAAAGTTTTAGAAAGCAACCGTGCAGCAAAAGCATTATTTGACCTTTCCCGTACTCCGATAAAAATCAATGGAAATGGGAAGAAAGCACGGACAACTCTTTTCCCTGACTTAGAACAATTTATAATTAAAAACCCCGATAAAATTGACTATGAAACTGTAAGCAAGTCCCTTTTTTATGGAGTAGGATATCCTGATTATCTTTTTAGTTTGCCTATGGGGGCTGGTAAAACCTTCCTCATGGCGACATTCATTTATCTCGATCTTTACTTTGCCCTGAATGAACCAGATAATCACATATTTGCTCACAACTTTCTGATTCTTGCACCTTCTGGTTTGAAAAGTTCAATCATTCCAAGCATTAGAACGATTGAACGATTCGATCCGTCATGGATTCTGCCGGAGCCTGCAGCAAGTAATATCAAACGGATGATTAAATTCGAAATATTAGACCAGCCTAAATCAGCAAAGAAAAGCAGCAAAGCACGAAACCCGAATGCTCAAAAAATATCCGGCTATCAGCCTTATGATACACTGATGGGGCTTGTCATGGTGGTGAATGCCGAGAAAGTTATTCTGGACAGGCTTGAACTATCTGCTCAGCTTGAATTGATTGAAAAAACAGAAGACGAAAAAGATATGCTTGCCAATGAACTCAGAAACATCATTAGTAGAATTCCAAATTTGCAGATACATATTGACGAAGTCCATCATGCCGCTACCGATGATATTAAATTGCGTCAGGTAGTCAACAAGTGGAGCGTAAATGGCTCAATAAATTCTATACTTGGGTTTTCCGGCACCCCTTATCTCGGTACTGCTGAAACCATAAAAATATCCAACGAGATACAACTTAAATGCACACAAATCACAAATACCGTTTTTTATTACCCTTTAATAACCGCGGTAAAAAAATTCCTAAAGAAACCACGGGTAGAGCAGACTTCAGGGCTAACATCCATCCAGATAATAGAGAAAGGGGTAAAAGATTTTTTAAAGACTTTTGGGAATACTGTTTACAGTAATGGAAGTGTAGCAAAGCTGGCTGTCTATTGCGGGAATATTGAAAGACTCGAAGAAGAAATATATCCATATCTTATTGGAACGATGAAAATAAAGCCTGAAGAGATATTGAAATATCATAAAGGGAACAAGAAATATAAAACCACAAAAGAAGCTGAAACCGATTTTAATTCTCTCGATACACCGCTTTCCAGGAAAAAAATTATCCTGCTCGTTCAAATAGGCAAAGAAGGCTGGGACTGCCGAAGCCTTACCGGTGTTATCCTTTCGCAAAAAGGTGACTGTCCGACAAATATGGTTTTACAGACATCCTGCCGTTGTTTAAGACAGGTTGACAAAGGCGCACACGAAACTGCAGTTATCTGGTTAAATGAAGAAAACGCCAAATCCCTGGATAAACAACTGAAAGAGGAACAACACACCACTATTCAAGAAATTTCATCTTTGGGAAAAGAGAGCCATCCTGTAATGATCACCCGATTTTCGCGTATGGATTACCTGAAACTACCAAAGATAGATTTTTTCCAGCTCCATGTCGAGTATGAAACAGTAGTTACTGATCAGGAAGCGCAACCGGAAAAGATGATTCCTCAAATCAATGCCAAAAACCACTTTGATACTGCTTTTATATTGGAACGAGGACTTTCAAAAGAAGACCTTACTAAAAAAGATATTCTTTGTAAAATCGAAGGAGATAGGGCTGACCTTGACCAGTGGTTTTTTGACATTGCCCGAGGAAGTATGGGAAGTCTAAGTTCGAACAGTTTATACCTATATGAAAAACCTCTTTCAACTATTTTTACAGCGGTTACTTGTGGAAAAGCGGATTATCGCGTGTTTAACAATCTCTTCAGGCATGATGAAATTAAATCACGCATCCGGCTTGCTTTTCACAGGCGCCGTGAACTTAATGTAAGGTCAGAGATTATTCCTGAAAGCGCCAGCCTGCTCGTGATAGAAAAACTTGCTCCTGTTGAAAATCACGATAAACTTTATCCTTCTGTAAACGATACGCAAGTGATTCTGCAAGCTGATAAAACCGGAAAAGATATTTCAGTTTTACAGAAAGAAGTTGAAGAAGCTCAAAGACAAATGAAAGAATTTATCGCTTCACAGCCTGACCCCGACCTTTTTACTTTTGCAGGATTTAAAGCAGTTACCCCAAAGATATTTTCAAAAGCTGCAGCAAGCAAAGAGAAATCATTTCACTATTTACCATACAATTTTATTCAAAGCCGTTTTGAATTGAGTTTTTTACAGGAAGTTATAAGCCTCGCGCCATTTATGGACAGCGAGCTTGAAATTTACTACAATGGCGAAAAGCACATTACCGAATTTCGCATTGTATGTTATGAAAAGAAAGATGATACTTTGACAGGCTCAGTACACGGCCGTTGGCGAAGGGTTGGCTGGTACACTCCGGATTTTCTGGTGATCAACCGAAAAGGCGGCAGTATCCATAAAGTCTTAATTGTAGAGACCAAGGGAAGTGGTTTTGCCGATCAACCGGAGTTCAGGGTACGCCGAAATTTTATCGAATCGGAATTTTTAAAGATAAACAATGAAAAATTCGGCTACAATCGCTTTGATTATCTGTATCTGCCGGACAGCTCTGCGATGAACGACAATCTGCTTTCGTTCAAATCAAAGATAGATACATTTTTTATGGAGAGCCCATCATGCCGGTAAAATATATCCCCTATTATCCTAATACTGTTCAAGGTCAGGCTATTCTCGACAACATCATCCGCAATAGAAGAGTTTTACGCTATCGGGATAACGATAAAGTGTATGAACGCATTCAGCGTGGTATGCCTTATTATGAAATGGAAAAGATTGAAGTTGTGGGGGTAGGCTCCCAACCTGCCAAAAAGAATGAAAATATGCTTATCCGTGGCGAGTGTATTTCCGCCTGTGCATATCTGAAAGATAAGAATATTAAAGTTGACCTTGCCTATATTGATCCTCCGTTTGCTAGTGGAGCGGATTATGCCAGGAAAGTCTATTTACGCAAGAACCCGAAAATCGCCGAAGCAATCGCCAAAGCAGAAGAAGAGTTGGAGCTGGAAGAACTTCGCGTCTTTGAAGAAAAGATGTACGGTGATATTTGGAATAAAGAAGATTACCTCAACTGGATGTATGAGAATTTGCAGGCGATCAAAAGTGTAATGAGTGAAACGGCAAGTATTTATGTTCATCTGGATTGGCATATTGGACATTATGTTAAAGTGCTGATGGACGAAGTGTTCGGAGAAGGTAATTTCAAAAATGAAATTGCATGGTGTTATAGCGGCGGAGCAGTTCCTGTTGATAGATTTCCCAAAAAGCACGATACAATATATTGGTATTCAAAATCAAATGAAGAATGGATATATATCCCTGAATACCGGGATTATTCTAAAAAAACCCAGCAACGTGGTAGAACTCAAGTTAAAGGATCTGACGCGAAATTAAGGGCGGAAGGAACCCCCATAAATGATTGGTGGGTGGATATTGCACCAGTTACAAGTCCTACCGACCACGAAAAGATGTATTATGCCACTCAAAAACCAAAAGCGTTGCTTGAACGCATAATTAAAGCCTCTTCTAATGAAGGAATGATTGTAGCTGATTTTTTCGGTGGTTCCGGCGTAACTGCGAAAGTCGCCCACGACCTAAAACGAAAATTCATTCACTGCGATGTTGGCATTAACAGCATTCAAACAACTCGCGACCGTTTAGTCGCCGCAGGAGCGGAGTTTGACATTTACGACATTCAGGACGGCGTTTCTCTTTTTCGTAATCCGGTGCAAACGATGGATAAACTGAAAAGTCTTATCACCGGGCTTAAAAACGAGGATGCTCTGGATAGTTTCTGGGAAGGTGGTATTCAAGACAGTAAACTTGGGCTTGTGCCGGTTTATATTCCCAACCTGCTTGACCATAGCACAAAGGTTCTGGACATTCCGCTGATAAACCGCATCATAAATGAAGCAATGCCCGATCTGCCCGATGGTACAAAGCAAGTCATCGTTTTTTATGTGGACATTGAAAATGATGCTGAGTTAAAAAAGTTTATTTCCGAATACAATGCAACAGGTATGGATATTGTGCTAAGAGACCTTAAATCTATTTTGGATGATGTTGTTATCAATGATGAAATTAACTACCAGATTAAAGAATCCAAGACCGGATTCAAGATTGAGATAAAGTCATTTATCAGTGATAGACTAATTCAGAAAATTGATGCCTACAATCAGAAAAAATCCTTGAACAGCTCAAGAAAAGATATTTTTGATGAAGACAGCAAAGAAAACGAAGAAGGGAATGGGAATAGGATAAAGAAAAAAATGTTGACGCCAATTTCCATTAGCAGGCACGGACTTGAACTAATCGAGCTTATCAGCCTTGATTGCACAAGTAAAGACGGTATCTGGAAAAGTGACTTTGAACTGAAAATTGATAAAAATGGTTATGTGATCTTGAACGGTAAAAAGACTAAAGATTTATGGAACACAAAAATTGTATCAGATAAGAAGCCGCTACGAATGAAGATTAGAAATATTGCTGGTGATGAATCGATAATTATAATCGATAATCATAGTTGATTTTGGACGGAGATTTGAAACAGATATTCAGAGGAGAGATCAAACACAATATGAATGATACCATAGAAATCATCGTCAACGGCCATAAGGAAACCATCCCCGGATTCTCGACCCTTTTTTCTCTGATCCATCATTTCAAGGAATATGATGGGGATTTGATCGTCGAGCATAACAGGCGGTTCGTCTTTCCCCAGAAATACGCCGAGATCACTGTCCAGCAAGGGGATACCATCGAATTCATCAACCCGAATATCGGCGGTTAGATTGCGGTCGATGATCTGAAAGAATTCGTTTTTGGTTTCCGGACGCTGGAATGCTGCTGATACCAAACTGCGGGAATTCAATGACAAGCTGCGTTCGGCGGATGGCGGAAATCGCCATCAGTTTTTCTCTTGCAACTGTGGCGACCGCATCTTGATCCGCTTCCGGAGAGAGGCTCAGAGTGATGGTGAGGCAGTCTTTGTCCTGACGGGCTGACAGTTCGGCCTTGAAATCATTTACGCCCGGCAGGGAAAAAAGCGCTTCATCCAGGATCGGCAGAGCGAGTGGCATACCGGAAACCAGACAATCGCCATCGCTCAGGCGGCCTGCTATTTGATCCAGTCGTTTTAAAACCGTGCCGCAGGCACATGGCAAGATGTGAAATCGGGATATATCGCCAGTCCTGTAGCGAATCAGGGGCATTCCGACACGGGTCAGGGTCGTGACGACAATTTCTCCTATTTCTCCATCCGGAAGTGGTTTGCCTGTTTTCGGGTCAACGATTTCAACGAAGATATCTGCCTCCCTCAGATGATACCCATCCCTGGCTTCGCATTCGACCCCGCCACCCCACCCCATCTCGGTCATTCCGTAGTGGCGGTAAACCTTGCAGTTCCAAGCGCGTTCTACTGTATTGGCAATGGCCACGGGGATATAATCGGCAGTAAGAAGCACCGATTTTATCCGGGTATTGAGGCAATTTTCTCCACATCTGTATCTTGCCAGAGCTAAAACCTGGACCGGCGTACCCACCAGGCAAGTAATGCCCTGCTGAACAATTGCATCCGTTGTGGTTTCTGGATCAGGCCCCGGCGCAAGGCTTTGAACAGCCATGCGCGCCAGCGCCCGGCTTAACAGATCGCTAACGCTGTCCGGCCTGTCGCCGCCTGGAAGTAGAATCATCACCCGATCTCCGGGTTGGACCAGAGTGGACATCCCGTGATGAAAAAAATCCAGTGTGTGGTCCAGGTCTTCCCGGGTAAAAAACAGCCGCTTGGCATGGTCTGTTGTTCCAGAGCTTTGCAGCGTGACACATCGCTCAATAATGCTTTGTGAAACGCAGAGAAACCGGAACTGGTGGTTTATTAGATCACCTGAAGTGGTAAACGGCAACTGGGCCATATCTTCAAAACATTGGATAGAATCCGTTTTCGCATCACTCAGCAAACTCCGATAAAAAGGACTGTTTTCGCGTACATATAAAAGGTTTTCGCGTATTTTTTGAAGCTGATATGTCTCAAGAAAGTATCGGGTCAACGGAACGGAATCTTCTCTCGCTTTAGATATTTTTCTTTGAATCCAGTCTTCCAAAGGTGTTCTAATCATCATTACCGGCCTCTATACAGGGGCTGATTGCTGCTGTCCGTAAGATTATAAGCGCAAAATGGAATCAGTCGGCCATCTTTCGCCACAACATGAATACAGCAGTCCCTCAGTCGTTCCATGTCCAGGTTCCACACGTCCTGAAACGCCATAGCCGAAATGGAGAAAGACCTTGTGTGGGCAAATTCCAGAAAACTGTCAAGGTCCATGTCGCCGGATGTATCAGGACCGGAGATGTCCTTGGTCGGGCATAGTCCCCACTGCCGGGCAACTGCGGAAACAGTGCGCCTGGCGCCGGCATCCGCCGTTTCAGGCGGACTTTCGGCGCTTGCGGTTGGCAGGATTACTATATGTTTCAACCCACCATCTTCCGTAATAAAAAATCTGCAGTGAAACGAACACATCGCGTTTTCGCATCCCGGAGGTCGAAAATCAGAGGCATGAATCCTTCCCCGGCTTTGGGTTTCAAGGGCGGTCAGAATTTCCGGAAGGGTGATGCGATCACAATTTTGAGGAATCACCGGCCGGCGTCCGAAATAACTGACCGGCTGAATGTGAATGCCCCGGACTGTCGGTGATGCTTTAATCCCAAAATCCAGAATCGCCCCCAATTCATGAACGTTGACACCGGGAACCACCATGGGAACCAGCACAACACCAATGCCTGCATCCCCGCAGTGCGCGATGGCCAGGCGTTTCTCAGCCAGAAGGCTGCGTCCCCGGAGACGGAGATAGACATCATCGGAGATGCCGTCAAATTGCAGGAAAACAGAGGAGAGTCCTGCATCCCTTAGCCTTTGGGCATAGCCTTCTTCCTGGGCCAGCCGCAGGCCGTTGGTATTGAGCTGGACAAATGCAAATCCCATGCGCCGCCCCATTTCGATGATTTGTGGCAAATCGTTCCGGACCGTTGGCTCGCCGCCGGAAAACTGTATGTTGCAGGAGGGCGCTGCATGTTTAACTCTGTCGAACCAGAACTGAATGACATCAAGGGTTGGATCGGGTTTGGGATCGTTTTCAGTTGCTGCAAAACAGTATGGGCAGGCAAGATTGCAGCGTCCGGTGACTTCTACAAGCGCGGTACAGGTAATCTGCCGATGTGCATCGCAAAGCCCGCAGTCGAAGGGGCAGCCTTTTGCGGTTTCAGCATAACACACGGGAGGGCGGACTGGCAGTTTGGGCCGCGTCCAAGTTTCAAACGCGGGATTTCCACGCCAGACTACGGTATCGAAAAGCCCGTGTACATCACAACGCTTTTCCATATAAACATCCTGACCATCTGTTACCAGAAAGGCCTGAATATTTTTTAGACACGATGGACACAGGCTTTCGGTCCGGGACAGCAGCCGCCGCCCGGACAGACCATCGACGGTTTCAAACAGTTCCGTGTTCAAAAACGAAAAATCCTCATCACAAATCATCGGTTGCTCGTGGACGATGTCAGGGATTTCATACTCTATCCGATTATTTTTCCAGTTCATTATTTTGTGAATGTATCCTTTGCCGCTAATCGTTGTTGTCGACTAATTTCCATGTCTCATCCGGAATAACCTGGTTTGCGGGATTTTCGGTAAATTGGCGTTGGCATTCCGTACACATAAATTTCGGTTTTCCACTGTGAATAGAGCCATAGGTAATAATATTTTCTGAATTACATCACGTACAATTTATCTTATGAATTATTTCTCCTGATAACTTTAAAATTCTAAGAGATAATAAGCAAAAATCCTGAAAATGTCTGCAAAAAACATAAATAATATAATGAATGAATTTTACATCTGCACCTTTGGGACTACCTGGAATTGATGAAGAATAAATCTTGATTTGACACGACTGACGCTATGCGATACATTGAAATGGTATTTTGGGCAGGTCAGAGAAAACTTTTAAAACATATCCGGTTTTAAGTGAAAAAAACAGTCAGTTGGATTTACAAAAGAATCTGGATTTATCGCCTGATCATGAACTTTCTGTATTTGGGCCGATATCGGCAGCGGTTCCAGGACATCAAAGATGTCATGACTCCCGAGGATCGCCAGATTATCGAGTTATGCTTCGGGGATATTTACATCGCGGAATACTGTAAGAAAAGTTTAAGGCAGTGGACCGGCTACGATATTAATGATGTGTTCGTCAATTATGCTTTGGAACGCGGCCATAATGCCGTTAACGCTGATGTCCTTTCTTTGAAAAAACTACCATACGCAGATGTTCTGATTTTTGCGGGATCTTTATACCACTTCAATAAGAACTTGCATCACTTATGGCAATTGATGACATCGTGTGCAACAAAGATTATTCTCTCTGAGCCAATAAAAAATATCACTTCAGCTAAAAATTTCATTGGAAAAATCGGGGCCAGGGCCTCTGCTGTACGAAATGGAGATGAGGCATTTCGTTTTGAGCGTGATTCATTGATTCAAATGTTGGATTGTTTTCAAGAAACATACAATTTCACTTATGAAATTATTTCGGAAAAGAAGGATATTTTAATAGTAATTAATGAAAGACATCAGCATCGTCATTCCGGTTTATAACAGCGAAAGCAATTTAATTGAACTGGCCAGGCAGATCCATGATGCTTTATCTGAAATGAGCTATGAACTGATATTGGTCAATGATGGAAGCAAGGATGGAAGCTGGGAGATTATTGTTCAATTATGCCAACGAAATCATCATCTGATCGGTGTGAATTTACGAAAGAACTGCGGGCAGGATAATGCTATTATGGCTGGGCTTTTGTATGCCACTGGAAATTATACGGTGATAATGGACGATGATATTCAGCACTCTCCTTATGATATCATCAAACTTTATGATGTATGCCGTCAGGGATATGATGTCTGCTATGCGCATTTTTTAAAGAAAAATCAAGCGTTATGGAAAAACATGGGCAGTTGGCTCAACGGAAAAATCGCTGATGTTTTAATCGACAAACCAAAGCATATTTACCTTTCGCCATTTCAGATTATCAGAAAAGAGGTGGTGGATGAAGTGTTAAAATACAAGGGTCCCTATCCTTATGTTCAGGGGCTGCTGCTTCAAACAACCAATAACATCACGCAGGTAGCAATCGAGCATCATGAGCGGTACGAGGGAAAAGGCAATTTCAATTTTTTTCGATCCATGTCCGTTTTTTTTAAATTAGCGACCAGTTTTTCCGTTTATCCTTTAAGAATTGCTTCATTATTGGGTTTTTTGGTTGCCTCCATCGGTTTTGGGCTGGCCTTGTTTTATTTGTTTGAATATCTTTTATCCGATCATAAGGTTGAGGGGTGGTTGACGCTGGTTTTGATCAATTTGATTATCGGAGGGCTGATTCTGGCATCCATTGGCTTGATTGGTGAGTACATGGGTCGAATGTATCTCAGCCTGAATTCCAAACCACAGTACACCATCAAGGAAACTGTCAGATTCAGTGAAACCGAACTACCGTTCTCCGTTGACTGTTCACCGTCAACGGTCAACGGCTGTTATTCACGGCTTGCTTGATCCTTTGATTTGAAAGCGGGGTTTGCCGATCCAGTAGGTGTCTTCCATACCTTCTCGAAAAGCGCCCAGTGCTTCGGGTGAAGAATTAACCCTAAGGTTGCTATAGGATTCATCGGAATTCTGCCACCGCTCATGCCAGTATACCGCTGCCTTTACTCTGGGGAACCGTTCCTTATAATCCTTGAAAGCTTTTCTTAGCCATTCTGCCTTGTTTCCAAAAGCCGGATATTCCCCCACGCCCCATTCCGCCGCCATCAAGGGTTTTGAGGGATCAACTCTGCATATTTCCTGGTATGCTTTATTGCAGACATCAAAGAATGATCCCCAGCTCATGAATTTATCAAGCTTGCCATATATGCTCAACCCAAGCCAGTCCACATAATTTGAACCCGGATAATAAGAGGCAAAGCGGTTCCAATCTGCAGTCGGATGGGAGTAGTTGTTCAGATGAAAGACCCACTGAATATTGCGGGTGCCTTTTGCACGAACTCGATCCACCACATACCGGTAAGCTTCTTTGAATATTTTAGGTCCCAGATAATCCGAAGGTTCATTTAAAAAATCCGCTTGTCCGCCGCCATAATAATACCCGGACCATGGGAACCAAGTCCCATTCATTTCAATCCCCCAGGCAACCAGCAGGGGCTTGCCAAAATCCCTGGCCTCATCGGCCCACTTGTCAATATAAGTATCCCACATACCGCCGAGGATGTTGTAGAGATTAAATCGAGTTGGAAGGTCGCCTTCTGTATAAGGCTTATCCCAGGGGGACCAGTAAAGCAGGGGAACAGCGCCGTAGCGAGTGATGATATGAACGTTTTTTATGGGGAATTGTTGCTCTCCCCAGAAATTGCCAAGCCCGATAATGGCCTGGTGCTTCCCCACCATTTTTTCAAATCTTTCGATGGCTTCCAGCGTTACATCGTCTTCGCCCTCACCAAAATCCACATAAGCGCCGGTGTAGGCACCCTTTTCCGGAACCGCAAGTTCCTGGATGGTTGGCCCTTGCTTTTCCGCCGCACAAACATGAAACAGATTTGAAAAGATAGCAACTCCGAACAAGGCAAGAAAAAGAGTTGTCGAAGATATCAGTATTAATTGCAGACGAAACAGCGGAACGCCGGTTCGCCGGTCGTGCTTGAAAACTTTAGGTGGCGCCATCTGTCTGTCCTGTGTCAAGATTGATATATAGATCGCTGACAACCCGTTTTACGGTTTGCCTGATCTTTTGGTGTGAAAACGGGGATTGCCGATCCAGTACATATCTGCAACCCCTTCACGATAAGCGCTGAGCGCTTCTGGTGAAGAATTTACTCTAAGGTTGCTGTAGGAAAGATCATCGTTCTGCCATCGCTCATGCCAATAAACCGCTGCCTTTATCCTGGGGAATCTTTCCTTATAATCTTCGAAAGCTTTCCTTAGCCAATCAGCCTTGTTTCCAAAAGCCGGATATTCCCCCACGCCCCATTCAGCTATCATTAAAGGTTTTGAAGGGTCCACCAGACAGATTTCCCGGTATGCCAGCTCGCAGACATCATAAAACGAACCCCAATCCATAGAGTTGTCTAACTTGCCATAGACACTTAGCCCGAGCCAGTCCACATAATCCGAACCAGGGTAATAGATGGCGAAACGATTCCAATCTCCAGATTGGTATGAGTAGTTATTTACATGAAAGACCCACTGAATGTTGTGGGCACCCCTAGCGCGTACGCGATCTACCACATATCGATATGCTTGCTTGAAAATTTTTGGCCCCAGATAATCAGAAGGTTTGTTGGTCAAATCCTTTTGTCCGCCACCATAGAAATAGACGGACCATGGGAAACCGGTTCCATTCATTTCAAGCCCCCAGGCAACAAGCAGGGGCTTGCCAAAATCCCTTGCATCCTCAGCCCATTTGTCAATATAGGTGTCCCACATACCGCTGAGAATATTATACAGGTTAAAACGATCTGGAATACTGTCCTCGGAATAGGGTTTATCCCAGGGAGACCAGAAAATATAAGGAATCGCCCCATAGAGCGTAACAATCTGAACATTTTTAAGAGAAAACTGCTGTTCTCCCCAGAAGTTCCCAAAAGCGATAATGGCCTGATGTTTCCGCACCATTTTTTCAAATTTTTGGATGGCTTCAAGCGTAACATCGTCCTCTCCCTCACCGAAATCCACATAAGCCCCTGTATAAGCCCCATTTTCCGGAATTGATAGTTCCTGGACAGATGCTCTTGTAGCCGACGCTCTTGTGTCGGCTACAAGAGCGTCGGCTATTTCCGGCTTGCTGGCCGCCCAAAGAGGCGCATAGCATGAAGATACACCGTACCCGGCAAGTAACAAAATAAAAAAGTGTAAGCAAACAACTCGACAAATTCGATACTTCATCATTATCACAGTACAGGAATCAACCGCCGAGATACCAACGCTCTTGTGCCGGCTATCCCGACATCTCGCCATTTCGGCATTCTTCCTGCCCCCCTTTCCCCTAATTTACCGATGCAGTTCGTTCCAGTTTTCCCCAACTCACCAATGCCCCTTTTGCGGCCTTAATAAGTGCTTTCCATATTACCCAGCTCAGCATTGGCCGGTAAACAAACCGCATGGGAATGGTCAGCCAAGCCTGACGTAGCGGTTCATGTTCCATCAAGCAGGCTAGCGCCGCCAAAAGGAAATCCATGAGAAGAAAAATTCCAAAATAAGCATAAAGAGACGGACTGCTTTTCCCAAGAAGTAATGAACCGATGACCAGCACATCAATCACCGGTGCAATGGCTACCAGAAGCACCTGGAAAAACCAGATGCTTGGCAAGCTGAAATATCCCAATGCTTTGAAATGTGGATTTAAAACCATATCCCTGTGCTTCCAGAGGCACTGAATGGTGCCAAACGCCCAACGAAAACGCTGTTTAGCCAAAGTAGCAATGGTTTCGGGAGCTTCGGTAAAGGCCAGGGCATCTGAAACATAAGCGATTCGAAAGCCTTCCCTGTGCAGGCTAATCGTCATATCCGTATCTTCCGCCAGAGTATCGGTGCTGATGCCGCCAGCCTGAAGCACGGCGATTTTTCGAACGGCGCTGATAGCTCCAGGCACAACCGTGATACAGTTGAGATAGTGATACGCTTGGCGATCCAGATTAAACCCGCAGATATATTCCAGAGATTGACAGCGGGCAATGAATTTTCTAAGATTTCCGACTTTGGCATGCCCGGAAACGGCGGCCACTTTTTCATTCTGAAAGGGCTGAACCAATCTTAGCAGGGTATCGGGCTGAAACTGGGTATCAGCATCAAGCATGACCACAATGTCACTCGTAACAAACTCCAAGCCTCTTCTTAGCGCCAATGCCTTCCCTCTGTTGGACTGCTGAATAAGATGCACCCGATGATCTTTGCTGGAAAACGTTTCAATAACCTCGGCCGTATTGTCTGAAGAACCATCATCTACAACCCAGATAGAAATGTCTCCGGGATAAGTTGTTGTCAATACAGATTGCAATGTCTTTGCGATAACCTTCTCCTCATTGTAGGCCGCAATTAAAACGCCAAGAGAAGGGCTGAAATTGGTCTTTGGCAACCATGCGGTCCGTCGTCGTTGCAGCAAGGCAAGCACTGTAACTGCTATAGTTCGCAGGACAACCAGGATGGTGGCGACAATCATAAAAGACCATAAAAAAGCTGCAACAGCATGATAAATCCGAAACCCGCTCCCGCTGACAAGCCGGGTAACCGGATGTTGATCCGAGCGAACTATCGGCATCACTGCTTCAGAAGGTTCTCCCAAAAGCTTGTTTAACGAAACAACCTGATCCCCCCGAGCCAAAATATAATCAATAATTAGCGGAAGCGCTTCAACTGTTTGCAAGCGATCTCCGCCAGCATCATGAAGAAGAATGATATGGCCGCCCAATCGACGGGATTGTTTGACGCGTTCCAGAATCACTTCGATGCCCGGCACCTCCCAGTCTTCCGGGTCGATGTCTTCAGTTACCGTCAAATACCCCATTTCCTGGGCCAGCTTCAGCGGCATGATTTCCGAAGGAGAGCTGGGCCTTGAGTCCGCATTATATGGAGGCCGAAACAGGATGGTGGATCGGCCAGTAATGGTTTCAATCAGCCGCTGAGTGGCATTCAGCTCGATTTTTGTGCGCTCTTCGGAAATCAGCGCGAGATTGGGGTGGGTATAGGTGTGAACCCCAATTTCATGTCCTTCCTGAACAATGCGCCGTACAAGTCCAGGATGCTTCTCTATTTGCGATCCAACCATAAAAAAAGAGGCTTTTACCCCTTTGGCTTTAAGAATATCCAGTATTGGAGCCGTCCATTCCGGGTCCGGACCATCATCAAAGCTGATGGCGACCTCATCCTCTTTACCCTCCCCCTGGTGACTGACTGTCAGGTAGCTGGGAAATTTTATATATGTTTCCGTAATCCTTCCAGAGGAATCGATATTGAGGTTTCGAATGCCGTCTGAACGGGTATCTTCGATGGTTAAAAATTCTCCAGTCCCAACCTGAGTGGCGCCGCTGGACTTCAGATCGCTGATTTTTGCGAGAGATTCGGAATTTGTATCAAACGGATTCAGTTGGAGCGTTGTCCAAATGGCAGGGTCTTCCAATCCCAACTGAAAAATGGCGACTCCACCAACATCATGATTCATGGCTGACTTCAGTTGATTGACAAACGTAGCAACATCCAGAAACCACACCGTATGCTCAATACCGGCATCCGTATATGAAAAATTGGGGTTATAAACAGGAGTAGTTACTTCATTGCTCTGAAGTCCGGCTCGACCAGCACGGGTCATAACATCTGCAAAGCTGATGGTTTCAGCCTTTCGCTCGCCGCTTGCCCAGTCATACCCATACAACCCCATTTCCACAATCCACTGGGAAGGTGTACTATATGCGACGACGGCATCAAGCCAGCCATCAAACCAGTCCTGGGATGCAATGGGGCCAGGCTGATCCATTTCAGAATTTTCATCATGAAGGACTGCTATAAAGCGATCTATGTCCGAAGAAAGAGCCTCAATGTCAAACACCTTCAGTTCCCGCCCCATAGGAACTCGCAGCCAGAGCTCCATGTTTTTCGCATGAAGGGAAGCTGCGATTCTTTGAAGAAGTCGGGTAACATTGTCCCTGTAAGTGGGATCCACTTGACCCCAGTCAATCACCACGCCTCCTGCTCCGGCTGTTTCCAAGTGAACCATTAAATTCGAAACAAAGCTGGACTGTCTGTCTTCAGGGCCGTTGGCAACTCCTTCAACGGCTTCCGGCTGCCAGTCGTCTTTGGTCAGGTTGTTCAAAAGGGGAAGCAGAATGATTCCTTTTTTTTGAGCCAGCGCCTGAACGATTCGGTCAGGTCTTGCAATAAGAGTCCCTGTTCCGTCCTCCATTGTCAGCCATTCCGGACACACATGAGTCAGTTGATCTGCATGGGTCTGAAGCGACGAAAAACTGTTGGGATCCCAGCCTGCATAAAACCCAAGACAGATTCTCTTTAGGGGCAGCCGGTCGGTTGCTCCTGCTGGCGGCTGCGATTTGTCGGAAGATTTAGCCTGTTTTTGCCCGGTCTGGGATGTGCGTGAAAACTCCAGCCATACCGGTTTTGATGTCAGCGTCTGAAGCAGGGATTCCTTTTTTTGAAGCACCTTAAGTCTTTCTTTTAATGTCTGGATTGATACAGGCATCTGAAGCTGAGACATGACAAAAAGCGACTGCACAAATACTACGGAACACAGGAAAACAATAGCGCTGGAAATCAAAATAAAAAGACGAAACCTGGGCCAGCGTCTTCCTTGTTTATCCAGGAATACAAAATTATTATCCGGAATTGGCGACATTATATGCCTTTATTGATCTGCGATAATGTATCAGGGTGCCCCATTTATAC
>CAIMCT010000556.1 GCA_903839535.1 uncultured Desulfobacteraceae bacterium
CTTGTTCGATATATAATGAATCAACGCTACTCTACCACACAAAAAAAAGGATGTCTATTAATACTTTGCGACAAAATATTTTTACGGCATCATTGCAACCCTTGTCGCATCTCGATCTTTAATGTCATGCGTCAGCACTGTCAAAACCAGCAGATGTCATATCAATTGACCAAATTCACAAACAGATGCTTGGATAATGAAATGCGGGTCGATAAAAACAAAAAGCCGTCTGGAGAGCCGTCACTCCCTTTTCGGCTTATCACAAAAAACCGTAACTACTTGAAATAATTGGCGTCCCCAAGGGGATTTGAACCCCTGTCGTCGGCGTGAAAGGCCGATGTCCTGGACCGGGCTAGACGATGGGGACGCAGATGGTGGTGGGCCGTGTTGGACTCGAACCAACGACTCTCTACTTAAAAGGCAGATACTCTACCGACTGAGTTAACGGCCCTTGATGAAAATGCTATTGTAAACAAAAATTAAAATTTGTCAACAATAAAAATCAACGATTGCAACTTCATCAAAACTCCTAAGGTCGTTAATCAGAAACGAAACGCATCTAAAGACCTTACATCTGACACATATAAACCAATTTATACGCAAATTGCAAGCACAAATTTCAAACAAAAGCATTTTTTGTTCGATACGATTACAAATGAAATTTGTATCATTCTTAAATTTCATCGACCAATCTAAAATACTAAAATCGAAAGGATTCCCCCCCCTTTGAAAAAGGGGGGGGATTTAGGAGGCAGTCCACCTGAAAAATCCCCCTTGATCCCCCTTTTCCAAAGGGGGAAGTATCATTTTCATGTATGGGGTGATCGAATTTAAGAAACACACTGAAATTTTATTCTTGAGCGATGACAAAAGGAATTTTATTGACTCAATAACGATAATGTGATTATCTAAAAAGGTTAAATTGCAGAAAAAAGGTTTATATCGAATAATCGCTAAATTAACATTTAAATGAGGGTATTTTGCATGAAAAGAACATATCAACCCAGTCAGATCAAGAAATCACGTACCCACGGCTTTTTATCGCGCATGGCTACCAAACAAGGTCGAAAATTGATTAACCGCAGGCGAGCCAAAGGCCGGAAACGATTGACGGTTTAAAAATACTCATTTTCGTGGACCATGGATCCGTTCTTGAATGCGCCAGATAGTTGCTACCATATCATTTTGATGAAATCATTTACGTTTCCCAAAATTGCCCGCATTCTCAAACGTTATGAATTCGTTGAATTTTATTCCTTCGGAAAGGCGGTCCACAGCTCGGGTTTCGTGTTGGTTTACAAAAGCGGAAAGTCCGGCAGATCCCGTATCGGTATTACTGTTTCACGAAAAGTCGGCAATGCCGTGGTGCGCAATCGGATCAAGCGACACATAAGGGAGTATTATCGCCTTCACAGTGTCTCGGCGCAAACTGACTGGGATTTTCATCTGATTGCAAAAAAGCCGGCATCCACCCTTTCTTTCCAGCAGATGCTAGCCATGCTGGATGGTTTATTTGATAAATTTGCAAAGATCGCTGTTGTGGTACAGACGGCGATTCCGCAAAGTCATCATGTTTAATGGGTTTATATACAATTCGATATCTTGTCAATTTTGTAATCATGGTGTATCAACTTGCCGTTTCTCCATTCATTGGGCC
The DNA here is from genome assembly GCA_903839535.1 of uncultured Desulfobacteraceae bacterium. Lineage (GTDB taxonomy): Bacteria > Desulfobacterota > Desulfobacteria > Desulfobacterales > Desulfatirhabdiaceae > RAAP-1. Next base: position 1,658 of record CAIMCT010000556.1, read on the forward strand.
GTGCTGCCGATTTTATCCTTCGTGTTCGGCTTACGCATCAGAGGCAATACTGAAATACGGTACACGCAAAGGCGGAGTTATGATGTTCAAACGCCTGTTGAAATGCCACCCGTTTCACCCCGGCGGCGTTGATCCAGTCCCCTGAAAAATGAACCTATCTTTCCCTCTACGCCTCATTATCTATCCAAGTGATATCGCTTCATTACATCAACCATATCATTCACTGGGTTATCATCTGATTTCCTTTACCGGGAAATCATGGGAGTACTTATGGAACAAGGTCGTTTACTTATAGCAATTGTGCTTTCTGTTTTGGTCTTTACTGTCTGGGGATTTTTTTTCCAGGACAATAATCCCCCCCCCCAGCAGCAGACAGCTCAAACTCAGCCTGACACAACCTTGCCGGCAGACAAGATTGCAACAGGTGCCCACCAGGAAACCGCCATTAAGGAACAGCATCTGCCTGCTTTTCAAAAAAGTAAAGACCTTGTGGTGAGTACTCCGTTCTATTCGGTTACCATTTCGGACAAAGGTGCTTTTTTCAAGAATTTTGTTCTGAAGCAATACCGGGAATCGGTTGAATCAGATTCCCCGAATAAAGAATTGATTACCCTGCCCAATGTCGGATCGCTTCATCTGTCTTTTTCGGAAAACAGCATTCCGGAATTAAAGGATGCGGTTTTTTTGTCAACCGTTTCCTCCGATGGCATTGATGTTCGCGACATATCCAAGGAAGTATCGTTTCTGTGGACTTCCCCTGCCGGCGTTGCAATCGAGAAACAATATACGTTTCATCCGGATTCATATGTGATCGACTTGAGTGTTATCATTAAAAACAGCTCCGGCAAGCTGCTGCAGGATAAACTGGAGTTGTCCTTGACCAGTAGCTTTAAAGAAGCAAAAAACAGCTATGGATTTGAAGGCCCAAGCGCATTCATCAATGACACTCTTGAACAAATCGCTGTAAAGGATATTCAGAAAAAGAGTGTATATTCAGGTAAAATCAATTGGACCTGTCTTGAAGAACGTTATTTTTTATCGAGCATTGTTCCAGTTGTCCCAACAGATGGCAGCATCCGGTTATCACTTACGAATGGACGGCTTGACGATGTTTTTGTTGAACCGGAAATCAAACTTGATTCCGGCGTTCAGCGAAAATTTCAATACAAAATCTACATGGGACCCAAAAGTTATTCCATTCTCAGCAATCTGGGCATCGGACTGGACAAGGCCATTCATTTCGGGTTCTTTGATATTCTTGCCAAACCTTTACTTTGGCTTCTTAATTTTCTACATGACTATATTCCGAATTATGGCTTGGCAATTATCGTGTTGACGCTGATTATCAAGGGCATTCTCTGGCCGCTGGGTTCAAAGAGTTATAAATCCATGAGCGAGATGAAAAAAATTCAACCGTTGATGGCCCAGATTCGTGAAAAATACAAAGATGACAAAAAGAAAATGAACGAAGAAACTATGGCGCTGTACAAAACTTACAAGGTCAATCCACTGGGCGGATGCCTTCCCATGGTGGTTCAGATTCCCGTGTTCTTTGCATTGTATCGGATGCTTTACGAGGCGATTGAACTGCGCCATGCCCCCTTTATCGGATGGATAACCGACCTTGCAGCCCCTGATCGTCTGTTGCATTTTTCGTTTACGGTCCCATTCATGGAACCACCTTACGGTATTCCGGTATTGACGATCATTATGGGCGCTACCATGTTTATTCAGCAAAAAATGTCTCCGCCAATGGGAGACCCCATGCAGGCAAAGATGATGATGATGATGCCCGTTGTATTTACTTTTATATTCATCAACTTTTCTTCAGGCCTGGTTTTATACTGGCTAATCAATAACATTGTCTCGATAAGCCAGCAGTACTATATTCAAAAGAAATATGCTTGATACCAGTTTTTATGCTAATGCGTAAAGTAAGATAACGGGGGGTATTGATGTCGCCTTTCATTGAATTTGAGGCAAAAAATGTTGAGCGGGCCGTAACCAAAGCATGCGAAGTTTTAAAAATCCATAGTGACCAGTTAAAACACGAAGTGCTTTCTTTTGGCGCCACCGGAATCTTTGGATTGATTGGAAGAAAAAAAGCGCGCATTCGGGTGACAGTTCCGGACATTCATGAATCAGACACTGCCCCGTGTTCAGGGGAAAAAAATGTTCTGCCAGTTGACGAACCTGCTGAAAATATTGCTGTAACAGATAACTCTCAAAAAACTGATTCGAAATGCGTTGACGTGGAATCATCAATGTCTTTGGATTCGGTGGATTACGGCAGGCTTGTTTTACAAAAGTTGGTTGATTCAGTGACTAATGACGCGGTAATCGTTGTGAAAAGCAACAGCAAGCAGATTGTTTATACCATCAGCGGCGGTAATTCGGCGGCACTCATCGGCAAAAGAGGTCAAACACTTGAAGCCATTCAATATCTTTTAAAAAAAATAGTCAACAAGTCATCTGAAAACAGAACCCGCATTATCGTTGATATCGAAGGCTATTTTTCCAAGCGGCAGGAAGATCTTCAAAAACAGGCGTTGCGTATTGCAGAAAAAGCCTGTCAAAATGAAAAACCCCTGGTTATCGGCAATTTTAACCCGCATGATCGAAAAATCATCCACATTGCGCTGAAGAACGACCTCAGGGTAAAAACACAAAGCATGGGAGAAGGGTATCTGAAGAAGATTGTCGTTTTTCCTCAGAAACCCAATCGCCAGGAACCACTGCCTGCTGAACCGTAATTCATCTTTTGCATGAAATGATGAAACATACATGAAGCAGATTCATTACTGTTTATCTTACCTTTGAAGGAATTGTGAGTGATGAATGATGGATGATGAATGAAAAAAGGACTATTCCGCATTCATCATTCCGCATTCATCATTCTTATACATGAATGCTTCAACAATCGCCGCAATTGCCACCCCTTTAGGTCGTGGGGGAATTGGAATCATCAGAATATCCGGTGACCGGGCTTTGTCTATCGCCCTTTCCATCTTTAGACCCCGCTCGTTGCAACGTTCAAGCACTTCGGTTTGCTGTTCCCAGCCGGATCTGATTATCTCACACCGTCTATATTATGGCTCCATAGTTCAACCGGATACGCAGGCTGTTCTGGATGAAGTTCTACTTGCATTTATGAAAGCCCCTCATACCTATACCCGTGAGGATGTGGTCGAGATTCAGGCGCATTCCGGTTATGCTGTGCTTAAAGCCATTTTAAATGCAGTCTTGCAAAGCGGTGCCGAACTGGCCGGCCCTGGCGAGTTTACCCGCCGTGCTTTTCTGAATGGTAGAATTGATTTAACACAGGCTGAAGCGGTTATCGACATTGTCAATTCGAAATCAGAAAGAGCCCTTGAATCTGCAGCATCGCATCTGTCCGGCGGTTACAAACAGCATGTCGAACAGCTCCGCACTGCTTTGCGGGATATTCTGGTGAGAATGGAAGCTTCAATCGACTTTCCGGATGAAGCGGATGAATTGCAGTTACTTTCAGTTTATCCACAACTGCAATCAATCGTACTCGAGCCAGTTTTGCGTTTAATTCAGCGGTATGAAGACTTCCACTTTGTTCGCGATGGGTATTGCATATCCATTATCGGACGACCGAATGTTGGCAAATCCAGTCTCATGAACTGGCTGGTCAAAAAAAACCGCTCCATTGTTACGGACATTCCCGGAACCACCAGGGACGTGGTTGAAGAAGCCGTGATTTTTCGGGGAATACCGGTTAATTTTTTCGATACCGCCGGGGTCCATATCACGCAGAACACTGTTGAATTGCTGGGAATTGAAAAAACTTATGAACGCATTTATGCATCTGATCTGATTCTCTTGCTGCTGGATGCGTCTGTTTCTGATTACGAGCTGGAAACTCAGCTTCTGGATATAACAGGAAGCATTCCGGTTATACTTATTTTTAATAAAATTGACCTTGCGGCGAACCCTGATTATATTGTAAACAGTGAAAAATTTTCTACTTTTCCCTCTGTGGTGATCTCGGTAAAAGAGCAGACCCATTTGGAAGAGATGGTTGACCTGATTGTCAAGAAAATTCTTGAGAAAACCCATAGCGAAGAGCCTGTTGGATTTATTCCCAACCTCAGGCAGATGCGTGCATTAGAAAAAGCTGCTGCGCACATCCGCCAGGCCATGGACGAAATTCAGCGAATGAGTCCACCTGAAGTTATTGTCATGGATATTCGAGATGCCATTGAATGCATCGACGAAATTTCCGGGGTGCGGACTACGGATGAAATTCTCGATCACGTTTTCAATTCGTTTTGTATTGGTAAATAGCACTGGCAATATTTTTGCTACACGCACTTTGAACCCAAAGAGCCAGGGGGCAGGTACAGTAATAAAAATGTACGGCGGCCAGCCGGTTGCCCTTGCATGCCCCCTGTACCCTTCTAAAAACAGGTAGAGAGTATAATGAACGAACAATTCAAACCATTTTTTGAGCAGTACGAGGCGTTGACCGCATCTGTCGAACGTGCATTTGAATCCGTAAAAAATCAGTTCCCGGACTGTGTAAAATGTAAACCCCTCTGTGCTGACTGCTGTCATGCATTGTATGATCTAACTTTGATTGAAGCGCTGTATATAAATGAACGGTTCAGGAATGAATACAGTGGCGAAATCCTTGATACATTGCTGGAACGTTGTAATAAAATTGACCGTATGCTGTGTAAACTTAAAAAGAGCGCCTACAAGGCTGTCGAATCCGGCAAGGAAGAAAAAGAGATTCTAAACGAAATGGCCGAAACGCGAGTCCGCTGCCCCATGTTAAATGATACCGAGATGTGTGAGATTTACGATTTCAGACCACTGACATGTAAACTCTACGGCATTCCCACTGCAATCGGCGGTGAAGGATATACCTGCGGGCTGTCTGGATTTGAAAAAGGGGAAAAGTATCCAACGGTAAATCTGGATAAGATTCAGAATAAATTGCTTCAGCTTTCAGCAGAGCTGGCGGTTTCGATACAATCGAAGTATGCCCGATTAGGCGAAATGCTGGTTCCTCTTTCCATGGCTCTGGCAACTGTTTATGATGACGAATATCTGGGAATTCGGAAAGCGGATGAAACGTCTGCGCAAGCAGTAGACAAGACAATGACGACTGAATAAATCCATTCCACATAAGGCGGATTCCATGATTGAACTTTCTAAAGAAGATATCGAGATTCGTAAAAAAGCGGTGTTTGACAGCATGTCTCTTAAAAGGCAGGCGCACATTCAGAAAAAAGGATATGAAAAATGGGATCCTTTTTCCGAACCAAAAGACCCGATCGACATTCGAAGAGATAAAACCAAACGAACCACCCAGATGCTGGTCAGGGAATTTCTGCAGACAATGACCCAGGAAAACTACAGTAACGCCTACGGCAGCGGTGTCCTGGAAATCGCATTGGGAATAATCAATGATGATGACAAATATAAGGGAATGTTTGATTTTTCATGCTGGTATCGCGAATTGTTGATGAAAGAAGGACAAAAAACATAATTTTGAGCGAATCATCATGGAAGATCACCGCAGCAATCCAATCGTTCGAATGTTTCATGTACACAAAAACTACGGTATTCAAAAGTCGTTGGTGGACATTACCCTGGATATTTACCGCAATGAGTTTATCATCGTTACGGGTCCCAGTGGTGCAGGAAAATCGACGCTATTGAAGCTTATGTATCTGGGAGAACCAGTTACACAAGGACAGGTTATTGTGGACGGCATCAATTTGAACCGGATTTCCAGACGCAGAATTCCCTATCTTCGTCGCAACTTCGGAATCATCTTTCAAGATTATAAATTGATTCCGACCAAAACCGTTTTCAGTAATGTAGCGCTGGTTCTTGAGGCAACGGGTGAAAAGCGCCGGTTGATCCAGAAAAAAGTTCACAGCGTTCTTAGAACGGTCGGAATGGAGCATAAACAGGATGCTTTTCCTCCTGGCCTGTCCGGAGGCGAACAGCAGCGAGTGGCAGTGGCCAGGGCTATTGCAGGCAGTCCCAGAATCATTCTTGCTGATGAACCTACTGGGAGTCTTGATCCGGATTCAACTGGCAATATCATGGCCTTGCTAAAAGAAATTCATCATAGAGGAGCTACTGTAATTCTCGCCACGCACGACCGAATGCTCATTGAGAATGCTGGCGGCAGAATAATTCAGCTTGTTCAGGGACAAATGTCACAGAACGATGAAAATGGTCAGATCGTCAATACGCCATGAAATCATATATCATGCGGGCCTTAAGGGATATTAATGACAATCGGTTCTTAAACGGTGTCGCCATGCTTACGGTCGCGCTGTCTGTCCTGATTGCAGGCGCTTTTTTATTGATCTGGACCAATCTCAATCATTGGATGACCGCCTCCGAAAGCAACATTCGCATCATGGTGTATCTGAAAGACGGCTCTACCGAAGCCCAAAGCCAGGACACCACTTATCTCATTCAGGGAGTCGATGGCGTTCAGAAGGTGCAGTTCATATCCAGGTCTCAGGCGCTTTCGGAATTTAAGGTTCAACTGAAGCATCAGGCATCGCTTCTGGACGGGTTGAGGGAAAATCCTCTTCCCGACTCCTTTGATGTGGAGTTGAAAAAAGGGGCGGTCAGATTGAATCAGATTGAATCCATCGCAGATCAGATAACCAGAATGCCGGCAGTTGAAAGTGTTGAATACGGTCAACAGTGGATGGAACGTTTTGCAAACCTGCTAAATCTTTTTCGCTTTGCCGGCATGATTCTGGGAGGGATTTTTTTTATAGCATCTGGATTAATTGTTGCAAATACCGCCCGGCTCGTGCTGTATTCCCGTCGGGACGAAGTCGAAATCATGCGACTTGTTGGCGCAACCGATTTGTTCATTAAGATGCCTTTCTACATTGAAGGAATGATACAGGGCGCTTTTGGCGGGGGCATCGGATTATCTGCAGTTTATGCCACATATATGTTTATGTCCTCGAAACTGACCAGCGACATGGTATCCGGATTTTGGCGAATCCATTTCCTTTCGATAGAATCCATCGGAATAATCATTGGCTGTAGTACAGGAATCGGATTGATCGGATGTTTCCTTTCGATGAAACAGTTTTTTCGAAATTAATCAAAATTACTGTTGCCTGCTTACTGTTCATGTTGACAGAATACGGCAACCTGCTTTCCGCGCCGCTAACTCTGACCGGCAGCATAAAGGTTGACCGGGTTCATGTCCGCGAAAAACCCGATAAGCAAAGCGCCATCATCGTCACTTTGCCAAAAGGAGCATCCATTGTCATTCATAACCATTTGAGCGGATGGTATGAAATCATCATCAATGATCAAAGGGGTTTTGTCAGCGATCAATTCGCCATTGTATTGGATCAGCAGTCAGTTGATGAAGAGGATACATCCCAGAGACGGTCTCTGAAGGATTACAACCATGTTCAACATCAGGTTGGTAAAATTACCCGTAATATTCAAACGCACCAGGCGGAACTTGAATCTTATTCTCAAGAAGAGATTTCGGTTGTCACCCTTCTGGATGAAATTGACCGGACCCTCAACACATCCCGAAGGCTGACCGCAACACTTCATCGGGATATTGAAATCTTGAAACAAAAAATCAATGAAACCCTGTCAACATCTGAAGAGATTTCCCTCCGGATCAAAACCAGCGATGAACATACCGGAAAACGATTGACGGCGTTATTCAAACTGAACGGCATCGGCGGATTGAATTTTCTGATGTCTGCGGAAACCCTGCAGGACTGGGCCCATCGAAAATATTTGCTGCAACGGATTTTGTCTTATGATGATCGTATATTTGCTCAACTTCAGGAAAACAGGGAAAAACTGGTGGCATTGTACGAAAAGCAGAAAAGCCAGTATGAAGATAAACAGCACCTGGAAAAACTGCACACCGATCAAATCCAATCCATTGAAAAGGAAAAAGGCAAAAGACAAAAGCTGTTAGCGGATATCCGGACCAAAAAAACCCGGGAGATCAATGCCATAGAATCCCTGAAACAGGCAGCAGATCAGTTGAACGCAACCGTTGAAACCCTGCAACAAGACGATACAATGCCGGACGATTCGATTCCAATGGTTGGGCGCGATTTTATTTCAAGCAAAGGCTTGCTTCAATTACCTGTGAAGGGTAGAATTGTATCATCGTTTGGCAAAGAGGTCCACAGCCGCCTGAATGTGGAAACTTTTCGAAACGGTATTGATATCAAGGCAGACAGGGGAGAACCGGTTCTGTCTGTCTATGCTGGCCAGATCATCTTTGCGGAGTGGTACAAGGGATATGGCAACATGATGATCATAAACCATGGGAGCCATTACTATTCGGTTTATGCGCATCTTGAAGAACTGCTCAAGTTTAAAGGGGATAAGGTCGAAACAGGAGAAGTCATCGGAACAGCAGGTGATACGGGTTCTGTTACTGATGCTGGATTGTATTTTGAAGTACGGCACCGGGGAAAACCAATGGATCCAATAGAATGGATCAAGACAGGTTAAAAGGAGCAACTGAATGGCCATGAAACACCAAAAAATTAAATTATGGCGACAAATTAAATTATGGGTGACTGTGGCAGTCGCCGTAGTTTTTTGGACCATTGGCGCCGGCTTTTTCCGAGATCTTTCAGCAACAACAGATGAAACATACAAAGGGCTCAAGTTGTTTTCCGATGTCATCGAGCTGATTGAAAAGAACTATGTAGAACCAGCAGACACAAAAAAACTCATCGAAGACGCTATTCAGGGAATGGTTCACGGGCTTGACCCGCATTCCTCATTGCTTTCACCGGAGGACTACAAGGAGCTTCAGGTCGATACACAGGGGGAATTTACAGGTATCGGCGTCAGCATTACCACCCGTGATGGAATGGTTACGGTGGTATCCGCCATTCAAGGGACACCGGCTTACAAGGCCGGTATTAAATCCGGGGATATTATCATCAAGATCGGAACAGAGGTTACAAAAAATCTTAGGGATGCCGTAAGCCGTATTCGCGGACCCAAGGGAAGCAAGATTATCGTCACCCTTATGCGGGAAGGTGCTCCGGAACCTCTTGAATTTGTGCTGGTTCGCGATGTGATTCCAATTGAAAGCGTCCGTTCCCTGAGCCTTAAACCTGGATACGGATATATCTGGATTACCAATTTCAGGGACAATACGACTCCCGATTTGGTCTCAGCTCTGGAAAAATTGGAGTCCGGCCCAACGCCCCTAAAAGGACTCATCCTTGATCTTCGAAACAACCCTGGCGGGCTTTTGAATCAATCCATCGAGGTATCCGACCTGTTTCTGGAAAAAGGAACGATTCTGTCCATAAAGGGAAGACAGGAAAAAAATACCAAGGTTTTTACAGCGCACGCCAATGTTGTTAAACGCAATTATCCAATGGTTGTATTAATCAACGGCGGCAGCGCCAGTGCATCGGAAATTGTTGCCGGCGCGCTTCAGGATCATCAACGGGCCTTGGTCATGGGGACTACTTCCTTTGGAAAAGGATCCGTGCAGAATGTTGAAGCACTTCGGGATGGCTACGGGCTTAAACTGACCATAGCCAGGTACTTTACGCCAAGCGGCAGATCCATACAGGCCAAAGGAATTGAACCCGATATCGAGGTCAAGCAAGAGCCTGTCCGCATCAAAGAAAAACCAGGGCGCGAACCCATGTTGATGCCAAAAGAAAAAGATCTGGAAAACCATCTTGACGCAGAACCTGGCAAGGGGCAAAAAAATACAAAGGAACCCAAGCCGTCACCGGATAAAAATTTAGACAAAAATCCGGTGCCTTCACAGCCGGGACATGAGGAAGAAAGTGTTGACGGATTGGTAAGTCCTGAAAGGCTGGAAATGGATACACAGGTAAAAAGGGCGTTGGAAACATTGATCAGCTACGATATTTTTAAAGGCTTGCAGCAAAAATAGCCCTTTACATAATATCACGCAGGAGTACGAACAACGTTGATCGTTGACCGCTAATGGTAAACGGTCAACGTGATGTAGTTCGGTCAGCGTTACCCGTTCGGTTGCAGCATCAAGCCCAAAAGATATTTTGCTCTGTCTTCATAACGGATATGTCCATGGCGGCACCCCATCGCACACGAAAAAAGAAAGCCTCCTTGGCGAAGAAATCTCGAAAAATCGCGGAAATGTTTTCTAACTTGAAGCGTGGAATCGCAGGACTCATCTTTTTAATTGTTCTGGTGCTGATTCTGGGGTTTCTGGTGAATCATTCGCTGAAAAAAAACAAACACGGACAGATATCGGATCCGATAGCGGCGATTCCTGAAGTGAAAAGATATCCGATCCATCAGCCGACGGAAATAAAGCCGCCTGCCTTCGAGATATATCCCAAGACCGAGCCATCAGTTCCACCTGTACGGGAAGCTCTGAACAAACCCATGCCGCTACAAAAGGGAATTGTGCCTTCGATTGCCATCATCATTGATGATATCGGATATGATTCCAAAATTGCCGAAAAATTTATCGGTCTTAATGTAGCGATTACCTTATCTATCCTTCCTCATAGTCCTTATCAAAAACAAATCATCAAGATGGCCAGAGAAAAAGGGCTGGACCTGATGCTTCATCTTCCTATGGAGCCATTGGAATATCCAGCCGTCAATCCTGGCCCTGGAGCGTTGATGACCACAATGCTGCCGGATGCGCTGATACGTCAGTTGAATGATGATCTGGATGCCGTTCCCTATATTAAAGGGGTCAACAATCATATGGGCTCAAAAATGACGGCCTCATCAGATCAGATGAATCAGTTGATCTCAGGTATCAAAAAGAGAGAGCTTTTCTTTATCGACAGCCGAACCACTCACGAAAGTAAAGCGCGATCATCTGCCAGGTTGTTTCAGGTGCCATTCGCTGAACGCGACGTATTTCTGGATAATGTTCATGATCCAGAGATGATTCGTAAGCAGTTTCGCCTGCTGTTACAAAAGGCCCTGATAAATGGTCAGGCTTTGGCCATCGGGCATCCATATCCGCTGACATTTCAGATTCTTCAGGAAGAGCTTCCTGAAATTCAAAAAAAGGTAACGATTGTTCCCGCATCAGCCATGGTTCACCCTGCTGGGTGATACACTAAACGGGGGCTGGAGATATGTTCAATTGAGATATATCTCTTCATTGTCGGACTGCCGAATAAACCGCTATAAAAAAAGCCGGAACGCAAGGGCTTTATTGTTTTTAAGGGGGCTCCAGTGCTGGCAAAAATATTAAGCAGCGCCGTAATCGGAGTGGATGCCTATCTGGTTGAGGTTGAAGTGGATATTTCCTACGGACTTCCCAACTTTACCATTGTCGGGCTTCCGGAAATATCTGTGAAAGAGAGCAAGGAGCGAGTCAGAGCCGCAATTCAAAATTCAGGATATACATTTCCAGACGATCGGATTACGGTAAATCTTGCGCCTGCCAATATCAAGAAAGAGGGTACTGGTTTTGATCTTCCCATAGCAGTTGGAATTCTGGCTGCGACCAAGCTGATTCCTGCAGAAGCGGTTTCCGGATGCCTGATACTTGGAGAGCTGTCTCTGGACGGCCGTATCAAACCGGTCAACGGCTCTCTTCCCATGGCGATTGCAGCAAAACTAGCAGGTTATCCGTCAATTGTCGTTCCTTATGACAATCGCCTGGAAGCCGCCGTGGTTCAGGATATTGTGGTCTTTCCCGTTAAAACCCTGCCCCAGGTTATTGATTTTTTCAGGGGCTATTCGCCAATTTCACCTGAAATAAGCGATGTTTCACGCATGTTTGATGAAACCGGTGAGTATGATTTGGATTATGCGGAAGTCATGGGGCAGGAGCTTGCCAAGCGGGCGCTGGAAGTAGCTGCAGCCGGGGGACACAATCTAATTATGATTGGCCCGCCGGGTTCCGGCAAAACCATGCTGGCCAAACGGATTCCGTCAATTCTTCCGCCCATCAGCTTTGATGAGTCCATTGAAACCACTAAGATATTCAGCGTATCCGGAATGCTTGCAAAAGATCAGGCGCTTGTTGTTCGCAGACCGTTCCGGTCCCCGCATCACACCATAAGCGATGCAGGCTTGATTGGCGGCGGTCATTTTCCCAGGCCAGGTGAAGTCAGTCTGGCGCACAACGGGGTCTTGTTCCTGGATGAGCTGTCCGAATTTAAAAAACACGTTCTGGAAGTTCTCCGCCAGCCGCTGGAAGATCAGCAGGTAACCATTTCAAGAGCCGCAACAACCATCACCTTTCCTTCCAGTTTTATGCTGGTTGCCGCTATGAACCCATGTCCCTGTGGTTATTTTTCAGATCCCAAGCACGAATGCGGCTGCTCTTCCCAGCAGATACATAAATATCGTTCAAAGATTTCCGGCCCTCTTCTGGACCGCATCGACATTCATGTCAATGTGCCGGCCGTCCCGTACAAGGACTTGATGGGCAACTGTTCCGAAGAGCCATCCTCTGCAATTCGAAGTCGCGTTGCTGCGGCCAGAGCCATACAGTCCAGGAGATTTTATCAGCTTGCAATGTATTGCAATTCCCAGATGTCCAGCCGTCAGATCAAAAAATTCTGTAAAACAGATATTCCTTCCAGCGCGCTTCTGGAATCCGCCATCGACAGGCTGGGGCTTTCCGCCCGGGCCTACAACCGGATACTCAAGATTTCCAGAACCATTGCTGATTTGGATGGATCGCCGGATATTCAGGTAGATCATGTGGCGGAGGCCATTCAATATCGAACACTGGATCGCAGATAGATGCTGGCAGCAGATGGTTATATAACCTTTTTATTTATCAGCATAAAGAAAGTTGGGATTGTCGATAAGCAAAATTAGTGCCACTATGTCATAGTTTTCGAAAACTCAAGATGCTGATGAACTCGTAAAATCACTTTTCTGTTGCATTTACGCCTACAATCTGTTTATTCTCAAATGATGTTAAATTTTGAACTTGACTTTATTCGGAACAGCAATCCTTACAAACATAAAAAAAGGAAAACATCATGAAAAAAACATTGATAAGTACTTTAGGCTTTATTATTTTGATGCTTAATGCAATTGCATGGGCCGTGCCGGTGCCGAACACCGGACAAAGCAAATGCTATGATATGGACGGAAATGTAATCATCTGCCCCTCGCCCGGTCAGGCTCTTTACGGCCAGGATGCCTGCTACAGCATCAACCCGATGTCCTACACCAAGTTGGACGGCAGCGGTAAAGCGCTGCCGGATTCGGACCTGTCATGGGTTATGATAATGGACAATATTACTGGCCTAATATGGGAAAATAAGACGGACGATGGTAAAATCCATGACAAGGATAACAAATACACTTGGTACGACAGCAATCCGGCTACCAACGGTGGCAATGCCGGAACACCGGGTGACGGCACGACGAATACCGAATACTTTATTAAAACCCTGAATGATGCGAATTATGGCGGATATAAGGACTGGCGGCTGCCCACCATCAACGAACTTGCTTCGATCGTCAATTATGATATTTCGTATCCTGGACCAACAATAAATATTAAGTATTTTCCTGATACCATGGCATCCTCTTATTGGTCATCTAACACCAACACGAACAATACGACTCTCGCGTGGGGTGGGAGCTTTTCCGGCTTGGACTACGACTACAAATACAGTAAAAGCACCAATTACCATGTCCGTGCCGTTCGTAGTGGACAACCAGGATCATCAGTGAGTCATTTGGCTATTGGATCATTTGATGCTGTTGACAGCGGGTTGATATATGATGCATCGACAACTATCGGCAGTTATACGGATAACAAAGATGGTACAGTTACAGATAATTCTACTGGCCTGACTTGGCAGCAAGATGGTTATTCCAAAACAAATACATGGGAGTTGGCGCTAGTCTATTGTGAAGAGCTGAATCTTGGCGGCTATTCGGACTGGAGACTCCCTACCATCAAGGAATTACGTAGCCTGGTAGATTACAGCCGCAATAATCCTGCAATCAATACTATGTACTTTCCGGATACAGTTTCGTCCTTTTATTGGGCATCAACTACCTACACGCTCAATACAGCTAGTGCGTGGGGAATGTCCTTGTACGATGGCGATGACTACAACACCAATAAGAACCACGGCAACTATGTCCGCGCTGTTCGTGGTGGGCAGTCATTGGATCTCCTAGTAAGTCCATCCAGTCGAGCTGTTTCGAAAGATGCTGGTGTAACCACGTTCAGTGTTTCCAACACCGGAACTAAACCCATGCCTTGGACAGCCGCAGTAATATCTGGTGGCGGTTGGCTTTCGATCACATCGGGTTCCAGCGGTACGGATACAGGAACTATCATCTGCTCATTTACTCCCAATACCAGCACCTCGCCCCGAACTGCCACCGTCCGGGTAACAGTAACCGGTGCAACGGGAAGCCCCAAGGTGGATGTGACGGTAATACAGGCAGCAACGCCGATGCCAACTCCAACTCCAGCTCCGACACCAACTCCAGCTCCGACACCAACTCCAGCTCCGACACCAACTCCAGCTCCGACACCAACTCCAACTCCGACACCAACTCCAGCTCCGACACCAACTCCAGCTCCGACACCAACTCCAGCTCCGACACCAACTCCTACTCCAACGCCAACTCCTACTCCTACTCCCATAATTGGATCAAATTCAATTGATGAGATTGATATGGTCAAGATTACGGATATGTCGGGTTCGCTTCCTGTTGGTGGTGGGGCTGTCACTGTCACGGCATGGGATAAAGACGGAAAGCAGCTCACAGCGGCAACTGGTGCCTCGCCGTTGTCAATCATCAATCACGGAACCACCAGCATTACTGGTAAAGACCTTGAGGACAGATTCACCGCTGGCACTCCGGCAGCTTATACCTTTTCAGTCGGATCTTCGAAAAGGTTTATCACCAACATCACTAACAGCACTGGAGGCACAGTTAAGGTACCCATTATTTAGTCAAACGGGCAAAGCAACTTTGTCTCGAACTCCATCGGTTCCAGAAATACCCTTAAAGTGACGGATATGTCCGGTACCATTGCCAGCGGTGGTATTGCGATTACCGTTGCTGCCTGGGATGTATCCGGTAATGCCATTCCGGAATCAACATCTGCTGATCCCTTGAAGCTTTACAGTCGTGGCACAACCATCATTGACGGGAAATCCCTCCCTGCCCGTTTTCCATCTGGTATACCAATGACTTACGAGTTTACCATCGCCTCACCCAAGCTGATTATTTCTAATGTGAAAAACAGCATTGATGATGAAACGGTAAACATTCCAACCGTTTATATTGTTGGTATCAGCAATTTTGTATCAAACACCATCGGTCCCCAAAATACTATCTCTATTTCGGATTTTTCGGGTAAATTGGATAAATCCGGCGTTGCTATCAAAGTCAAGGCTTGGGATGCTTCCGGAGCGGAAATTGTCGAGACTGGAACTGTAATTCATAAAATTTACGATTATGGAACGATAAAGATCACTGGTGCAGAGCTAGCCAAGCAGTTCTCTTCCGCTTCCGGCCCACCCATGACTTACGATTTTACAGTTGATTCACCAAATGTCGTGATCACCAATGTCAAGAGCAGCTCGGACGGTAGTATCAACATCCCAACGGTTTACGCCAGTGGGATAACCAACTATACGACCAACTATGTCAGTGATATGAATACCATTCAAATTTCCGATATGTCTGGTGGCATCCAGACAGGTGGAGTCAATATAACTATTACTGCGAGGGATGCGGACGGAAGAAAGATTCCCGAATCCGGAAGCGCCGAAGCGTTGAAACTTCATAATCACGGCACGACCACCATCAAAGGGAACGACCTTATGAATCGTTTCCCCGGCGGTACTACTGTCACATACGAATTTTCCATCGTTTCAACAAATGCAGTCGTCACCAATCTGACGAAAAGTATGGATGGAACGATCAATATCCCTGTGGTATTCACCATCGGACCTTATGGAGGGATATAATCACCAGTTTGACGGATGTTAGCTGGAGTGGATATTAAACAAGAGAAATCTGTTTAACATCCACTTTTCGTTTTATTGACCGATGTCTCGGATTTCGATATCAGGCTTGTAATCTTGCCAATCTGGGTGCATTGGTGGATGTCAAGTTTTACTTTGAAGGTATCATGATTCATCCCCAGTTGATGACGGTAAGAGATATTCGGCAGTTGAAGCAACTGATTCAGGTGGTGAAACTGCCCAAAACCCCGAATGATATATTGAACATTTTGGATACAAAACCGAATTTCTTCTGCGGGGTAGGAAAACCGGACTGGACATTGCGTTCACAATGGCTACAGAAGCGCTTCAATTTCATATCGAAGGGCTGCTTGAAGATGGAGAATCCCTTCCCTTCCATGGCGATGTATACTGCGAACCGGCATAATTTTACGTTTTTGATCCCCCACCCCAACCCTCCCCCGCTGAGAGAGGGAGTTTATGAAAAGCGCAGATTATGCCAGTTCGCAGTATAGTAGACATTGGAGACAATGAAGTCGGAACATTTATTATACAAATCAGTTTTCATTCGCAGTTAAAGATCACAGCGTTAAATGGAAGGATGCACCTGACATAGGTGTTACCAATAGCAGGTCAAAATCTATCTGGCATACTGCGGTCCGTATGAATTTGTGCAAACTCCTCCATACATGGGTAATTCATAAATTTATCCATTCTCAAGTATATATGAACGCGGGTAGCGTATATACGTTGGACTGATTCATTTCTGATATTTCAGTGATCGCAGGTTACAACAAGATATCATGCTCCAATAGAATTTTTTTGCGGATACCCATGCACCAGGGAACAAAAATTCAAAAAATTTCATCTGACGCTTCAGGGGATGACAAAAATCCCTGTCAAGATGCTGATGTGTTGGCAAACAAAGCCATTTTTCAAACCGAATATGGGGTTCTGATTTACAACTATCCGATGCGTTTTTTGAAAATGGATTCTGATAAAGCAGGTGATTTTTATTTGTATGTTTTTGAGAAAGACCGAATTTTCAAGCGGCTTGCACGTTTCAAGGGGGAGCGCATCTCTCTTGTAAATTATCTTAAGTATTATGTCCTGAAAGATATGTGCATGGAGTGGCTGCGAGCTACATCCCCGCAATTGAATACCGAGTCTCTGGATAATCCGGATAGCGGTCTGGAAAATCAATTGAATGCAGATGACGATTACCATCAGCGGGAAAAAACACCGTGGCTGGATTGCTTTCTGCAGATTTTCAAGCAGCCGGCGTTTTTGATTCTCAGAATACTTTATTTGGCGGATTTCCCTGCATTGACAGAGGATGTTCGGCAGATTGCCGCAAAGACCGGTCGGGAGCTGACCGAAGTTGTCAAGTGGGTTGCAAGAGTTGAACATCAACTGGGTGAAAAGGTTGCAGCAGTCGATTCCAGATTGGATCAACTTGCTGTAATTCACTGGCGCCGTCTGGCGTATCAAAAGAGACTGATCCAAATCGAAAGTGAACTTCTATCGGCAGAGCATAATAACCAGACATCTCTGATTTGGAAATTGAATCATGAAAAACTGGAATTGGAGCGTAAATATGCCTGGAGACTGCATCAGACAGAGATATTTGTGGCCGATATGTCGGATCAGTCTGTAACCATGGCATACAAGGACATTGCAGAATTGATGATGACCAGCATCGGCGCGGTCAGCGCCAAAGTTTATAAAACCAAAGCACGTCTGAAGGCGGAAGTCATTCGTCTATGCGGAAAGGATGCAGCATGCTGAACCATTGTCCTGACAGTGAAGAATTGCTGGCCTATTATCTGAAAGAAGTGCATGCGCCGTATTTCCGTACCCATGACCATCTGGCAGGCTGTGATGTCTGTGTGCTGCGGTTGCTGGATCTGGCGCGAACTGACTCTTTCCTGCAGCATGATGATGCGGATGCAACTGTCCCTGAAAGATTTATGCAGCCAGAATATCTTTTGCCAGAATACCTTTTGGCCAGTAAAAAAGTGAATACTCCGGATGTTCAGTTCAAGCCATCGCTGCCATTTTTGGCGATTCGACTGGCGCGTTCATCCATTCAGCTATTAAAAGATACCCTGATGCCAGATACGGTTACGATTGACTGGATTCGTGGGGGGGTTCCAGCAATGGCTTTTCGATCTGCAGACAGCATTCCACGGAAACAGTTGTGGATTGAACAGATCGTTGATAAACAGCAGATGAGTCTTCAACTGACCCACGTCGATCAGAATCAGGTCGATCTTGAAATTCGACTGGCGCAAGCAGATCAGCCTGCATCTGGCATTCGGATTGTGTTGAAGGACAATACTACTATTTTGTACTCTCAAAAAACTGATGCTTTCGGCAAGCTGACAATTTCACACATACGGCCAGGTCAGTACCGCCTGCAAATACCTGCTCGACAGATTGACTGGATCATCGACCAAAAGATATTCCAGCAGCCGGAGTCGGAACCAAAGGCGATGCAATGAAATCACCAATGGTCGTTTCAATCTACAAAAAAGATGAAGTGGCCATTTTTGATACTGCTGATACGACATCTGTTTCGGGCTATCATCAGCAGCCCATAGATAATACCCTGATTCAAAGCGTTTTCAAGGAAATTCAGCAGATCGCAGCCAGTTTCACCTGCCCCGTCGATTCACGGCGGTGCCAAACAAAACAATCTCAATTTACTATATCTCCGGAAAGTCTTTCTGAGTTCAGCCGACTTGGCAGGATAATCTATACCCAGTGTATTCCCCAAAGTGTTCGAATGATGCTGGAACATTCGTCTTCACAGGAGCTGATCCTCCGCATGGATGCCCGCTTGATGGATATCCCCTGGGAAATTGCATTCGATGGCAATCACTATCTGTCCATGCGGTTCTGTCTGTCCCGTCAGATATTGATTGCCAACCCATCAACTGAATTATCAAAAAATGTTTCCAAAAACGTCTCGTATCCAATTAAAATTCTGATAATTGCCGATCCCAGCGGTACCCTGTCATCGGTCGATCAGGAAGTCGAAATCCTGATGGATATGTTGGACAACATGTCTCATTTTCAGGTCGAGGTCGTCGGAGGCAGCCGGGCAACCCGTCTTAATATTCTGAAACTGATTGAAATCTATGATATCGTTCATTTTGCCGGTCATTCCGCTGTTGCCCCGAATCGACCAGATCAACGCGGCTGGCGTTTGTCAGACGGCTTTCTGAGTGCATCAGATTTTACCGGGCTGAACAATCCGCCAATGCTGGTATTTTCCAACTCATGCGCATCTGCTGCAACCGGACTGTGTGTTCTCCCCGAATCCACATCAATCGGTGATCTGGGTATGGGTGGCGGTTTTTTGCTGGCGGGTGTTCGACATTTTATCGGCGCACTCTGGGTGATTCATGATGCTGCAAGTGCTGAATTCGCCAGGTATGTCTATCAGGAACTGCTGAACGGCAAGTCCATTGGCAGAGCCTGTTTGACTGCCAGGCAGGAATGCATGCGCCAGCATCCGGAGTTTATACCCGTCTGGTCGGCATACGTTCATTATGGAAATCCGTTGGATATTCTGATGCCGGTTCCAGAATGCCATCCTCCAACGCCGATGCCGATGCCGTCCCTTCCACGGGTTCAACGCAGCGGTTACAGATGGCGGAAACTCTTCCTGCCGGTAATCCTGCCGATAATCCTGATGGCGGCTGGCATTGGTTTTGCTTTTTTTATATGGGGTCATTCCCTTCAACAATCATCACTCGACAAGCCGGTTGAAAAAGCACCGGTTATTGATCCACTCTCCACCATATACGCAACAGCCATTCAGGACTATCAGAACCACCGCATCGACAAGGCGATTGCGATGTTGGTTCGCCTTACAGACAAACCAGAAAATACCACGGGAATCGGAGTTGCTCTGCTATCTGAAATTTATCGGGAGGCTGGTCTCAATCAACAGGCGGAAACCTTCCTGAATAGGGCGCTGGCAAAAAATTCATCCGATCCTTATGTACTGATTTTAAAAGGGGAACAATTATGGGCTTCAGGCGATATCTCAGGTGCGGATGGGTGTTTTGGACAAGCTGCTGAATCTCCAGCAGGTAATCCATCTGACCGGGCGCGGGCATTAAACAGTCGAGGCGTTCTGACCTTTTTGAGCGGAAACAGCCAATCGGCGAAACTGTTTTTTGAAACCGCAATCCAGGTACATCCGATGAACACGGATGCCCTTTTTAACCTGGCTTTCCTGTCCTATTGCCAGAAAGATTATTCCGCAGCAAATCGATATCTTGAACCGGTTCTGAAACAGTCGCCCGAAGATGCGATGGCCTGTGAGCTGCAGACGCTACTTAATGCCACCTTATCCGCGATTGTTCCACAGATTGTAGACCGTTCGCCATATATTCTTGTGACTCCCCCGGTATTGTCTTATGGTCAGCTCAATCGCCTTGGAATGGACAGAATCCTTTCCGAAAAAATGGTGACGCTATTGATACTGCAATATCCAAATATGTTGATCAAACAGGTTCTGCCGGTATATGGTCAAAATTATTCCATGTGGCGACAGAACATGGATAGCGGCTGGCTTACTCTGCTCGGCCAGGCCGATGCGGGTGTAGCTCAGCAGATCATAATGGGTGAATTCGGCCAGACATTGCATACGCTTACCGTAACCATTAGATGGATTCAGATTGATTCGGGCCAGGCAGTTTTCAACCAGACATTTCATGGTGATGGACCAGACAAAATTAACCTGCTGCTGAGTGATTGGATTCAGGCGGTGAACAAACAGGCTTTGGCCCGGCTTTTGCGAAAGAAATGAATTGGAAAAAATCCTTGCAACCCATATCAGAGGTGACCAATGCACAGAAATCCGCTTTTTTTATCGAGACTTTTGATTATCCTGAATCTGATGTTTCTGATTCAATGTCATTCGTTCCAGGCAGTCGCCTCAGAGAATCGCGTGGCGCTGGTGATTGGCAACAGCGCCTACCAGAACGCGCCTAACCTTGCCAATCCCCGAAACGATGCAACAGAGATAGGAAAGGTTTTGAAGCGCATCGGGTTTGACGTTGATGTGGTTTTGGATGCCACAAAAACAGAGATGGATCAGGCACTGAGGCGATTTGGAAACAAGCTGGAAGGGGCAAGCGCAGCCGTTTTTTTTTATTCCGGGCACGGAATCCAAGTGGATGGCAATAATTATATTCTGCCCATCAATAGTGCTTTGAAAAACGAACGTGATCTGCACTGGGATTCCTGTGATCTGACCACTGTGTTGAAGCAGATGGAAGGTCATAATCGGGTGAATTTGCTGTTTCTGGATGCTTGCCGGGACAACCCGCTGTCGCAGACATTGGCCAGAGGCATGGGAGAAAGCAGATCATCCGCAATTGGAAGAGGACTCGCGCCGATGAAAGCCACAGCCGGAACAATGATATCCTATTCGACCAAAGAGGGCGAAGTGGCGGCGGATGGAAAAGGAAAACACAGCCCCTATACCGAGGCCCTATTAAAACATATTCAAACACCAGGTGTGGAGATCGGCCTGATGCTTCGAAAAGTCAGACAAGAGGTGATTTCTTCCACAAATAACAAACAGGTTCCTTGGGAGTATGGATCGCTTCTGGGTGAGTTTTATTTCTCCGGACCGGTGACAATTCAGGTGCAGCCAGAAGCGGATAAATCACCTTCTGGATCAAAAATTGAGGCTCTGTATTGGGAATCCATCATGAGTGAAACCGATCCGGATGTATTTGAGGATTATTTAATAAAATATCCAGGTGGTGCATTTCGAGAAATCGCAAAAAGAAAAATCGAAAAACTCAATAAAGGCGGCTCAAAGCCATCTACAACGAAAGCTGTTCCACAAAGTGATCATACAAAACCGTTTGTAGTGAATGACGTTCCACGGAGTGATCAGACAAAGCCGTCTGTAGTGAATGACGTTGCGCAAAATGATCAGACAAAACCGTCTGTAGTGGATAACGTTGCACAAAGTGATCATACAAAACCGTCTGTGGATAGTGTTACACAAAGTGATCATACAAAGCCATCCATAGAGGATGTCATTCCACAAAATGATCAGACAAAGCCTTCCGGCAAGTTAAAGATAACCAGTAATCCCCCAGGTGCAGATATTTATATGGATGAAAAATATATGGGCGTAACACCTGCGGAACTGGTCGATGTGCCGGCTGGCACATATACACTCATCCTTAAAATGGAAGGATTTGACGAATGGACGGATACTGTCACTGTAAAAGCCGGGAAAACTGTTTCTATAAACGATGGAAGCAAGCAATAGAAGCTCTATTGAACATCATTCAGAGATGATGCGTTCATTAAAGAATGTTCTTGCAGAAAGTAAAATGGCAAGGTATCTCCCACTCAAGGAGCTGTAGAAATTCCTATGAACATAACTGGAATCTATCTGGTCTCGGATCGTGCATCTCTCTCCGGAAAATCTCTGGATAACGTCATTCTCATGGCAGTAAAAGGTGGCGCAACGATGGTTCAACTTCGGGAAAAGGATGTTTCAACCCGTTTTTTTATCGAAGAAGCTCAACGCATCAAGAGGATTCTGGCTACATATACCGTTCCTTTGATTATCAACGATCGAGTTGATGTGGCGCTGGCTGTCGGTGCCAACGGGGTTCACATCGGGCAGGAAGACATGCCGTATCCGCTTGTCAGAAAGTTGCTGGGGCCTGGGGCCATTATAGGTTTATCGGTTGAAACACTGGAACAGGTTGAGTCGGCGGAAGCTTTTGATGTCGCCTATTTAGGCATCAGTACGATATTCGCCACACCGACAAAAACCAACACCCGGAATCATTGGGGACTTGACGGGTTGCGGAAAGTCAGAGCTATATCTCGTCATCCCCTGGTCGCGATCGGGGGGATCAACGTATCAAATGCCGCCGAGATCGTACAGGCAGGAGCGGATAGCCTTGCTGTTGTTTCTGCGATTTGTTCCGCGCCTGACCCGCAACAAGCCACGGAACTTCTCCGGAGGATATCGTTCTTTAGCGCCGAAGAAGCAAAACGCACCCCCACTTGATCATGATTCCTCACATATCCGGTAAAATCAGTAGTATTGCGCCAGACACGCTGCTGGACACCCCTGAAAAGCGCCGCATAGCTCAGTCGTCCAATTGCCGTGAGGGAAAAAATGTTTGTCGATGTTCCTGAACACATAGTTTCTTAAGCATTGCAAAAATTATCGGCAGCTCATCAACTATTTCAATCATGTTAGAATATAACCCTCAAATTTGTAGGTTTTATGATGACTATAACAAGATATTAATTCTTTGTTCAGCAAAATCGAACGTAATTATAAAATGTTAAAAAAATAAGCAAAATGTGAGGATTGAGTGATAGATGCAAGATTTATTTTGACTGCTCATCTCTCATAGAAATAAAACCGGGTGTGAATTTTTGGACTTTTTCCAATACATCGTATAAGATAATCACAATATTTTTGTATCATTCTTAAATTTCATCGAACGCTCTCGTGCCCGCTAATCACAACTAAAATCGAAAGGATTCCCCCCTTTGAAAAAGGGGGGCCAGGGGGGAGTTATGAGTCTATCTACCTGAAAAATCCCCCTCGATCCCCTTTTTCCAAAGGGGGAAGTATCATTTTCATATATGGGGTGATCGAGTTTAAGAAAGATACATATTTTTTATAAAATCATAACGAGGTCTATCTATGAATCGCATAAAAATTAACAGACTGCTCCGATCCAAAATTCCAATGAATCAGGTCCTGGTAAACGGATGGGTCAGAACCCGCCGTGATTCCAAGGGGTTTTCATTTATCGAAGTCAATGACGGGTCCTGCCTGAAAAATATTCAGATCATCGCAGCCAGCAACCTGCCAAATTACGATGAGATTCAACGTTTGACCACTGGATCAGCGGTCAGCATCTCCGGCAGTCTGGTTCCGTCACAGGGCAAAGGCCAGAGCTGGGAAATCACCGCTGCCCGGATATTGGTCATCGGTCAGGCCCCGGAAACTTTTCCGCTTCAGAAAAAACGCCACAGTGATGAGTATCTCAGAACCATCGCCCACCTAAGACCCCGAACCAACAAGTATGGCGCAGTGTTTCGCATACGATCCGAACTGTCTTACGCCATTCATACGTTTTTCAGAGACCGTGGCTTTCGTTACATACATTCTCCAATCATCACAGGTTCAGACTGTGAAGGCGCCGGAGAAATGTTCAGGGTAACGACGCTGGATATCAAGAATCCGGCTTTAAAAGACAGGGGACTGGATGCTTCGCAGGATTTTTTTGGCAAAGAGGTCAGCCTAACAGTTTCAGGACAGTTATCCGCAGAAATGTTTGCACTGGCGCTGGGAGATGTCTATACATTCGGCCCAACGTTTCGGGCTGAGAATTCCAATACCCGCCGTCATGCCGCAGAATTCTGGATGATAGAGCCGGAAATGACTTTTTGTGATCTTTCAGAAAACATGAATCTCGGCGAGGAACTAATTCGCTACCTTATCAGCCATGTACTTCGGGAGTGCCGGGAGGACATGGAACTTTTTGGAAATTTTGTGGACAAAACCCTGATGGAGACCTTGAATCACATTTTATCATCCGATTTTGTAAGGCTACCTTATGCTGAAGCAGTGGAAATCCTGAAAACGTCAAAAGTTTCGTTTGACTATCCCGTTACTTATGGCATCGATCTTCAATCCGAACACGAAAAATATCTGACAGAAACCCATTTTAAAAAGCCGGTCATTCTCCATGATTATCCCAAAACCATCAAACCGTTTTACATGCGGTTAAATGCGGATCAGCAGACTGTAGCGGCGATGGACATTCTGGTTCCTGGTATTGGCGAGATCGTTGGAGGAAGTCAGAGGGAAGAACGTCTAAATGTGCTTGAGGCCAGAATGGGTGAAATGGGACTCCTCAAAGAAAACTACTGGTGGTATCTGGATTCCAGGCGTTACGGATCAGCGCCGCACAGCGGTTTTGGGATGGGATTTGAGCGATTGATCATGATGATAACCGGAATTACCAATATTCGCGATGTCATTCCATTTCCCAGAACCCCGGGTAATATTGATTTTTAAAATAATTAATGCGTGAGCGAAAAGTGAGCTTGCTCGCGCATCGCACGAATGTCTTCACCGGTCAGTGATCCAGCCACAAATTTTTTTTCACGCCAAGATGGCGCAAGGTGATTTTCCTATAATCAGCCTCATCCATAAGTCCGGCATGTTGCATATCTTTGGCCGTCTCAAGCAACGCTTTTCCCAATCTATCGAATTTGTTCATTCCTCTCACTTTACACAGTTTTCATTGTTCGCAGCCGGGCCAGCTCCCATATATAGTCATAAAGATGCAGTCCTTTGCTGGCGGCAATAATCTCGCCATCTTCAACACCTATTTCCTGGGCCATGTATTCTTTCAGCATTTGAATGGCTCCAAGATTTGCGGGAAAACCGTTCCACAAATCCCATGACCGGAAGTACACCATAAAATGGAGTTTACCATACCTTATCCGCGTGTCGATTCCCCGAAGGCATGGCGGGTCGTTCAATAACAGAGCGTTCGGATCACCGACCGTCATGTATGCCTGATTGGTTCTGTGTCCGTCCTGCTGGTACATGCGAATCACCTCGGCAATTTGAGGCTCAAGATATTCTCCGTAAGTGTAGTCTTCATTGGGCTGTTTTTCTGCTGTCATCAGGTAGGGCAGATAGCTTTCAATATAGCCGTCTGCAACCGGGTTCGGAATACACAGCGCTTCAGGAATATCAGGTATCAGTGGCCTGGTTCCGGGATACTTGATCTGCACCGTAATATAATCAAATTCAAGCCGTTCCTGGCCTTGGAAACTTCCCCTGTCAATCTGATAGCGGTGCCCCTTGTCGATAATTTCATAGACGCACTGAAACCAGGCATCCGGAATATCTCTTGCCTGAATGGTCGTGATGTTCATTGTCGTAATTGTGTTAAGTGTTAATCTTAAACGGCTTTTCTATATATCCAGCGTACTTACTTGCAGGGCATTGTTCTGAATGAATTCCCTACGAGGCTCGACTTCTTCTCCCATCAACACTGTAAAAATTTCATCGGTCTCGACCGTATCCTCTATTTTTACCTGAAGAAGAACCCGCTTATCAGGATTCATCGTGGTTTCCCAGAGCTGATCGGGATTCATTTCACCAAGGCCTTTGTAGCGCTGAACGCCAAGTCCTTTTTTACCTTCTTCGATCATCATTCTAAGCAGTTGATGTTTGTTTTCTGCAACAAGGGCCTCTTTTTCCTTTCCGATTTCAAGAATCTGAAACGGGGGCGCATCATAAAGCGCAATTCGGCCACCTATCAGCAGACATGTTTGAAAATCCTTTGAAAAGACAAGACCTCTGCCGATTCTTACAGGCTTGAAGTCTTTTTCAGTTCTTTCCGTCAGCAGTCGTTTCAGTTGATCCGCCTCCAGATTGGACACCGTCATTTCATATAAATGTTTTTCCTCGTTCCACAGCGGTTCAGTGACATCAAAGCCCGCCTGAATGATCGCATCTCTCAGCACTGTCATCTGCTGTAAATCCTTGATAAAATCCTTATCTGCAACACCAGCCCGGATCAGACACATCATAAGCTCGGATGGATACCCCTGAATCATAAACTTGTTCATCATCGCAAAATATTCGGAAAGATCGCCGACCCACATTAGTAAGTGATGATCCGTGACAAGATCATCGCTGACACTGGTTTTAACTGCTTTTTGCTGACATACACGTTTCAAAATATACTCGTCAAAAGCCCTTTCATCTTTCAGATAAAGAGCCTGACTGCCTTTACCTACCCTGAAAAGTGGCGGATGGGCAATGTACAGATAGCCTTTTTCAATGATTTCGCGCATCTGGCGGTAAAAAAAAGTCAGCAGTAGAGTTCGGATGTGAGCTCCGTCTACATCCGCATCGGTCATGATAATGACTTTATGGTACCGGATTTGATCTGCATTGTAGTCCTCTTCACCAACTCCGGTTCCCAATACCGTAATGATATTCTTGATTTCTTCGCTTTTTATGACTCTGTCAAACCTGGCTTTTTCCACATTCAAAATCTTACCCCTAAGGGGGAGAATAGCCTGAAATTTTCTATCTCTGCCCTGTTTGGCGGAACCACCGGCTGAATCTCCTTCCACCAGAAAAAGCTCTCTTTCCTTCGGATCGGAACTCTGACATTCGGCCAGTTTTCCCGGCAGCGTTGAATCCAGCAAAGAGCCTTTGCTGCGGGCAAGATCGCGAGCACGCCTGGCGGCATCTCTGGCCCTGGAAGCCTCAACCGCCTTTTCTATAATTTTTTTACCGATCGCCGGATTCTCTTCAAGAAAAATGTTCAGCTTTTCATTAACCAGCGATTCAACCAGCCCTTTGACCTCGCTATTTCCCAGCTTGGTCTTGGTTTGTCCTTCGAATTGTGGAGATTTGATTCTAACACTGACAATGGCGGTCAACCCTTCCCGAACGTCATCACCGCTAATTTTGACCTGAAGGTTTTTGGGCAGGCTGCCGCTAGTTGCATACTGATTCAGGGTCCTGGTTAAGGCAGCCTTGAATCCGATCAAATGGGTCCCGCCTTCGATCGTGTTGATATTGTTTGCAAAGGAAAACAGTTTTTCATTATAGGTGTCGTTGTACTGAATGGCGACTTCGATACTAACTTCATTTTTGACACCTTCAACAAAAATAGGCGGATGAAGCGGTGTATTGCGCCTATTCAGATATTCTACAAATGAAACAAGCCCACCCTTGTACTGTAATTCTTTTTTGACATCCGAGCGTTCATCCTCAATGGAAATTTTTATGCCCTTATTCAAAAAAGCCAGTTCTCTGAGGCGGCGCAGCAAAATATCAAAATCAAACGTAGTAACGGCGAATATTTCTGGGTCAGCGGTAAAGTGAACCTTTGTTCCGCGTTTGTCCGTTGTCCCACGAATTTCAAGTTCGCTGGTCTTTTTTCCCTTTGAGTAAGTTTGATAGTAAATTTTACCTTCTGAATAAATTTCAAGTTCGATGAAAATAGACAAGGCATTGACGACAGAAATGCCAACACCATGAAGTCCTCCGGAAACCTTATAGGAACTGTCGTCAAATTTTCCGCCGGCATGAAGTTTTGTCATTACTACTTCAACAGCCGGAACATTTTCCTTTTTATGAATTCCGACCGGAATGCCTCTGCCATTATCTTCAACGCTGACACTGTTATTCAGGTGAATGATCACCTTGATATCATCGCAATATCCGGCCATTGCTTCATCAATGCTGTTATCAACAACCTCGTAAACCAGATGATGAAGACCTTCTACATCCACATTTCCTATGTACATGGAGGGCCTTTTTCGAACAGCCTCCAGCCCTTCCAGTATTTTTATATTATCCGCTGTATATGTCTGATTTTCCATTTTATTCTTTTTTTACCCTTAAAACATCCATGACCTTAAACATGACCTTAAATACGCAACAAACGCCGACCTATCCTGATTTCTTTTTTTCATCCTATATTTTCATGGGCATTATCACGCTGATATAGCTCTTATCTTTTTCTCCCTCTATTAAACAAGGTGTTTGATCATCGATTATACTCAATATGACCTGATCCTCTTCAATCACGGAAAGAGATTCAATAAAATACCTGGGATTAAATGCGACTTCTATTGGACTGCCAGGATATACAATAAACATTTCTTCCTTGGATTCTCCAAGTTCGGGATTCGTTGAAGTAATAATCATTTTATCGTCATTAAAATTAAATATTACACCTTTGTAATCTTCAGTTGAAAAAATGGACATGCGTTTGAGCGTCATAATGAACAGTTGTTTGTTAAGAATGATTTGCCTGGCATCCTTGATGAAAAGAATATCGCTGATATCCGGAAAAGCGCCATTAAGGAGTTGAATACTGACTGTTTCCTGATTCTGTTTAACGAACAGTTTGTTGTCCATTATACCGATGGAAAGAGTCCCTTGTGGAATAATGATTTTAGAGAGTTCGTTAAATCCTTTTTTTTGAACAAGAATTGTTCGATCAAGGGCCAAGGCGGATTCATTTATACAGGGGTATTCCACCCTGGCAAGACGATTTCCGTCTGTTGAAACAACTCTGATCCAGTTTTCACCTTCTTTTTGAACCGTCTCCAGACAAACTCCATGAACATGAGGACGTTTGTCTTCGGCAGATGCCGACATCATGGATGTTTTATCAATCATTTTCTTAAAATACCGCGATTCCATCTGGATGAATGGAATATTTTCTATTTCAGGAACCTCTGGAAAAGAATCAGGATTCATTCCAACAAGATGATATTGAACATTGTAATTGCCAATTTCTATCCAGAAATTTTCTACTTCATTTACAAGAATATCTTCGGTTGGAAAATCCCTGACAATTTCATACAGTTTTCTGGCATTGATGGCGATTGCGCCTTCTGATTCCACATCAAGTGGATAAAAGCCGATAAATCCGGTTTCATAATCGGTGACATATATTTTAAGGCCGTTCTCAAGCGCTTTAATAAGTACACAGGATATAATGGCATTGCTCGTGCTCGATTTTTTTCCGGCGATCCCCTGTATTTTTGCCAGTGTATCCAGGATTTTTGATTTTTTCAGTGTGAATTTCATTGAATAAGCCTTTTTTACTGCAGTATCCATTTTTTGATTTGAGGAACGACCACATCATTCCATTCAGAGGAAAGCCTGATTTTTACAAAAAAATTATATATAGCATCCAGCCAGACCGTAATTTTTTCATACAAAAAAAACTTCTCCAGCACAGCGCCTTCCACGTCATCCTTGGTTTCGATCTGTCCTGATTCAGGCAATTTAAGATTGCTGATATTAAGACTTTCGCCTTTCAAGGTAAGCTGCCATTCATTTTCTTCTTCCGTAACTCTCAAATGAATTTCTGTGACCAGCGCCCCTTTTTTAAGGGCCAGAATCCCCTCTTCCAATCCGGCATCATCCCCTTTGATCGTAATGGTTTCCACTGCATCATGAAGAGCATTTTGCAGCATAATCCGGTTGCCAATGGTAAAGTTGACGTTTTCCTGAATGACCTGATTCAATTTGGCTGGATCATGTTCGATAACAAACCACAACCATGTCAAAAATTCATATCCTAAAAATTTATAACGGTTATATGCAACGGATATATCTAACACTATTTACTCCATGAATTGAGAAGGTGTAAGCTTGTTCAGCATATCTTCCTCAGAATTTGTGAGGGATTCCATGGCGGCGGTATAGGGAAATAGTCGAACAAGATTAAGTTTGAACGATTTAGTAAAAAAAACTTCAAATGCCTCACTAACTGCTTTTTGTGTTGAAAAAAACCAGATACTTGATTTTTCATAATTCCAGAGAACATCATACACATTCGGTGTTGCTGGTATTCGAAGTGAAAGTTCGCGAATAACATCTTCCTTGATTTGCTTTTTTTCATTTCGGGATAAAAATTCTTTGCCGCTTTCCTTCAGAAGTTTTGTAATTTGCTGACGAAACCTTTTTTTAACAACTTTTGAAGGAATTGATTTTTTATCCATGCGGAAAGAAAAAATGAATTGAGATCCCATCACAAACGCTGAGCCGGTGAAATCAGGGGTAAAAGGATCTTCAAAAGATGTCCACCCAGCGGATTGATCCACATCCTCATCGTCTATTTCAACAATTGAATTTTGAGTAAGAAGCCTGGTTAAGGTATCCATTAAAGGATCAGCCAGTTGATCCAGCACCTGATAACGAGTTATAGAAACGCTTGAAGAAAGAATGCTCATAAAGTATCCAATATCGAAGTATTTAATCTGAATTAATCATTCTATCCGTTTTGTTTATGGGTTACAAGTTCTATTTGTTAACGGATACAAGCAGACATCACACCTATTCTCTTGATGTGTTCTTATTATTTATTTATAAAAAAAACAATAATAATACCCTGTTTATTGTGTTAAAAACTTTATAACACACTATTATAACATATAGAAAATGATAATATTACTGTTAAAAACGTTGATGATACAATCTGTTTAATTGAACACACATTCTGATGTTGTTTATAACTGCCATTTTTTAAACATAATGTAAGCAAATTCTTCAAAATTGGCGGCAATATTCATATTGTTACGGGTTATACTGTCAACGGTCATAATCTGCAATTTTGAACCATCCCCCAACCCTCCCTGCTGAGGGAGGAAAGCGCTGGCAGAGCAGGCATCTTTCCGGCCCTATTGCGAAATATTATTCCTGTTTGCAGATATGATGGTAAAAATAAAAAAACAGCGTCTGATTTGACTTTTTACGAAAATAGCGGTATTTGTGGCATATTAAGATTAAGTACAATTTTGAGGTCTTTCTGTAAATAACAATAAAATGCTATAATAAAAGCATGTTAAGATAGTAAACTGCTTATA